>NZ_JBEZZW010000009.1:0-227133 GCF_040639415.1 Micromonospora sp. NPDC023888 | reverse complement strand
AGATCGACCTCAGCAAGCTCAAGCCGAGCAGCACGTTGCGTCAGTCCTTCGATTTCAAGTCGCAGACCGGCCTCATCGGTGGCGTCGACCGGCACGGCCCCGCCCGCCGACCTGACCAGGGAGGATGGTCCCCGTGCCACGCGGAGAACTGCGCATCTATCTCGGGGCCGCCCCCGGCGTCGGCAAGACGTACGCCATGTTGGAGGAGGCCCAGCGGCGGGCCGCCCGGGGCACCGACGTGGTGATCGGCTTCGTGGAGACCCACGGCCGCCAGCACACCGCAGCGATGCTCGGCGACCTGGAACAGGTGCCCCGCCGCACCATGGACTACCGCGGCGCGGAGTTCACCGAGATGGACCTGGACGCGGTGCTGGCCCGCCGGCCCGAGATCGCGATCGTCGACGAGTTGGCGCACACGAACGTGCCCGGTTCCCGGCACGACAAGCGCTGGCAGGACGTCCAGGAGCTGCTCGACGCGGGGATCGACGTGCTGTCCACGGTCAACGTGCAGCACCTGGAGTCGGTGAACGACGTCGTCGCCCAGATCACCGGCACCACCCAACGGGAGACCGTGCCGGACGAGATCGTCCGCGCCGCCGAACAGGTCGAGCTTGTCGACATGACCCCCGAGGCGCTGCGCCGGCGGATGGCGCACGGCAACATCTACCGACCCGACAAGATCGACGCCGCGCTGGGCAACTACTTCCGGGTCGGCAACCTCACCGCGCTGCGCGAGCTTGCGCTGCTCTGGCTGGCCGACAAGGTCGACGAGCAGCTCGACCGCTACCGCAGCCAGCAGGGCATCGCCGCCACCTGGGAGGCCCGGGAACGGGTCGTGGTCGCGTTGACCGGCGGCCCGGAGGGCGAGACGCTGATCCGCCGGGCGGCCCGGGTCGCGGCCCGCAGCAAGGGCGCCGACCTGCTCGCCGTGCATGTGGCCCGCAGCGACGGCCTGGCCGGCGCGGACCCGGCCCAGCTCGCCCGCCAGCGGGTCCTCGTGGAGAGCCTGGGCGGCACCTACCACCAGGTGCTCGGCACCGACGTGCCGGCCGCGCTGCTCGACTTCGCCCAGGGCGTGAACGCCACCCAGTTGGTGCTCGGCGCGAGCCGGCGCGGTCGCCTCGCGCAGATCTTCGCCCGGGGGGTCGGGGTCACCACCACCGCGCTCTCCGGCTCGATCGACGTGCACCTGGTCACCCACAAGCAGGCCGGCAAGGGACGTCGGGCGGCGGCCGTGCCGGCGGCGCTGTCCCGGCGTCGACGGCTGCTCGGCTTCGGCCTGGCCGTGCTGGGCATGCCGCTGCTCACAGTGCTGCTGAAGGCCCTGCCCGACCTGACGCTGACCAACGACATCCTGCTGTTCCTCGCCGGGGTCGTCGGGGTCGCGCTTGTCGGCGGGGTGTGGCCGGCGCTGGTCGCCGCGCTCGGCGGGTCGCTGCTGCTCAACTGGTTCTTCACCCCGCCGTACCGGACGCTGACCATCGCCGAGGCCGACAACCTGCTCGCTTTGGCCGTCTTCGTCGGTGTGGCGTTGGCGGTGAGCTGGATCGTGGACGTGGCCGCCCGTCGCACCCGGGAGGCCGCGCGGGCCGCCGCCGACGCGCAGACCCTCGCCGCCGTCGCCGGTGGCGTGCTGCGCGGCGAGCGCCCCCTGCCCGCCCTGCTGGACCAGCTCCGCGAAACGTTCGGGCTGCGCGCCGTGAGTGTGTTGGAGCTGGCCGAGGAGGCAGGTGGGCGTCCGGATCGGGCCCGCGAGGAGCGCGCCTGGTGTGTGGTGGCCAGCGTCGGTGAGCAGCCGGCCTGCACTCCCGACGGCGGTGAGACGGCGGTGCCGGTCGACGAGCGGATCACCGTCGTGCTCAGCGGCCGGCGGCTGGAGGCCGCCGACCGGCGGATCGTCGAGGCGTTCGCCGCGCAGGCCGCCGTCGCGCTGCGCCAGGAACGACTCGCCGAGGAGGCCGCCACCGCCCGGCCCCTCGCGGCCGCGGACCGGATGCGCACCGCGCTGCTCGCCGCGGTCAGCCACGACCTGCGTACGCCACTGGCGTCGGCGAAGGCCGCCGTGACGAGCCTGCGCAGCCACGACATCGAATTCGACGAGTCCGACCGCGAGGAGTTGCTGGAGACCGCCGAGGAGTCGCTCGACCGGCTCGCCCGGCTGGTCGGCAACCTGCTGGACATGAGCCGACTCCAGGCCGGCGTCCTCGGCATCACGGCCACCGCGATCGGCCTGGAGGACGCCGTACCCCTGGCGTTGGACGAACTTGGCCCGGCGGCCGCGACCGTCGGCACGGACATCCCGGCCGACCTGCCGGCCGCCACCGCCGACCCGGGCCTGCTGGAACGGGTGCTCGTCAACATCGTCGCCAACGCGCTGCGCTACAGCCCGCCCGACCAGCCGCCCACCATCACCGCCAGCGCGCACGCCGGCCAGGTGGAGCTGCGGGTGATCGACCGGGGGCCGGGCATCCCGGAGGACCAGTGGGAGCACGTCTTCCTGCCGTTCCAACGCCTCGGTGACCGGGACAACCAGACCGGTGTCGGTCTCGGGCTCGCCCTGTCCCGGGGGTTGGCCGAGGCGATGGGTGGCAGCATCACCCCGGAGACCACCCCCGGCGGTGGGCTCACCATGGTGTTGCGGCTGCCGGCCGCCGCGCAGACCAGCTCGGAGGGGCCGCAGGAATGACCCGCATCCTGGTCGTCGACGACGAACCGCAGATCCTGCGCGCCCTACGGATCAACCTGCGTGCCCGCCGGTACGACGTGGACGTCGCCGACACCGGGGCCGCCGCGCTGAAGGCCGCCGCCAGCCACCCGCCCGACCTGGTGGTGCTTGACCTGGGCCTGCCCGACATCGACGGGGTGGAGGTGATCCGCGGCCTGCGCGGCTGGACCAGCGTGCCGATCATCGTGCTCTCCGGCCGGGCCGGCAGTGAGGACAAGGTCGCCGCGCTCGACGCCGGTGCCGACGACTACGTCACCAAACCGTTCGGGGTGGAGGAGCTGCTGGCCCGCATCCGCGCGGTGACCCGCCGCCTCGGCGGCCCCAGCGAGGCGGTGCCGGCGCTGCGGATCGGCCAGCACACCGTCGACCTGGCCGACCACAGCGTCCGGCGCGACGACGGCACCGAGGTCAAGCTGACCCCCATCCAGTGGAGCGTGCTGGAGAAACTGCTGCGCCACCCCGGCAAGCTGGTCAGCCAGCGTCAGCTCCTCCAGGACGTGTGGGGGCCGGAATACCAGAACGAGACCAACTACCTGCGGCAGTACCTGGCCCAGTTGCGGCGCAAGCTGGAGGACGACCCGGCCCGCCCCCGCCACCTCATCACCGAGCCGGGAATGGGCTACCGCTACCGCCCCTGACCCGTTGACACCCGCCGGCAGAGATTGAAGAATTTCTGTCTGCAGTGGCAGCGGCGTGCTTCTGTAACCGTCCCTTTCCGGTTACCCCTCGGGAGCCCGCCGTGTCCCTGCCCCTGTCCCGTCGTCGGCTGCTGACCGCCGGCGGCGCCGGCCTCGTCCTGGCCGGCCTCAACGACCCGTTCCGGGCCGGCCCCGCCCGCGCCGCCGTCACCACCGCCGACCTGGTCGTCTACGGCGCCACCTCCGGTGGGTTGGCCGCCGCGATCACCATGCGCCGGCTCGGCCGCACCGCGGTGGTGGTGGAGCCCACCGGCCACGTCGGCGGGCTGAGCACCGCCGGGCTGGGCGCCACCGACACCGGCGTCCAGGCGTCCATCGGCGGGCTCGCCGCCGAGTTCTACCGCCGGGTGTACGTGAAGTACCACGGCGGAACCCTCACGCCGACCTCGCCGCTACGGATGACCTTCGAACCGCACGTCGCCGCCGACGTCTTCGCCGACCTGCTGGCCGAGGCGGGCGTGCCGGTGATCATCGACGCCCGGCTGAGCGGCGTCGGCCGCAGCGGCAATCGGATCACCGAGTTGCGCACCGAGGACGGGTCGATCTACCGGGGTGGGGTGTTCGTCGACGCCACCTACGAGGGTGACCTGCTGGCCATGGCCGGGGTGGGGTTCACCGTCGGGCGGGAGTCCAACGACACGTACGGCGAGACGATCAACGGGGTGCAGTCCGGCAACACCCACCAGTTCGCCTACCCGGTCGACCCGTACGTGACGGCCGGCTCGCCCGCCAGCGGCCTGTTGCCGGGCATCTCCGCCACGCCGCTGGCCCCACGCGGCAGCGCCGACGACCGGATCCAGGCGTACTGCTTCCGGATGTGCCTGACCCAGGCGGCCAACCGGATCCCGTTCGGCAAGCCCTCCGGTTACGACCCGATCCGGTACGAGCTGCTGCTGCGCCACATCCAGGCCGGTTACACCGGGCCGTACTTCACCACCCACTCGGTCGGCGGCGGCAAGACCGACTCCAACAACAACGGCGCGGTCTCCACCGACCACATCGGCTTCAACCACGCGTACCCGACGGCGAGCTGGGCGGCGCGGGAGAGCATCATCGCCGAGCACCGCACCTACCAGCAGGGGCTGATGTGGTTCCTGTCCAACGACCCCCGGCTGCCGGCGTCGGTCCGCGACTCGACCGCCAGGTGGGGGCTGCCGGTCGACGAGTTCACCGGCACCGGCGGCTGGCCGCCGCTGCTCTACATCCGGGAGGCCCGCCGGATGGTCTCCGCTTACGTGGTGACCGAGGCCGACTGCCGGGGCCGGGTACGCGCCACCGACTCGGTGGGCCTGGCCAGCTACACGATGGACTCGCACAACTGCCAGCGGGTGGTGGTCGACGGTCGGGTGCGCAACGAGGGGGACGTGCAGATCGGTGTGCCGGCCCCCTACCCGGTGAGCTACCGGGCGATCGTGCCGCACCAGGCGCAGTGCGCCAACCTGCTGGTGCCGGTCTGCCTCTCGTCGAGCCACATCGCGTACGGCTCGATCCGGATGGAACCGGTGTTCATGATCCTCGGGCAGGCGGCGGCCACCGCGGCGTCGCTGGCCCTCGCCGGGAACCTCCCCGTGCAGGAGGTGCCCGTGCCCACCCTCCAGACCCGGTTGCGGCAGGACGGCGCAGTCCTGGAGTGGGGCTCGACCGACGAGGTGATCCTGGACAACGCGGCGGCCAACGGGATCACCCGGGCCGGGACGTGGCTGCGCAGCACAAGTGTCGGCGGTTTCTACGGCCCGGACTACGAGCACGACGGCAACACCGCCAAGGGCGTCAACCGGCTGCGGTTCCGCCCGACGCTGCCGGCCTCCGGGTCCTGGACTGTGCAGTTGCGCTGGACCGCCAACCCGAACCGGGCGACGAACGTGCCGGTGGACATCGAACACTCCGGTGGGCTGGTCACCCGCACTGTGGACCAGCGGCAGGCCGGCGGCCAGTGGGTGCCGTTGGGGACCTACCCGTTCACGGCGGGCAGCGGCGGGAGCGTGCTGATCCGCACCGAGGACACCGACGGCCACGTGGTCGCCGACGCGGTGCGCTTCGTCCGGGCCTGACCGCCGGCGCGAGCGTACGCCGGTCAGTTGCCCGGGTACTCGACGCCCACCAGCCGCTCGGAGACGGTCCACAGCCGGGCGGCGTCCTCGGTGCTGCGCGCCGAGCGGTAGACGGCCAGCTCTGTCGGTTTGCCGGTGAACTGCCCCAGCCCGTCCGGGCCGTAGAACCGGCCGCCCCGCGCCTGCGGGCTCGTGGCCGCGTAGAGGGCGGGGAGCAGCCCGGCGTCCACCGAGTGCACCAGGATGCCCCAGCGGGCCAGTCGGCTCAGCACCGCGTGGTGCGCCGAGGGTCGGTTGCGGCCCAGGTTGGGGCCGGACGCGTAGAGATTGGTCATGGTGGTGCCCGGATGGGCGACGTTGCTGACGATGCCCCAGCCGCCGGCCCGACTGCGCCTGTCGAGTTCCAGCCCGAAGTGCAGGGTGGCCAGCTTGGAGGTGTTGTACGCCCGGATCGCCGCGTACCGGCGGGTGCTCTGCAGGTCGTCCCAGTCGAGCCGGCCGGAACGGGCGGCGCTGCTCGACATGGTGGTGACCCGGGCGCGGCCGGCCCGCAGCAGCGGCAGCAGCCGCCCGTTCAGCGCGAAGTGGCCGAGGTGGTTGGTACCGAGTTGCAGCTCGAAGCCCTCGGCGGTGGCGTGCCGGGTGGGAGGTGTCATCACGCCCGCATTGTTGATCATGATGTGGATCGGTCGGCCCTCGCCGAGCAGCGTGTCGGCAAGCGCGGCCACCGAGTCCAACGAGGCGAGGTCCAGCTCCCGGGTCGAGACGACGGCACCCGGCGCGGCGGCCCGGACGGTCTCCAGCGCGGCGGCCCCCTTGGCCGGGTTGCGGACCGGCAGCACCACCTCAGCGCCGGCACGCGCCAGCCGGGTGGCCAGGCCGAGGCCCAGTCCGTCGCTGCCGCCGGTCACGACAGCGAGCTTTCCAGTCAGGTCCGGAACGGTCAGATCGAGCACAACAACTCCCAGGTCGGTGGTGTCCGTCATCGGTCACGGCCAAGCGTGGACCGGTCGCCGACCGCCACCCAGGGTCGTCTTGTCCAGGGATCGACAGTCCCCGGGTGTCGGACCGGGCCGGCCGCCTGGCGAGTAGCGTTCCTGACGATCAAGGAATTTCGGACGAGGAGGCACAGTGCGGACGACGACGGTGGACATCCCGACCGACGACGGAGTCGCGGACGCGTCGATGACCCGGCCGGACGGCAACGGCCCCTTCCCGGCGGTGCTGCTCTTCATGGACGCCTTCGGGCCGCGCCCGCGCCTGGTCGAGATGGCGGAACGGATCGCCGCCCGGGGCTACCTGGTGCTGACGCCCCACCTGTTCTACCGGGCCGGGCGGGCACCGCTGTTCGACCTGTCCCGACTCGCTGAGGCAGATCAGCGCGCCGCGCTCTTCGAGAAGATCATGCCGTTGGTCGGAGTGTTGACCCCCGACGTGATCAACCGGGACACCGCCGCGTACCTCGACTTCCTGGCCGCCCGCGACGACGTCCGGCCAGGCCCGGTCGCGATCACCGGCTACTGCATGGGCGGCACGAACGGGCTGCGGGCCATCGAGGCGCACCCGGACCGCATCGCCGCGCTGGCGAGCTTCCACGGCGGTCGGATCGTCACCGACGCGCCGGACAGCCCGCACCTGGGCGTCGGCTCGATCACCGGCGAGCTGTACTTCGGGCACGCCGACGCCGACCAGTCGATGACCCCCGAGCAGATCGCCACGCTGGAGAAGACGCTCGACGCCGCCGGCGTGCGCTACCGCTCCGAGGTCTACGAGGGCGCCCACCACGGCTTCACCATGGCCGACACCCCCGCCTACGACGAGCAGGCCACCGAACGGCACTGGGCGGCCCTGTTCGACCTCCTGGACCGCGCCCTGCCGACGAGCTGACCGCGGACGTCCCGCCTGCTCAGCGGCGCAGCAGCACCGGGCCGGCGTCGATGCGGGTGCGGAACAGCGCGTACGGCTTGCGCCGCAGGTCCTTGCCCCGCTGGTACTGCGCCTGCCGGTGCAGCTGGTTGGCGGTGACGTAGAGGTACCCGTCGGCGGCCACCGACATGGTGTCCGGCCAGAGCAGCCGCGGGTCGTGGACCACTGTCTCGTACTCGCCGTTCGGCAGCCGGCGCAGCACCGCGTTGTGCTCGTACGCGGTGAGGTAGAGCCGCCCCGCGTCGTCGCTCTCCAACCCGTCCGAGGCGCTGCCCCGGTCGCCCTCGTCGACGACTGTCGCGGCGACCGCCTCCTGGGTGACGCCCGGGTCGGCAAGCGCCTCGGTGGAGACGCTGTACAGGCGTCGCGACGCCAGCGGGCAGTAGTACAGTCGGTCGCCGTCGGCCGAGATGGCGATGCTGTCGGAGCCCATGCTCACCGGCTTCGGCGGCCCGTCCGGCGGACGTTGGAGGAACGGCCGGCCCTCGACCACCGGCCGGAACGTCGCCAGTGGCTCCGCCTTGGTGGACGGGTGGTCGTGCAGCCGCCGCCAGGAGGCGCCGCTTGCCAGGTCCACCACGATGATGCCGTTCGGCCCGGAGTCCGCCGAGTCGGTGATGTAAGCGACTCCCGCCTCGCCCCGCCGCAGGTCGAAGCGGACGTCGTTGAGATACGTCGTCGGCAGCGCCACGTCGGTCGGGAAGGTGATCACCTGGGCGACCGTGTCGGTGTCCAGGTCGATCCGGACCAGCTTCGGCCCACCCGGCTTCGTGGGCTGGAACATCGGGCTGCCGGTGTCCAACACCCAGAGCCGGTCGGCCGGGTCCACCACGATGCTCTGCACCGACACGAACGCGCCAGCGTCGTCGTCGCCGGACGGGTCGTTCCACGCCTGGTCGGGGTACGGCACCTCCCGGCCGTCGCGCAGCTCCACGACGGTGGCCGGCACCTCGTCACCCCATTTCGGGAAGTTGACGAAGATCCGGCCCCGGTGCGAGACGCTCACCCCGGTCGGCATCGGGCCGGTGAAGGTGTGCACCAGCTCCAGTTCGCCAACCGGTTCGTCGCCGACCGGCCCGTTCACGACATCCACCCCGTGCTGCTCACCGTTCGCCTCCTGCCGGTCGGTAACGCGCTCCGGTGCGGTTGTTCCCTCCCTGGCGTCCGATATGCCTCCGTCAGCTCAACGGTGCGGCGGCGTACGCGGCGGGCAGGCCGGGGACCTCGACGTCCACCGCGAGCAGCGCGCCGTCCTGCGGACCCGCGGTGTCCAACCCGACCCGTGCCGTGCCGATGAACAGTCGGCGCAGGCCAGGGCCGCCCAGGCAGATGCCGGCGGGCTGCTTCGCCGGCAGCCGGATCTCCCGGTCGAGGGTGCCGTCGGGCCGGTAGCGGCGGACCGCCGAGCCGCCCCAGAACGCGACCCAGAGGTGGCCGGCCGCGTCGACGGTCATGCCGTCGGGACCTCCGTCGTCGGGGGAGAGCCGCAGGAACGGCTCCCGCCCGTGCAGGTCACCGGTGCCCGGGTCGACGGTGAACCTGTCGATCGCGCCAAGCGGTGTGTCGGCCAGGTACATGGTGGTGCCGGTGGCGTCGAACGCCGGCCCGTTCGGGATGGTCAGCCCGGTCACCGCGGGCACCGGTGCCGCGCCCGGGGTGAGCCGGTACAGCGTGCCCCCGCCGGGGACCGCCGCGTACGTCATGCTGCCGGCCCAGAAGTTTCCGTGCGGGTCGGCGACCGCGTCGTTCATCCGGGTCGGCTCGGGCGCGTCACCGACCAGGTCGGCGACCGGTCGGGGGTCGCCACCGGCGGGCAGCACCGTGAGGCCGGTCCCGGCGGCGGCGAGCCAGTCGCCGGGTCGGTCGGCCACCGGGGCGACCGCGCCGAGGGGTACGTCGAGGTGGCGCACCTCCCGCAGCGGACCCGGCGCGTCGCCGCCGGTCTCCAGCAGCCGGCCGGCCAGCAGGTCGACGAGGACCAGACGATCGTCGACCCAGCGCAGGCCCTCGCCCAGCTCCAGCCGGTCGGTGCTCCAGACGGTCGGTTCGGTCAGCTCCATGGTGCTCCTCCAAAGGATCGTCAGCGGACCGTACCGCCCGGGC
Organism: Micromonospora sp. NPDC023888; assembly: GCF_040639415.1. Classification (NCBI taxonomy): domain Bacteria; kingdom Bacillati; phylum Actinomycetota; class Actinomycetes; order Micromonosporales; family Micromonosporaceae; genus Micromonospora; species Micromonospora sp. NPDC023888. The sequence goes on along the minus strand of NZ_JBEZZW010000009.1, from coordinate 217,630 downwards.
CGTGGTCGAGCAGCGTCAGCTCGGCCCGGTCGGGCAGGCCCTCCCAGTCGCCCCGGGTGGCCACCGCGAACGCGCCGGTGATGACCGCCCGGTCCAGCCGGGTTGGCGCGTCGGCACCGTCGAGCCAACCGGAGAGCAGCCCGGCCACGAACGCGTCGCCCGCGCCGACGGTGTCCACCACCGGCACGGTACGGGCGGGACGGTGCACCGTGCCGGTCGCGCGGTGGCTGGTCGCCCCGTCGGCGCCGTGCTTGACCACGACCTCGGTCACGCCGGCCGAAAGCAGCGCCGCGACCGGGTCGGACGCGTCGGTCAGCACGGCCAACTCGTCGTCGGAGGCGACCACCAGGTCGATCGAGGGCAGCAGCGGTCGCAGCGCGTCGGCGGCCTCGGCGACCGACCAGAGCCGTTGCCGGTGGTTGACGTCCAGGCAGACGGTGGTGCCGGCGGCCCGGGCGCGCCGCACGGCCGCCACCACCGCCTGGTACGGCTCGACGCCGAGCGCGCAGGTGATGCCTGTGACGTGCAGCAGCCGGGGTGGCGATCCGGGAGCGTCGAAGGCACCTGTCACGTCGGCGGGGCGCAGCCGGGAGCCCGCGGAGCCCGCGCGGTGGTAGGTGACCCGGTTGATGTCGGCGACCCGGTTCTCGAAGAGGATCAGCCCGGTGGGCGCGCTCGGGTCGACCCGGGACCAGGTCAGGTCGACACCCTCGGCGCGCAGCGTACGGCGGACCAGTTCGCCTGGCTCGTCGGCACCGGTGACCCCGACCCAGGCGGCCCGGTGGCCGAGCCGGGCCAGCCCGATGGCCACAGTCGACTCGGCCCCGGCGACGGAGATCCCGGCGGTGCCGCCCAGCCGCAGTGGGCCGCTGCTGCGGAAGGCCGCCATCGTCTCGCCGAGGGTGAGCAGGTCGATCACCGCTGGACCGCCGTGCGGAAGGTGGCCGCGCGCTCCCGTAGCGCCGACAGGTCGCCGCCCCGGACGGCGTCACCGAGCAGCGGCGAGCCGACGCCCACCGCGACCGCGCCCCGGTCGAGGTAACGCCGCGCGCCCTCCGCGTCGACCCCGCCGACCGGCACGAACGCGGTGCCGGGGAACGGGTCCCGCAGCGCGCCGAGGTAGTCGGGCCCACCGAGGGAGGCCGGGAAGAGCTTGACGGCGGTGGCCCCGGCACTGCCGGCCTGCACCACCTCGGTGGGGGTGAGCGCTCCGGCGAGCACCGGCAGCCCGAGCCGGCCACCCTCGGCGAGGCTCGGCGCGAGCGCCGGGGTGACCAGGAAGCCGGCACCCGCGTCGGCGGCGGCCCGGGCGTCGTCGGCGGTGAGCACGGTGCCCGCGCCCAGGGCGTAGTCCGCCCCGAGGGCGGCCCGAGCCCGGCGGATGATGCCGAGCGCGTCGGCACTTGTCAGCGAGACCTCGACCAGGGCGACGCCGCTCTCGGCCAGGGTGAGTACGGCGGTCAGCGCGGCGGCCGGGTCCGGGCCGCGCACGATGGCCAGCAGCCGGTGGGTACGCAGCTCGTGGAGCAGGTTCATCGCGGGTGTCCTCAGTGGATGCGGTGGGCGGAGATGGTGAGTCGCCAGGTGACCTCACCGGTGGGCGGTACGACCGCCGCGTCGGCGGGGCCGGCGTCGGTCAGGTCGAAGGCCGCGCCGAGCATCGGTTCGACGCCGACGCTGCGGTAGGGGCCGTCGGCCGGCCAGCCGCCCAGGTTGCGCCAGAGGGCGGTGCTGCGGGGCTGGCCCGCGCACTCCAGCTCCAGGGTCAGCCGGTCGACGCCGTCGGTCACCTGGACCCGTGGGCAGTCGAGCAGCACCGCGCCGAGCGCGGTCCCGTCGTCCGGGCCGAGAGTGTCGAACGTCAGCCCGGCGGGGGCCGGCCACTCCCCGGTGAGCCACGGGGCGTCGGTGGGCCAGGTGCCCGACGGCAGGAGCGCGGCGGCCTCCGGGTGCAGCCGGGTGGGCGTGCCGGCGGGCGCGTCGAGACGGGCCGCGGGGGAGAGGTCGAGCAGGGCGTGCGCGGCCCAGACGAACCGGTGACCGGGGTCGGCGGACAGTCGGTAGTCGGCCACCACCACGCCGCCGTCGTCGGTGATCCGGCGGGTCAGCACGAACGTCGGGCGCTCGATGACAACGGTGCCGGGGCCGGCGTCGCGCCACGGGCGGGACCACACCTCGCCGTGGTCGGGCCGACCGCGCACGGTAGGTAGGCACTCCTCCAGCCCGCCGGCGTCGACGAACGCGTCGTCGGGGCGTACCTCGTGGCGGCCGGGTTCCGGGCCGCGCCAGAGCCATTCCCGCCCGCCGCCGTGCAGGCTGGTCCACCGGCCGCCGTGCGCGGCGTCGTACGCCACGCGCAGCGGCACCGGAGTCGCGCCGGTCACCATTCGGCGAACGACCCGTCGGCGTGCTGCCAGACCGGGTTGCGCCAGGTGTGCGGTGTCTGCGCGGCCTTGCGGACGGCCGCCTCGTCCACGGTGATGCCCAGGCCGGGTCGGTCGAGGCGGGCGATGTGCCCGTCCACGAACCGGAACGGCTCCGGGTCGACCAGGTAGTCGAGCAACTCGGAGCCGACGTTGTAGTGGATGCCGATGCTCTGCTCCTGGATCAGGAAGTTCGGCGTCGCGAAGGCCACCTGGAGGCTGGCCGCCAGGGAGATCGGGCCGAGTGGGCAGTGCGGGGCGAGCAGCGCGCCGTACGTCTCGGCCAGCGCGGCGATCCGGCGGACCTCGGAGATCCCGCCGGCGTGCGACAGGTCGGGCTGGACCACTGTCACCCCGGCCTGCAACGGGCCGAGGAACTCGGAGCGGCCGTAGAGCCGTTCGCCGGTGGCCACCGGGATCGGTGTGCTGGCGACGATGTCGCGCAGGTGGTGGGCCTGGTCGGGGAGGACCGGCTCCTCCACGAAGAACGGGCGCAGGGGGGCCAGCTCGGGCAGGATCCGGCGTACCGCGGCCAGCCCGGCCCGACCGTGGAAGTCGAGCGCGATGTCCCGGTCGGGGCCGAGTACCTCGCGGGCGGCGGCGACCCGGCCGATCACCTCGTCCACCTCGGCGGAGGTGGGGATGGGGGAGAGTCGCCCGCACGCGTTCATCTTGACGCCGGTGAGACCGGCGGCGATCTGCGCGGCGGCGGCGTCGGCAACCTCGGCGGGCTCGTCCCCGCCGATCCAGGAGTAGATCCGCACCTTCTCGCGCACCGGGCCACCGAGGAGCGCGTGCACCGGCGCGCCGTACGCCTGCCCGGCGATGTCCCAGAGTGCCTGGTCGAGGCCGGCGACCGCGCTGGAGAGGATCGGGCCGCCCCGATAGAAGCCGCCCTTGGTGAGCACCTGCCAGTGCTGCTCGATCCGCAGGGGATCGGCGCCGATCAGGTATTCGGCGAGCACCTCGACGGCGCTGCGCACCACCTCGGCGCGCCCCTCCACCACCGGTTCACCCCAGCCGACCAGCCCGTCGTCGGTCTCCACCCGGCAGAACAACCACCGTGGCGCGACCAGGAAGGTCTCGATGCGCTCGATCTTCACTGACTGCCCCTTCGTCCCCGTGCCTTCTCGACGTCGCGGACGGCCTTGTCCAGCAACTCACGCATGGCGGTCTCGGCCGCCGTCTCGTTCCGCTCGCGCAGCGCGTCGACGACGGCACGGTGGCTGGGCACCGGGTCGTCGTGCGCGGCGCCGCCGTGGACCAGGCGGTCCCGTTCGGCGAGCCCGGTCTCCATCACCACCTCCATCCGTTCCAGCAGCTCGTTGTGCGTGGCGGTGAGCAGCGCGCGGTGGAAGGCGAGGTCGGCGGCGACGGCGGCGGCGGGATCACCGTCGGCCTCGGCCATCTCGGCAAGTGCCTGGTCGAGGGCGGCCAGGTCGTCCTCGGTCGCCCGGGTAGCGGCCAGCCTCGCCGCGGCCGGCTCGATGATCGCCCGCACCTCGTGCAGCTTTTCGAGCAGGCGCTCGTCGGGGCCCTCGGCGAACTGCCAGCGGATCACGTCGCCGTCGAGCAGGTTCCAGTCGGCGCGGGGCCGGACGAACGTGCCGCGTTTCTGCCGGGCGTCGACGATGCCCTTGGCCGAGAGGACCTTCAGCGCCTCGCGGAGCGCGGTCAGGCTGACGTCGAACTCCTCCTGGAGGGCGACGATGTTCAGGGTCGCGCCGGCAGGGATCTCACCGGTGAGGATGCGACGGGCGATCGCTTCGACGGTCTGCCCGTGGACGCCGCGGCGTGCGTACTGTGCCAATGCTCCTGGCCTCTTCGCTTGTCGGGTCGATCTCTCAGGCCGAGGCTTTCACCGCTGTCCATCCACCGTCCACCACGAGGCTCGCGCCGGTGATGTAGGCGGCGTCCGGTGAGACGAGGAAGGCGACGGTCGAGGCCACCTCGTCCGGGGTGCCGAAGCGTTTCGCCACTGTCTCGTTGACGCTGCGTTCGCGGTCCTCTTCGGACACCTCGTCCCAGGCGGCGGTGAGGATCGGGCCGGGCAGCACGGTGTTGACCCGCACCTGTGGGCCGTACTCCACGGCGAGTTGGCGGCCGAGCGCGACCAGGCCACCCTTGGCGGCGGCGTACGCGGGGCGGCCGGGCAACCCGACGAGCGCGTGCACCGAGGAGATCAGCACCACCGCGCCGGAGCGGGCCCGCAGGTCGTCCAGGCAGGCGCGGACGCCGAGGAACGCGCCGGTGAGGCTGACGCCGAGTTGTTGGTCCCAGGACTGCCGACTGGTCTCGTGGGCCGGGGCGACCCGCACGGCGTACGCGGTGTTGACCAGGATGTCGATCGGGCCGAGGCTGGCGCGTACCGCGGAGACCGCGGCCGCCCAGTCGCTCTCCTCGCTGACATCGGCCACTACGGACAGTGCTCGTCCGCCGTTAGCGGTCAGTTCGTCGGCAAGCGGGGTCGGGTCGTGCACGTCGAGCAGCGCGACGGCTGCGCCCTCGGCGGCGAGCCGCCGGGCCGTAGCGGCGCCGATCCCGCCCATCGCACCGGTGACCAGCGCGTTCATGCCTTCAAGCCGGCGCATAAGCTGATCCACCTGACCCTCGTTTTGATCTCAACTAACCATTAATTACGAAGATATCTTGACAGCCGGCGACGTCCGATGCAACCGTCTCGTCACAGCATTCACATGGACGACACACTGCGCGGTGACGCTACGTGTCGTAGAGGAAGGGATACCTCCGTGAGCGACTTCGACCCCGGTCGCCGGCGATTCCTTGGCCATCTCGGGCTCGCCGGCCTGGGTGCCCTCGGCGCCAGCTCGTTCCTCAGCGCATGCGCCAGCTCCGCCAGCGGACCGACGACGAGCGGCGGCTCGGGCGCGGTCACCATCCAGTCCAACCTCTCCTCGCCGCAGGCCAAGGCCGCGATGGAGAAGCTGATCGAGAACTTCAACGCGCAGGGCAAGGGCCGGGCGAGCCTCAACACGATCGCGTCGGAGACCTTCCGGACCCAACTGCCGACGTACCTGACCTCGGCGAACCCGCCGGACCTCTACACCTGGTACGCGGGCTCGGTCGCCAACGACTACGCCAGCAAGAACCTGTTGCTGGACGTCTCCGACGTGTGGAAGTCGCTCGGCGACTACCCCCAGTCGCTGCGCACCCTCTCCACCGACGCCAGCGGCAAGCAGGTCTTCGTGCCGATGAACAACTACTGGTGGGGCTTCTTCTACCGCAAGTCCAACTTCGCCAAGTGGGGCGTGCAGGAGCCCAAGACCTGGACCGAGTTCCTGGCGGTCTGCGAGACGCTGAAGAGCAAGGGCGTTCCGCCGATCGGCATCGGTCTCGGCGACACCCCCTGGGTCGCCTCGGCCTGGTTCGACTACCTCAACATCCGGATCAACGGCGCGCCGTTCCACCGCGAGCTGCTCGCCGGCAAGCAGCGCTTCGACGACCCGAAGGTCAAGGCGGTCTTCACCCGCTGGCGCGAGGCCCTGCCCTACTTCGACCCCAAGGGCAAGGCGTACCCGTTCCAGGAGGCCACCACCGCGCTGCTGGCCGGCAAGACCGGCATGTTCCTGATCGGCACGTTCTTCGCCGACGCCGCACCCAAGGACGCCCTCGGTGACCTGGACTTCTTCCGGTTCCCGATCATCGACCCGGCGGTGCCGTTGGCCGAGGAGGCCCCCACGGACGGCTTCTTCGCCAGCGCGAAGACCGCCAACCCGACCGGCACCCGGGCCCTGCTCAGCTACCTCTCCGGGGTCGAGGCCCAGGAGGCGTACGTCAAGGCCAGCTCCGGCATCGTGCTGCCGGCCAACCCGAAGGCCAAGGCGTCCGACTCGCCGCTCGTGGTCAAGGGCAAGGCGATGCTCGACGAGGCCAAGGAGCTGACCCAGTTCTTCAACCGCGACTCCAGCGACGCGCTCCAGCCGACCGCGGACACCGCGCTCACCAAGTTCATCGACAAGCCGGACCAGATCGACGCGATCCTGCGGGAGTGGCAGGCCGGCGCCGAGAAGGTCTTCAAGGGCTGACGTGACAGCAACGATCTCCACGACTTCGGTCACCCCCACCCGGCGGCGGCGACGGTCGGCTCGACTGTCGCCGCTGCTGGTGGCGTTCGTCCTGGTGCCGTTCGCGGTCGAGAGCATCTGGGTGTTCTGGCCGGCGCTCCAGGGCTTCTGGTTCTCGCTCACCCGCTGGGACGGGATGTCGTCGCCGGCCTTCGTCGGCACCGACAACTACGTCGAGCTGGCCGGTGACGCCACCTTCCGCGGTGCGCTCGTCAACACCGTGATCTGGCTTGTCCTCTTCGGTGGCCTGTCCGTGCTGGGCGGCTTCGGCATGGCGCTGGTCCTGCAGAAGGAGCGGCGGGGGGTCGGCTTCTACCGGGCCGCGCTGTTCACCCCTGTGGTGTTCTCGCTCGTGGTGACGGCACTTGTCTGGCGGGTGTTCTACCAGCCCGACGGCATCGCCGACACGCTGCTGCGGGCCGTCGGGCTGGAGAGCCTGATCCGGCCCTGGCTCGCCGACCCGCAGACCGCCCTGTACGCGGTGATCCTGCCCGCGCTGTGGCGGCAGATCGGCTACGTGATGGTGCTGTTCCTGGCCGGGTTGAAGGCGATCGACCCGGCGCTGCACGAGGCGGCCCGGATGGACGGCGCCAACTCCTGGCAGCGGCTGCGGCACGTCACGATCCCCCAGCTCAAGGGGGTCAACGCCGTGGTGCTGTCGGTCATCGTGATCGACTCGCTGCGCTCGTTCGACATCGTCTGGTCGTTGACCAAGGGCGGGCCGTACCACTCGTCGGAGCTGCTCAGCACCTACATGTACTCGACCGCGTTCCAGAGCCTGCGGCTGGGCTACGCCTCGGCCATCGCCGTCGTGATCTTCGTGCTCGCGCTGGCCGTCATCCTCGGCTACCTGGTCCGCGCGTTCCGGGAGGAAGCCTGATGAACAAGCTCCGTACCGGGGCCTTCCACACCGGCATGATCCTGCTCTCGCTGCTGTGGCTCGGGCCGGTGATCTGGGTCGTGGTGATGTCCACCCGGTCGTTCGACGACATCGCCGCGCACGGCGTGGGCAGCCTGCCCCGGTCGTTCACCCTCGACACCTACCGGCAGGCCTGGACCGACGGCGGCGAACTGCGCGCGCTGATCAACAGCATGCTTGTCACCGTCCCGTCGGTGGCGTTGAGCCTCGGGCTCGCGGCGATGGCCGCGTTCGCGCTGAGCCGCTTCCGGATCCCGGGCCGGCGCACGATCCTGCTGCTGATGCTCGCCGGCAACCTGCTGCCACCGCAGATCCTGCTCATCCCGGTGGCCAAGTTCAGCGAGCTGACCGGCATGTACGACACGCTCTGGGCGTTGATCGCGGTGCAGGTCGGCTTCGGGCTCGGCTTCTACACCTTCGTCCTGCACGGTTTCATGCGGGACCTGCCGGGCGAGATCCAGGAGGCGGCCACCATCGACGGCGCCGGCACGGCGCAGATCTTCACGAAGGTGATGCTGCCGCTGACCCGACCCGCGCTGGCCGCCCTCGGCGCGTTGTCGTTCACCTGGATCTTCAACGATCTGCTCTGGGCGATCACCGTGTTGCGGACCGACGACCACATGCCTGTCACCCCGGCGCTGCTCGGCCTCCAGGGGCAGTTCGTCTCGTCCTGGAACGTCATCGCCGCCGGCACGGTCATCGCGGCCGTCCCCACCGTCGCGGTCTTCCTGCGCTTCCAACGGCACTTCGTCTCCGGCCTGGCGCTCGGAGCGGTCAAGTGACCGCCGGGACGCCGCAGCGCTGGACGCTGCGCGGCACGCACACCGAGTACACGGTGACGGTGCCGGCGCACGGCCGCTGGCTGGAACTTGTCGCGTGGGGGCCGCACGGCGTCTCCGACGGACCGTCGCCGGTCGCCTACGACGGCCCGGTGCCGTTCCTCACCGCCGGGGACGCCGCCCCCATCGAGTACGCCACCGACGCCGACCGTCCGTTCACCGGCGCGGACCTGGTGGTGGAGACCCTGGACGGGAAGCGCCGGGTGGGCTTCGTGCACAGCGAGGCGCGGATCGACGCCGACCAGCGGGAGCTGGCCGTCGACTTCGCCGACCCGGTGACCGGGCTGCGTGCCACGGTGCACTACCGGATGCCCACCGGCACCGACGTGGTGCAACGGTGGGTCGAGCTGAGCAACGACGGCGCCGACCCCCTGCGGGTGGTCCGGGCCGGATCGGGCGGGTTCTGCGTACCGACGCCGCACGGGGCGCTGCTCAGCCACCAGTGGGGGCAGTGGTCGCAGGAGTTCCAACTCGCCCACGTCGAGCTGGGCCACGGCACGTTCGGCATCGGCAGCTCCCAGGGCGTACCCGGGCACCTGCACGTGCCCTGGCTGGCCGTGCGGGACACCGCCGACCCGGCCGGCGCGGCCTGGGGGATGGCGTTGGCCTGGACCGGCTCGTGGGAGATCAGCGCCGAACGGGACACCGGCGGGCTGACCCGGGTGCGGGCCGGCCGCCAACTGGTCGACGGCCCGCTGGACCTGGCCCCCGGCGAGCGGCTGACCCTGCCGACGGTAACCGGCGCGTACAGCCCGGACGGCCTGGACGGGCTGGCCCGGGTCTGGCACACCCACCAGCGGCTGCTCGCCGCCGACCGGCTCACCCCCCGCCCGGTGCTCTACAACTCCTGGGAGGCCACCTACTTCGCCGTCGAGGCGCAGAGTCAGTTGGCGCTCGCCCGGATCGCCGCCGAGCTGGGCGTGGAGACGTTCGTGGTGGACGACGGCTGGTTCGTCGGCCGGAACGACGACACGGCCGGGCTGGGGGACTGGACGCCCGACCCGGCGAAGTTCCCGGCCGGGTTCGACGCGTTCATCGCCGACGTCCGCGCACTCGGGCTGAACTTCGGGCTCTGGGTCGAGCCGGAGTGCGTCAACCCGAAGTCGACCCTGTGCGCCGAGCACCCGGAGTGGGTCTACGCCGTCGACGGGCGGCCGCTCACCCCGGTCCGCAACCAGTACCTGCTGGACCTGGGCCGGCCGGAGGTCGCCGAGTTCGTCCACTCCACTGTGGATGGGCTGCTTCGCCGCTACGACATCGACTACCTGAAGTGGGACTTCAACCGGCCGCGTACCGAACCGGGCCGGCCCGGCGGGGTCGGCCCGCTCGACCTGGACGGCGCGCACGTCGCCAACCTGCACCGGATCTACGAGCGGCTGCGCCGGGACCACCCCGGCGTGCTGATCGAGGCGTGTGCCGGCGGCGGCGGGCGGACCGACCTGGCGATGGCCGCCCGCGCGGACGTCTTCTGGCCCAGCGACAACACCGGCCCACTGGACCGGCTGGCCATCCAGTACGGCTTCCTGCACGCCAACGCCCCACACCTGCTCAGCTCCTGGGTCACCGACGCGCCGGGAATGTTCGACAACCGCCCCCGCTCGCTGGCGTTCCGGTTCGTCCTCGCGATGGCCGGCGTGCTCGGCGTCGGCGCGGACATCCGAGCCTGGACCCCCGCCGAGCGGGCCGAGGCGGCCGACTGGATCGCCCGCTACAAGGAGATCCGGGACGTCGTCACGCACGGCGAGGTGCATCTGATCGGCGGCCCCGACCAGGCCCGCTGCGCGGTGCAGTACACCGCTGCGGACCAGCGCCGGGTGGTCGTCCTGGCCTGGCACACCGGCCGGCTCGACGGGACCGGCCTGCTCCCGTCCCGTCCGGTCCGGCTGCCCCTGCGCGGCCTCGACCCGGCGGCCCGCTACTCCCACGGCGACCGCCACTACTCCGGTAGCCACCTGGGCGCGGTCGGCCTGCCCGTGCAGTGGAGCGCGACCCACGACGCCGACCTCATCGTGCTGACCCGCGACTGAGGGCGGAGCACCACCACCCCCACCCCCGAGGGACAGGAGTACCTCCATGCGCCTGAACCGACCGCTGACCGCGGCCCTGGCCGTGCTCGGCCTGGGCCTGGCCAGCCCCACGCCGGCGATGGCCGGCCCTCCGCTGGCCGGCCCCCCGCAAGCTGGTCACGGTCCCGGTCGCCCCGGCCACACGCCGGCCGGCGCCGGGGCCGAGGACCAGGGCGCGCCCACGTTCTTCGACAGTGGGCTCGCCCCGACGCCCTACCAGGGCTGGAACACCTACTTCGGCCTCGGTGGCGACCCCACCGAGGCCGAAGTCAGGTCCGTCACCGACCACATGGTCAGCAGCGGCCTGCGCGACGCCGGCTACACCTACGTCTGGATCGACGGCAACTGGGCCGCGCCCACCCCGCGTAACGAGGCCGGCCAACTCGTCGCGGACCCGGCCCGTTTTCCGGGCGGAATGGCCGCGCTTGCCGCGTACATCCACAGCAAGGGCATGAAGGCCGGCATCTACACCGACGCCGGCCCGTACCTGCCGGGCCAGTGCGGGTTGGGCAGCAACGGCCACTACCAGGCCGACATCGCCCAGTTCGCCGGCTGGGGCTTCGACGCGCTCAAGGCCGACTGGCTCTGCGGCCGGGCCGCCGGCCTCGACCCGGAAGCCACCTTCCGCGAGCTGGCCGAGGCGGTACGCCAGTCACCCCGGCCGATGCTGCTCAACATCTGCAACCCGGTCAGCTCCGACTGGGGCGGCGGCCCGTACACCCCGGAACAGCTCTCCACCTGGAGCTACACGTACGCGCCGACCATCGCCGACTCGTGGCGGACGTACACCGACGTGGGGCTCACCGACCCCAGCCCGCAGTGGGCGTACCCGTGGGTGCTGCGCAACATGGACGTCAACGCGTACCACCCGGCGGCCGCCGGGCCGGGGCACTACAACGACCCGGACTACCTCCTGCCGATGCGCCCGCTGCCCGACGGCGGGTACGAGCTGAGCCTGGAGGAGTCCAAGACGCAGCTCGGCATGTGGGCCATCATGGCCGCGCCGCTGGTGATCGGCTCCGACCCGCGCGGCCTGCCGAAGGAGATGATCTCGGCGTTGACCAACCCGGAGATCGTCGCGGTGGACCAGGACCCGCTGGTCCGGCAGGGCGTCAAGGTCGCCGACACCGGCACCGACGCGCAGGTGTGGAGCAAGGTGCTCACCGGGCCCGGCAAGCGGGCCGTCGCGCTGCTCAACCGGCACGACACCGCCCAGCAGATCACTGTCACCTTCGCCGACGTCGCGCTCGGCGGGTCGGTACGCGTCCGTGACCTGTGGACCCGCGCCGACGTGGACGCCCAACCCGGCACCGCCGGTATCCAACCGTTCACCGGCTCGTACACCGTCGAGGTGCCGGCGCACGGGGTGGCGATGCTCGGTCTGACCGGCACCGACCAGGTCGCCGGCACCAACCTTGGCGGCACCGCCAGCGCCAGCCCCGCGCTGGTCCGGGTGGACGACACCCACGCCACCGCCTTCGTCCGCAACGCCTCCGGCGCGCTGGCGATGAACACCCGCTCCGGCGCGACCTGGGGCACCGGCTGGACCTCGCTCGGCGGCCCGGTCGGCGGCCGGATCCTCGGCCAACCCTCCGCGTACGCCTCCGCCGGTGGGCGGCTCGACGTCTTCGTGCGCGGCACCGACAACGCGGCCTGGCAGCGCAGTTTCACCGCCGGGAAGTGGGGACCGTGGCGCAGCCTCGGTGGCACGCTCACCGACGCGCCCACCGTGGCCTGGACCAGCCCGACCCAGTGGACCCTGGTGGCGCGCGGCGCCGACGGCAAGCTCTGGTCGCGTACGCCCAGCACCGGCTGGGCGGGTGTCGGCGCGCCCGAGAACCGGCCGTTCTACGGTCGGCCGAGCGCCGTCGTCGACGACGCGGGCGTGTTGCACGTGGCGGTCCGCAGCCGCACCGACGAGGTGTGGTGGAGCAGCCGGACCGGCACCACCTGGTCGGCGTGGACCAACCTGGGCGGCACCACGAGCGGCAGCCCGACGTTGCTCGCCACGGCGGGGCGCGTCTACCTGTTCTCGCTGGCCGCCGACAACCGCCTCTGGCAGCGCAACCTGACCGATGGCGCCTGGGGCGGCTGGTTCCAGCGGGGTGAGTTCGCCACCGACGCGTTCCGAGGCGCACCGGGGGCCGCCGCCGGCGCCAACGGCAGCGCCTGGCTGGCGGTACGCGGCGTGGACGACCGGGTGCACCAGATCGTCCTCTGATCCACGGTGGCGGGCCGTCGTCGGGCGGCCCGCCACCCCGCACCATCCCCGGCCTGCTCGGGCCGCGTCGACTCCCGCATCTTCGGCGGATCGGTCGGGTCGGGCCGGGTCAGCAGGCTGGGACGAGTTCCCGGCATCGGCGCAGGGCGGCCAGGGCGAGCGGCGCGTCGCGGCCTGCGATACCGGCCTCCAACTCGGCGACCGCTCCCGCCGCCCGGGCCGGGTCATCCGCCGTGGCGGCCGCCTCGGCCAGCACCAGCACCGCCTCGGCGGCCCACGGCAGGATGCCCTTGCCGCGTACCAGTGACAGCGCCTCCGTCGCGTGCCGCACCGCCTCGTCCGGCCGCCCGGCCACTGTCAGCCGGGCCAGCGCCGAGAGCGCCTGCACCAGCGGCCAGATCGCGCCGACCCGCCGAGCGTCGGCCACCACCTCACGCAGCGCCCGTTCGGCCGTCTCCATTTCGTCGGCGTCGACGGCGGTACGGGCCCGCACGCTCGCCAGCTCGACCCGCGCGTCGAGCAGGATCACCGGCATCCGCTCGGCGGTCACGACCAGCCGGGCGAGCCGCTCGGCCAGCCCGTCGAGCCGTCCGGCAGCCCGGTCCAGCGACAACTCGGTGACCTCCACCAGGGTCGTCAGCCGCTCGTACCCGGTCTCGTCGACAAGCGCCCGACCCGCCGCCAGCAGCGCCTCGGCCTGCTCCGGATGGCCGGCGTGCAACGCGCCCTGCGCCCAGTTCAGGCAGGCTCGGGCATGCTCTCGCGGCCGGTCGGCCAACTCGGCGGACGCCCGCAGCTCCGCGATGATCACCCAGGCGGCCGGGTCGCCCAGCTCCAGCAGCAGCGAGGCGCGGGCGATGCGGACCGCGAGGTGCGCCCCCGGATCCCCGCTGGCCGCCGCGGCGGCCTCCGCCTCCGCACAGCGGGCCAGGTGGTCGTCGACGTGCCGGCCGACGACGGTGTCCGGGGCCGCCAGCACCGCGAGCGCCGGGGCCTTCCGGCGTGGTGCGCGCAGGTACGGCACGGCGCGTTCGATCTCGGTGTACCCGCGTAGCGCCTCGCCCTGCTGGCGCAGCATCCGCCCGAGCACCAGACCCAGCTCGCCGCGGGCTCCGGGCGGCAGCCGTCGGTCGGCGAGCAGCCGTTCCAGCACCGGTATCGCTTCGGCCTGGCTGAGCCCGTCGATGGCCGACCGGCCCAGCTTGGCGGCGAGCCGCACCCGTACCGGTCGGGGCAGCTCGGCGACGTCCATGGTCTGGAGCAGGAAGCTGGCGGCGGTCGCGTCGTCGCCACGTTCGGTGGCCAGGTCGGCGGCCGCTTCGGCGTTGCGGACGAAGTCCGCGCCGCTGCCCGCCCGGCGGTAGTGGTGCGCGAGTTGGGCGACCGGCCGGGGCAGCTCCTGCTCCAGCACCCGTGCGACGCGCAGGTGCAGCCACTCCCGGGTCTCCCGGGGCACCAGGTCGTACACCACCTGTCGGGCCAGGTCGTGGCGGAATCGCCTGCCGTCTCCGGCGTCGTGCAGCAGGCCGGCCCGATGGGCCGCGGTCAGTGCCGTGTCGACCGCCATCCGGTCCAGGCTGAGCACCGAGGCGAGGATGCGCTGGTCCGGTGCCAGCCCCAGCACGGCGGCGGCCCCGAGCACCTCCCGGGTGGCCTCGTCGAGCGCACGCAGCCGCCAGAGCAGCACGTCCCGCAGGACGAACGGGACGCTGTCGTCTGCCAACGGGTCGCCGCCCCGCTCCGCGAGCGTCCGCAGCACCTCCTCGACGACGAACGGGATGCCGGCGGTGCGGTCGAGCAGGGTGGCGACCAACTGCTGCGGCGGGTCGTCGAGCCGCAGGGTCCGGGCGGCGAGCCGGCGTACGTCAGTGGCGTCCAGCGGGCCGAGCGCGACGCGCGTGACGCTCCACGGTGGAGTCCGCGCCAGCGCGTCGTGGATCGGCGTGCTGCCGCCCGGCGTCACCGTGCGGGTGGTCAGCACGACCGCCAGCCCGTCGACCGGGTGCGTGCTCAGGTAGCCGAGGAACTCGCAGGTCGCCGGGTCGGCCCAGTGCAGGTCCTCGAGGAGCAGCGTGACGGGGCTCAACGCGGCCAGCACCGCGCCGAGGGCCCGCAGCAGCCGGTGCCGCTCGGCTGCCGGGTCGGTCAGCGGGGGTGGCGGATCGGGCAGGGCGTCGGCCAGTTCGGGCAGCAGCGGCGCGAGGGCGCCGGCCACCGGACTGAGCGCGCCGAGCCGGTCGGCGCTGCCCCGGATCGCGTCGAGCAGGACGCCGAGCGGGAAGGGCTCCGGCACGTCGTCGCACTCGCCGACCAGGTGGTGCCCGGGAAGGTCGGCGAGCAACTCGGTGACCAGCCGGCTCTTGCCGATCCCGGGCTCACCCTCCACCAGGATCAGGCACGGCGGTGCTTCGACGAGCCGGCGCAGCCGGGCCAACTCCGCCGTTCGTCCGACGAACTCGACGGGTCCGCGCAGACGTTCGGGGCGGACGGGAGTTGGGTCCCCGCCGCCCCGCGTCGTGTGCTCGTTGCCGTCGATCACCGTGGGGCCGAGCAGATCACCCCCACCGGTGTGGACGGCCGGCCGGCGGACCGACGGTGACCTGGGTCACACGCCGGTCCGTCGGCCGGTTGCCACCGTCAGGACTGGACGGTGACCGGCACGGTCTTCAGCGAGCCGTCACCGTTGCGGAACTCAAGCACTCCGAGGTAGCGCTGACCCGGGGCGAGGCCGAACCAGCGCACTGTCAGGTTCGCCGTCGCACCCGGCCGCACGCTGCGCTGCTTCGGGTCGATGGTGAACCGGCCGGTCGAGGTGCCCGGCGCGCCCGGCAGGTAGCTGGTGATGGTGTACGCGTTCGCACCCGACGGAATGTTCTCGGTGAACTCCTGCTCGACGACGACGATGTAGTCCCCGGCACCGTCCGGCAACGTCACCTTGGCGCCGTCCCGACCGCTGGCCGTGGCGGTGACGAACTTCCCGTCCTTGTCGTAGACGTTGAGGCTGAACTCGGTGCACTCCATCACCCCCTCCTCGTCGTCCCAGTCGATGTGGGAGCAGGTGGGCCGCTCGGACGTCACCTGGACGAGCGGGCTACGGGTGCCGGCCGGCACGTGCAGGGTGGTCCGGCTGATGGACGCGGGCAGTGGCACCGGCAGGTTGTTCGACGTGCTCCAGTCCCAGCTCGGCCCGTCGCCCGTCAGGGTGGCCACGCTGCTGGTGCCCGAGGTCAGGCCGGAGAGCTGGGAGATCAGTTGACCCTGGTAGCCGACCTCGGCGGCGATCCGGACGCTGCCGAAGGTGCCCTTGCCGGTGATCGCGTCGGGTGCGACAAGCCCGGAGTTGTGCACGACCAGCGGGCTGCGTACCTCGTGCCTGAACTGGTCGCGCCAGGTCAGCGAGCCGTCGGCCCAGGTGTCGAACGCGCCGCCGGTGTTGGTGACCTCCACGGTGAAGCGGGCGCTCCGGCCCGCAGGGATCTGCATCTTCTTCGGGGTGACCTTGACCTGGTAGCCCGGCGGGGCCTGCACCGACGACGTGTAGGTGCTGGTCTTGTCGCTGACGTTGGTGACCGTGCGGGTCACTGTCTGCTTGCCCACCATCCGGCCCAGCGAGATCGACGGGTAGTTGAGCTGGGCCGTGTCGATCGCACCGATGGTGTCGCAGCCGTCCAGGTCGGAGAGCCCGTAGTCACTGCCGCGATCGGCGGACACCCCGCACAGGTACTGGATCCAGTCCTGCTGGTTGGAGTCGTAGACCAGGCCCGGGTCGAAGGCGCTGCCCGGCTTCACCTGGCCGGCGCCGTAGTTGAGCGGGGTGGCGTCGTACGTGCCGATCTTGATCGGGTTGCCCTTGTCGGTCTTGTCCACGGCGCTCGTCATGAGCGCCGAGCGGACCGCCGCCGGCGACCAGTCGGGGTGCTTGGCCAGCAGGAGGGCGGCGATACCGGCGATGTGCGGCGCGGCCATCGAGGTGCCCGACTCCAGGGCGAAGTCGTTCCCGCCGATGGACGGGGAGAACGCCGCGACGATGTCCTGACCGGGCGCGCTGATGTCCGGCTTGAGCAGCTCGCCGGCGTTCAGGTTGGACGGACCGGCCGAGGAGAACGCGGCGACCGCGGGCGCCTCGACGGTCTCCATCGCGCTCGGCGAGATGGTGGCCGTGGCGTTGCCCTTGGCGACGTACGCGGTGACCGTGGCCAGGTCGACCTCGTTGATGTGCACGGTCGGCACGGTCTGCACGTCGGCGTTGAGGGAGTTCAGCTCCTCGTTGTACAGCACCATGCCGACGCCACCGGCCCGTGCCACCTCGATGCTCTTGTCGGTACGCGGGATCTCGCCGCGCAGGCAGAGCACGATCGCGCCCTTTACCTTGGCCGGGTCCAACGTGTCGTCGGCGCAGAGGCCCGCACCGTACGCGCCGTCCGGGTCGATGGCGCTGTCCTTCGCGAAGACCAGCGGGGCCGGCCCGACGCCGGTCTCGCCCATGCCCACACCGGCGATGGTGGTGCCGTCGCCGAGGGTGAGCTTGCGGGTGTTCTGCCGGTCGGTGGTGCTCGCGGCCACCGTGGTCAACCACGGCGTCGAGTTGTCGACGGTGTTGGCGAACGGACCGGAGTTGCCGGCGGCCGCGGCGACGAACACGCCGGCGGCGGCGGCGTTGAAGAACGTCGCGTCGACCGCCCCGAACCGCTCGGTGTCGTCACCGATCGAGTAGTTGATCACGTCGACACCGTCGGCGACCGCGTCGTCGATGGCGTGCACGATGTCGATGTCGGTACCGGTCGCGCCGCCGGCGCCGTTGTCGTACAGCGCCTTGTAGATCGCCAGCCGCGCGGCCGGCGCCATCCCGGAGATCATGCCCAGGTCCTGCGTGCCCGACGTCGCCCGTACGCCGTGGAGGCCGGCAGCGGTGCTGGCCGTGTGGGTGCCGTGGCCGTTGCGGTCACGCGGCGAGGAGTAGTCGTCCGGGAACGCGTCGGCGATGCCGCTGTCGTTGTACCAGCGGGCGCCGATCACCTTGTTGTTGCAGGTGACAGGGGCCTCGATGCCGACGTCGCAGGTGCCCTTCCACTTGGCGTCGATGACGGCCTGGTCCGGGCGGGGGCTGGGCAGCGGCGCGAAGCTCGCGCTCTCCGGCCAGTAGCCGCTGTCGATGATCCCGACGATGACACCCTCGCCCGCGTGGGGGTCCCCACCGAACTCCTTGTCCCACACCCCGCCCTTGCCGGTCAGGCCCAGGTAGTCGGGCGTGTGCGAGGTGGCCGCGTGCACCTTCTGGCTCTCGTAGACCGCCCGCACGCCGCGGGTGGCGCGCAGCCGGGCGGCCTGCGGCCCGGTCAGGTCGGCGGCGAAGCCGTTGAACGCGGTCTCCATCGTGACGCGGGTACGGTCGGCCGGCACACCGACGCGGTCCAGCACGGACGTGCGCTGCTGGCGCAGGTGGTCGCGGTACGCCCTGGCGCTGCCCGACGTGCGGTTCAGCTTGGCGCCGTCGGCCGGCTTGGTCGCCGCGATCCCGGGAACCCCGCCGGTGTACGTGGCGAGCGGCTCCTCGTCGAGCTGCACAAGGTAGCGGGCGGTCGGTCCACTGCTGGTCGGCGCGGCGGTGGCGCTGCCGGGCAGGCTGGTCAGGCCGGCCGCGGTCAGTGCCACGGCGGCCAGCATGCTGACCCCGCGCCTGGCCCGTCCGGTCCGATGTGTGTTCGGTTGTGGCACGTCGTTGCCTCCACGTTCGGTGCCGGCCGCCACGACTGATGACGGTGGCCGAAACCTAGGATCGCCACCGATCATCGAGAAGCACTCGTAACCTGGCTGTCATCTTGGAAACAAGCTCGTAACACAACGGGTACTTTGCGCGTCATTTACGCTGCCCGCTCGGGGGTGTCCATGCCATTTCGGCAGTTTTCGGTGCCGTCGATCGATTCGGCCTTCGCGGTCTTCGACGAGCAGGACTCCGGGTGCCTGTCCTACGGGGTCGAGGAGGCGGGCCGGCGTTGGTTCGTCAAGACGGCCGTCACGGCCGAGGGCAGAGCTTCCCTCGACCGGGCCTGCGTAGTGCACGCCGCAGTCCGCCATCCCGTGATCGTCCGTCCGGCGTGGACAGTTCACGGACCGGCCGGGCCAACGCTCGTCTACCCCTGGTGCGACGGCGACCCGCTGAACCACGCCACCGTGCACGGCGCAGACCGCAGCGGGCTCACCCGGTTCCAGCAACTGCCGGTGCCGCAGGTCGAGGCGGCCCTCGACGCGATCCTCGACGCCCATCTCGCCGTCAGCGCCGCCGGCCTGGTCGCGGTAGACCTCTACGACGGCTGCTTCCTGTACGACTTCTCCGCCGGCCGGATGCGGCTGATCGACCTGGACGAGTACCGGCCTGGGCCCTTCCTGCTCGACACCGAAAGGCTCCCCGGCTCGCGGCGCTACATGGCACCGGAGGAGTTCGTCCGTGGCGCGGTGATCGACGAGCGGACCACCGTGCACCTGCTCGGCCGCACCCTGCACCACCTGCTTGACGCACCCGAGGGCTGGCGGGGCAACGACGACAAGCGTCGCGTCGTGGACCAAGCGACAAGGGCTGCCCCTACCGCCCGTTACTCCGACGTGCCAGCGCTGGTCCGCGCATGGCGGCAGGCTGGTAGCGGCCCGGGATGCTCATGTCGTCGGTCCGCGGCACCCTGACCCTCACGCTGGTGGCCTGGTGGCCTGGTGGCCTGGTGGCCTGGTGGCCTGGTGGCCTGGTGGCCTGGTGGCCTGGTGGCCTGGTGGCGTGATTGTCCGCGGGCGGGAATGCGGCCCGCCGTCCGCCCAGCTCACGCCCAGCACCGGCCTGCGCCGTCGCACCAACATGGCGGCGTGGTGGCGCGGCGGCGCGCGGGGGCATCCAGGATCTCGGCCGTGGAGGGCGGAGCCGTCGCGTAGGAGACCGCCTGGATCCGGCTGCACGGCGACAGCGCGCTCAGCGCCGGCAGGTCGTATCTATGTTCGTCGGCGGTAGTGGTTGCGGCGGGGGATCTGGTCGGGGTCGAGCCAGGCGGGTGGGATGAATTCGGGGTGGCCGTCGCCTGCCAACCGCACTGTCCAGTCGTTGTGGTGGAGGTGTCGGTGGTGGTGGCCGCAGAGCAGGACCGCATTGTTGAGGCTGGTGTCGCCGCCGTCGGACCAGTGCCGGATGTGGTGGGCGTCGCACCAGCGCGGCGGGCGGTCGCAGCCGGGAAAGGCGCAGCCGCGGTCGCGCAGGACGAGAGCGCGGCGCAGCGGGCCGGTGACGAGTCGCCGTTGTCGTCCGACGTCGAGTGGTTGGCCTGTGCTGTTGAGGACGGTGGGGAGTATCGCGGCGTCGCAGGCGAGTCGGCGCACCGTTTCCGGGGTGAGGTGGAAGCCGGTGTCCAGGGCGCCTGAGCCGAGTTGCCTCGCGAGGGCGTCGAAGCTGGTGGTGATGACGATCTGCGCGGGGTCGCCGCCGTGGTCGGGTAGGTCGCCGGTGCGCAGGGTGAGGCGGCAGATGTCGGCCAGGGCGTCGTGGCGGCGTTGCCCGGGGGAGCGTTGGTCGTCGGGGCCGGAGGGTGCGCTGAGTGGGTCGATCGCCGCGCGGAGCAGGCCGGCGGTTTCGCTGTCGAGGATGCCGGTGAGTCGGAGGCGGCCGTCGCTCAGCTCGGAGAGGGTGACGTGGCGGTCGCGGGTGGCTCGGCGGGCCTCGGCTTCCAGTGCGGCCTGGGCGGCGGCGTCGGCGATGTCGGGGGCGACGTGGTCGAGGATGCGGGTGCCGAGTTTGCGTAGGAGGGTGGGGTCGAACTGGCCGGCCCAGTCGGTGAGCACACCGACGGCCTTGTCGGCTGCCTCCGCGCCGGCCGACGTGTGCACGGTGGCGACGGTGTCAGCGATGACCCGGGCCTGGTCCACTGTGATGTCCCCGTTTGCCAGAGCGGCGCGTACCCCGGGGTTGCCGGTGTCCAGGGCGGCGGCGAGGTCGACGAGCCGGCGGGCGGTGGGGACGGTGAGGCGGAGTCGCTCGCGCAGCCAGACCGCCGTGCTGGACGCGCCCTGAGCTTGGGCGGTGCCGCGACCGTCGATCTCGCGGACCAAGGCGAGTTTGACGGCGGCGAGGCGTTGCTCCAGGCGGTGCGCGGCGTCGAGTGCCGCGATCAGCTCATCGTCGGCGAGGGCCCAGGCGGCGTCGTCAACGCAGGCGGCGACCGCGTCGTCTGCCTGCGCCAACTCCTCGACCATGACCAGACACTAGAACAGGTGTACGACAATCTCAGTGACCAAGATCGATTGGTCGGCGGTGCCCCGCTGGCAACTGCCAAGGCCTCAGGCAGGCCGCATGCGTGCCATTTCGCGAAGTATCACGCGTGGCTTTCGGCCGCATGTCAGGCCGCGTCGGATCGGTTATGGCCCGGTGGTCCGGATGTCAGGCCGCGTCGGATCGGTTATGGCCCGGTGGTCCGGATGTCAGGCCGCGTCGGATCGTTCCTGGCCCGGTGGCCCGCATTCCAGGCCGCGCCGGATCGTTCCTTGCCCGGCGGCCCGGATGTCAGGCCGCGTCGGATCGAGCCGGCCGGCGCCCCGGCCGTCAAGCCGGTAGACCCGGTCCCGGCCTCGCCCGCCGGTCCGGGCCAATCGGCTCGAGCCTGGCCCGCGGCCCCTGGGTTTCCGCGTCCGGATCGGGCCGGTTCCGGCCGAGGGTAGGCCTCGTCGGGCCAGGCGTGCCTCGGCCGTCAGCCGCGCCGGATCAGGCCCGGGCCGGCGGCGATGTCGATGTCGCCGTCCGCCATCTCGTGGCCCGCGGCGCAGCGGAGCACCGCGCGGACCGGCTCGCCGCAGTCGTGGTGGGTGGCGACGATGGACGGGCCGGCGTCGTCGGCGGCCCAGGTGTCGCCCCAGTTGCGCAGGGCGGTGATGACGGGCAGGAGTTCGCGGCCCTTGCGGGTGAGCTGGTACTCGTGGCGGGTGCGCTGCCCCGGTTCCCGGTACGGGATTCGTTCGAGCAGGCCGGCGGCGACCATCTCCTTGAGTCGGGCGGCCATGGCGGGTTCGCCGACGCCGACGCGGCGGACGAAGTCGTCGAAGCGGCGCGTGCCGAGCAGGGCCTCGCGCATGATCAGGACCGTTGACCTGCTGCCCACGATGTCCATCGCGCGGGCCACCGAGCAGTTCTCACTCGACCAGGAGTCGCGGTCGTCCCGTAGGTCCTCCATGCCGTCAAGCGTACCTGACTTGCGTAAAAGCTAGCCAGGTGGTTCACTGGGCTGTCGCTGGCTTATGCAAACGCAAGTCAGCCCCGACCAGCATCGAGGACGCCAGTGACCACCGACACCACGGCCCCGACCGCATCCGCACCCGGACCGGCCATCGCCGGGTCCTTCCGCGGCTCCCGCCCGGTGACCCTGATCGCGATGTGCCTGGGCGCGATGATCACGTTCCTCCAGATCACCGCGACGGTCTCCGCGCTGACCACGATCCAGCAGGACCTGCGGGTCGACCCGACCACCCTGATCTGGGTACCCAGCGCCTACACGCTGATGGTGGCGAGCGTGGTGCTGTCCGCCGCCACCCTCGGCAACCGTTACGGGCGCAGGCGCATGTTCGGTGCCGGAGTCCTCGCGATGATCGTTGGTGCCGCCGTCGTGGCCGGTGCCCCGACCGTGGCCTGGGTGATCGTCGGGCAGTTGGTCGCCGGCCTCGGCGGAGCCCTGATCCTGCCGAACAGCCTGGCGATCCTCGGCGCCACCTTCACCGACCCGCACCGGCGTACCGAGGTCATCACCGCGTGGTCGGCGGCCTCCGGCATCGGGCTCGCGATCGGTCCGCTCATCGCCGGCGCGCTGCTCCAGCACTACCGGTGGCACAGCGTCTACCTGTCGACGATCGTGCTCGGCGTGATCACCCTCGTCGTCGCCGCCCTCGGGGTGGCCGAGTCCCGGCCGAGCGCTGCCCGACTCGACGTGCGGGGCCTGTTGCTGGGCACCGTCGCCATCGCCGCCGCCGTCTACGCGATGATCCAGGGTGGCAGGGACGGCTACGCCAGCCCGGTGGTGCTGGCAGCCTGGATCATCGCGCTTGTCGCACTTGTCGGGTTCGTGCTTGTCGAGCTGCGGGCCAGCGCGCCGATGCTCGACGTACGGCTGTTCCGGTCCGCGTCGTTCAGCGCTGTCATGGTGGTTGCCGCGGTGTCGCTGTTCGGCTTCACCGGCGTGGCGATCCTGCTTGTCCTCTTCCACGAACGTGCCCAGGCGCTCAGCCCGCTGGACACCGGCTGGCGGATGCTCGTGCTCTTCGGTGCCTACGTGCTCGCCGCCTTCGGGGCCGGGCGGGTGATCCGTCGTACCGGCTTCAAGGCGCCGATCGCCCTCGGCCTGGTCCTGGGTGCGGTGGCCAGCTTCGCCCTGGCGACCCAGGGCCCCACCGCGGCGTTCGGTAGTCGCTGGGCGCTGTTCGCGTTGTTCGGCGCCGCCAGCGCTCTGGTGGTGGCCCCGGCGACGGCGGCGGCCCTGGCCAGCGTTGCGCCCGCTCAGGCCGGCATGGCCGCCGGAGCGGTGAACGCCGCCCGCCAGGTCGGCTCCGTGCTCGGCTCGTCCCTGCTGGGCACGCTCCTGACCACCACGATGCTGGCTGACCTGCCTGACCGGCTGGCCGCGCACCAGGTCGGCGAACCCACCCGGGCCGCCGTGCAGGCAGCGGTGGCCGCCGGTGCCACCGGCGACCAACCACTGCCCGATCCGGTACGCGCGGCGCTGGCCGAGGCGCTGACCTCCGGCGTCCAGGCCGGATTGCGCATCAACGGCATCGTCTTCCTCCTCACCGCCGTGCTCACCCTCGCCCTCGTCCGCAACCGTCCGCACCAGCACTAGGGTTCGACCGCCCTTATGAAACACGCCCTGGCGGGCATCAGGAACCGATGGCGTCCAACTCCTCGATCGCGTCGGCCGGCAGCTTCAGGTCCGCCGCCGCGAGGTTCTCCCGCAGGTGTGCCAGCGTCGAGGTGCCGGGGATCAGGACGGTGGTGGGGGAGCGCTGGAGCAGCCAGGCGAGGGCGACCTGCTGCGGCGTGGCACCCACCCGGGCGGCCACGTCGTCGAGTGTGTCGGACTGCAACGGCGTGAAGCCGCCGAGCGGGAAGAACGCGGCGAACGCGATGTTCTCCGCCGCGCACCGGTCCACCAGTGCGTCGTCCTGCCGGTTGGCGACGTTGTAGAGGTTCTGCACGGTGACCACCGGGGCGATGGCCTGGGCCTCGGTGAGCTGGTCGAGCGTGACGTTGCTGAGCCCGAGGTGCCGGATCAGCCCCTCCTGCCGCAGTTCGGCGAGGGCGCCGAACTGCTCGGCGAGGGGATCGTCGCCGGTGCCCTCCGCCACACCGACGCGCAGGTTGACCACGTCGAGGACGTCCAGGCCGAGGTGCTGGAGGTTGTCCCGGACCTGGGCCTTCAGTTCGTCCGGCTCCAGGGCCGGGATCCAGGAGCGGTCGGCGCCGCGTCGCGCGCCGACCTTGGTGACCAGGTGCAGATCCTCGGGGTACGGGTGCAGCGCCTCGCGGATCAGCTCGTTCACCACGACCGGGCCGTAGAAGTCGCTCGTGTCGATGTGCCGGACACCCAGGTCGACGGCCTCGCGGAGCACGGCGAGCGCCTGCTCACGGTCGCGGGGCGGGCCGAAGACACCCGGGCCGGCCAACTGCATCGCCCCGTAGCCCATCCGGCTCAGGGTGAGGCCGTCAGCCAGGGTCAGGGATCCGCCGGGAAGGTTCTCGATCATGTCGTCCTCTATCCGTAATCACAGCGGGTATGCGTCTACTGTGCGCCGATGGGCGGCCGGCCAGCAGGGCGAGCTGTTCCTGGTAGTGACACAGCCAGTCACTGTGCCGCCGGGCGATCTACCGTCGGTGCCATGGACGCGACGAACCCGCTCGGCGACTTTCTGCGTGCCCGTCGGGAGCAGACCCGGCCCGAGGACGTCGGGCTCGGTCCGGGCGTGGGCCTGCGCCGGGTGCCGGGGCTGCGGCGCGAGGAGGTGGCGATGCTGGCCGGCATCAGCGCCGACTACTACCTGCGGTTGGAGCAGGGGCGCGAACGGCATCCCTCGGTGCAGGTCCTCGACGCTCTCGCCGGGGTGCTGCGGTTGGACCCGGAGGCGACCGCGTACCTGATCGGGCTGAGCCGGGCGCGGTCGCGCCGGGCGGTCCGACCGGCCGTCGAGCGGGTGCCGGCCAGCATCCTGCACCTGCTGCGGCAGCTCGACATGCCGGCCTTCGTGCAGAACCGCTACCTGGACATCCTGGCCTCCAACCCGATGGCGAGGGCCCTGTCGCCGAATCTCGCGCCGGGCGCGAACCGACTCCGCGCGGTGTTCCTGGACCCGGCCGAGCGGGAGCTGTTCCGCGACTGGCGGCAGGCGATGCAGAGCGTAGTGGCGCAGATGCGCGCCGACTCGGGCGGGGCCACCGACGACCCCCGGTTGACGGCGCTGGTGGGGGAGTTGTCCCTGAAGAGCGACTGTTTCCGCCAGTTGTGGGCGCGTCACGAGGTGCGTCGGCGGGAGGGTGTGGTCAGCCGACTGCGTCATCCGGAGGTGGGTGACCTCGACCTGTACTGCGACAAGCTCGCGGTCGCGGGCGCCGACGGGCAACTGCTGGTGATCTACCACGCCGAGCCGGGTACGGAGTCCGCACGGTCCCTGGCGCTGCTCGGCTCGATCGCCGCCAGCACCCGGGACGACACCCCGGACAGCCTCCGACCCGGTGACCCGGCCCGGCTCTACCCCCTGGAGTGAGGCGGGTTGGGCTTGACGCCTCTTGTTTGTGAGTGCACACTTACAAACATGCGATCGACAGCCGAAGCCCGCCGGGTCACCGTGCTGAACGCCGCCGTGTCGGCGTTCGCGCGCACCGGCTTCCACGCCACCCCGGTCACCGCCGTGGCCGCCGCCGCCGGCATCTCCGAGGCGTACGTCTTCCGGCTCTTCTCCGGCAAGCTCGGGTTGTTCGTGGCGGCGGCCGGAGCCTGTTTCGACCGGATCGCCGCGGCGATCGAGGCGGGAGCGGAGCAGGCCACGGGCAGCAGCCCGGAGGAGGTCCTCGACGCCATGGGCGCCGCCTACGCGGAGTTGATCGCCGACCGTGATCTGCTCCTGTTCCAGGTGCAGGCGCAGGCCGTCACGGACATCCCCGAGATCGCCGAGGCGGTGCGGGCCGGTTACCGGCGGGTCGCGACCTTCGTGCAGGACCGGGCCGGCGCCACCGACGCGCAGGTGCAGCAGTTCTTCGCGTACGGCCAGCTCTGCCACCTGATCGTCACCGCCGGCCTGGAGCAGGTTTCCGAGCCGTGGGCCCGCGCGCTGACCGCCGGCATCCGTCACCCCTGACCCCCGAGACCACCGACCCCTGGGCCGCGACAGCGGCCCACTTTTTTCACGCCAATAAGTGTGTGAGTGCACACTTACAAACTAGGAGGATCCGATGACAACCGAAGCGATGATCACCGAAGTGGTGCTGCCCGGCGTGGTGGAGCCCGACGGACTCCACCTGCGCCGGCGCGCCATGCCCGTCCCCGCCCGGGGGCAGGCGCTCGTCCAGGTCGAGGCCACCGGCATCTCGTTCGCCGAACAGCAGATGCGCCACGACCGCTACCCCGGCCAGCCGAGGTTCCCGTTCGTGCCCGGCTACGACCTCGTCGGCACGGTCCGGGCGGTCGGCCCCGGCGCGGACGACTCGCTCGTCGGCACCCGGGTCGCGGCGGTCACCAAGACCGGCGGCTGGGCCTCCCACGCGGTTGTCGACATCGACGCCCTGACCCCCGTACCCGCGGAGCTGGACCCCGCCGCCGCCGAGACCGTCGTCGTCAACGGCGTGACCGCCTGGCAACTGCTGCAAAGTGCCGGCCTGCGGGCCGGGCAGACGATCCTCGTGCACGGCGCGAACGGTGGCGTCGGAACGGTGCTCGTCCAACTCGGACGCCACCTGGGCCTGCGGGTCATCGGCACCGCCGCCGCACGGCATCACGCGGCGCTGCGCGAACTGGGCGTCGAACCGCTTGACTACCGGGACCCGGACCTGGCCGCGCGCGTGCGTGAGCTGTCGCCGGGCGGTGTCGACGCCGTCCTCGACCCGGTGGGCGGCCCGGGTGTCCGCACCTCGTACGGCCTGCTCGCCCCCGGCGGCACGCTCGTCGTCTACGGCAACGCCGCCGCCGTGGACTCCGGCCAGTCGGTCGTCTGGGTCTTCGTGAAGCTGCTGTCCCGCCTCTACACCTGGAACGCGCTGCCGAACGGCCACCGGGCCGGCTTCTACAACTTCTGGGCCGGTCACCTCACCCGCCGTACCGCGTTCCGGCGTCGCCTGCGCACCGACCTGGGCATCGTGCTCGACCTCCTGCGGCAAGGGGTGATCGTGCCGCAGATCGCCGCCCGCTACCCGCTCAGCGAGGTCTCCACCGCGCTCGTGTTCGCCGAGACCCGCAGCCGGCCCGGCAAGGTGGTGTTGGAGCCCTGACCTTCGACTACGTCGACGGCATGGGTGGTTCGGGTGGCTTCCCGTGGGCCCGGATGCTGTCGCTCACGGCAACTCCGGCGAGCACCAGGGTCGCGGCGAGGCCGGTCACCAGTGCGGGGGCGCGCACCAGAACGAGGCCCTCGACCGCCAACGCGAGCAGCGCGAGCAGTCGAGACGGCGAGACGCGGCTGAACACCTCGAACTCGAACCGGGCCCGTCCAAGCAGGAACAACGCTGGCCCGCTGAGAAGGACGCCAACCAACCACGGCGACGCCTCCTCGGCGGGGTGCGCGATGACGACTTCGAAGCCGGCGGAGGTGGTCACGATGCCGGCCACCATGAGTAGGTGGGTGTTGGGTGCGGACCGCACGAACCCGCCCGGGTCCCGGGAGGCCTCGATGGCGGCTTTCAGCAGTGCCCCGGCGCGGTGGACGTAGATCTGCCACAGCAGCACGGCTGAGGCGAACCCGACCAGGAGGGCCGCCGTCCGGTAGATGGTCAGGTCGTGGGCGGCGTAGGTCAGGGTGATGATGAGGATGAGGTCGCCGAGGGCGAGGGTGAAGATCTGCTGGTAGCGCTCCGCCAGATGGTCGGCCGCCACCGCATAGCGGGGTGAGGGTAGACGACCGATCCTCGGTGTGGGGTAACGAAGCCAGGCGACCGCGTAATCGACAGCGAGCGCGGAGGTCCACAGCACGCCCCGTACCGGGCCGCTCACGAAGGCGCCGACGAGCCACGGTATCGCGGAAACAGCGAACCAGAACATGAACCGTCCGGAGCGTTGCTGCTCCGGGCGGCCGCCCAGCGCGGCGACGAGGAAGGTGCCACGTCCCACCTGGATCGCCACGTACGCGCCCGCGAAGATCAGGCCGTGCTCGGCGAACGCTCCGGGCAGCGCCCCCGCCATCAGGATCGTTCCGAACATGACCCAGAGCGTCACGGCGAAGATCGGAGGTCGGCCGGGGTGTTGGAGTTCGGTTGCCAGCGCGCTGGCTGCCCAGATCCACCAGATGGCCATCAACAGCACCGCGGTCTGGAAGACCCCGACCCAGTCGAGACGCTGCGCCAGGGTTTGTGACGTCAGGGCGAGTGCGGCAACGAAGACCAGGTCGAGGAAGAGTTCCAGCAGGGTCGCCCGCTGGGGCCCTTCATCCTCGCGGGTCAGCCCTACCGCTTGGTCGGTCGTCATCAAGTGCCCGCCTACGCTGCTCCGGACCCTCATGCTAGTGAGATTCCGGCTGCAACTCGGGCAAAGTTGCTGGCTGGCCCTCTTCGGCCGATTCGGCCAGCGCGGCGGCCCAGGATGTCGTGTGCAGGCGCCCGAGGTTTGTCGGTCCGCCGGCGGCGCGTGTGCAGCAGCACGTCACGGGGCGTACGGTGGACACGTCGCCCGGGATCCCGGTGGCCGCCAGACGCCGTCGCCACCAGCCCACCAGGGGCGTTACCGATCGTCATCCCCATCACCGCGACTCGCAGGTCGTGTCGGCCGATCGCCGACCAAGGCCCGAGCCGTCGGGTTTCGCCCGTTCTCGCGGTCGGAACAGTTGGTGGTCCGGATCCGACGCACGCATGCACACGACTGTCCGTGCGAATGATCGTTTTGAACACCTCAACCAGGGGAGCACCAGATGAGGATCGCCAGGGACAGGATCGTCACAGCACTTCGCGACCGGGGCCAGCAGGCCCGGGCCGACTGGGTCGAGCGCGAGCTGCCGGAGCGGGTGGACCCGGCGAAGCACTCCGGGCTGCTCGCCACCCTGCACCTCAACCCAGCTGATCTTGTCGACGCGTCCTCCCCTTGAGGGTTGCGCTGCTCGGACCGGTCGCCTGGCGTACGCCTCCACACCACTACGGCCCGTGGGAGCAGGTGACCGGTCTGCTGGCGGAGGGGCTGGTCAGCCGCGGCGTCGACGTGACGCTCTTCGCGACACTCGACTCCGTCACCTCCGCCCAACTCGACGGCGTCTGCCCCCGGGGGTACGCGGACGACCCGGACCTGGACGGCCGGGTGTGGGAGGCGATGCACGTCTCCCACGCGCTTGCCCGCTCGGCCGAGTTCGATCTGGTGCACAGTCACCTCGACTGGCTTCCGTTGGCGTTCGCGGAGCACTGCCACGCTCCGCTGCTGACCACTGTGCACGGTTTCTCCGGCGCGGAGATCGTGCCCGCCTACGCCCGAGCCCGCTCGTCGTACGTGTCGATCTCCGACGCGGACCGGGCACCGGAACTCGACTACGTCGCCACGGTCCACCACGGCGTCGACGTCGGCGGGCTGCCGTTCACCCGCGACGCCGGTCCGGGACTGGCCGCCTTCGGCCGGATCCATCCCGACAAGGGCACCCACACCGCGATCGAGATCGCCCGCCGCGCCGGCCGACCCCTGACCATCTGCGGCATCGTGCAGGACGAGCGGTACTTCGCCGAACAGGTGGCCCCGCACATCGACGGTGACCAGGTCGTGTTCCTCGGGTCGGTGGGCCCGAAACAGCGAGCCGAGGTGCTGGGGGACAGCACCGCACTGCTGCACCCGATCGCCTTCGACGAGCCATTCGGACTGTCGGTGGTGGAGTCGATGGTCTGTGGCACTCCGGTCGTCGCGTACCAGCGGGGGTCCATGCCGGAGGTCGTCGACGACGGCGTGACTGGCTTCCTCGTCCACACCGTCGACCAGGCCGTCGAGGCGATCACCCGGGCCGTGGACCTCGATCGGGTGGAGTGTCGGGCGCAGGCTCTGAAGCGTTTCGGCGCGGAGCGGATGGTCGCCGACTATCTCGCCGTCTACGACCAGCTCATTCGTAACTGACTGAACCGCACACCTCTCCGTTCCGTCGGTCACACACGCTGACCGGCGTGCGCCGTTCCCGCGTGAGGCCCGCCCGTACCCAGGCGAGGGCCGACAACCGGAAAGGCCCCATGTTCATGCCCAGCTACGGATTCCTCAGCACCCACCCACCGACCCGGTGTGGGCTGGCCACCTTCAACTCGGCCCTCGCCGCCCAGTTGACCGCCGACGGCACTCGCGGTGGCATCGTCCGGGTCACCGATCACGGCGACGACCAGCGGCCGGTACCCGGGGTCGTGCACACCTGGTCGGCGCTCGATCCGACCGGCTGGCGGGACGCGGCGGCCGCCCTGAACACCTTCGACGTGGCGATCGTCCAGCACGAGTACGGCATCTACCCCGGCACCGACGGCGAGGACGTCCTGCCGCTGCTGCGGCGGCTGACCGTGCCGAGCATCGTGGTCCTGCACACCGTGCTCAGCCAGCCCACCGCCCGGCAGAAGTCGCTGTTGGAGCGGATCGTGGCCACCGCCGGCGCGGTCGTCACGATGACCGACACCGCCCGGGACCGGCTGCTCGTCGGGTACGCCGTCACCGCGGGCAAGGTGACTGTCATCCCGCACGGCGCCGCCGAGCTCGCCGGCGTACCCGTCGAGCGGCGTGCCCGCCCGCACCTGCTCACCTGGGGTTTGCTCGGCCCCGGCAAGGGCGTCGAGTGGTCGTTGCGTGCCCTCGCCCGGTTGCAGGACCTGGAACCGACACCTACCTACACGGTGGCGGGCCGGACCCACCCGAAGGTGGTCGAGCACCACGGTGAGGCGTACCGGGCGGGGCTGCACCAGCTCGGCGCCCAGTTGGGCATCGCGCACGCCGTCGACTACCAGGACATCTACCACGACCAGGAGGCGCTGGGCCGGTTGATCCGCTCCGCCGACGTGGTGGTCCTGCCCTACGACTCCCGCGAACAGGTCACCTCCGGCGTACTCATCGAGGCGGTGGCCGCCGGGGTGCCCGTGGTCGCCACGGCGTTCCCGCACGCCGTGGAGCTGCTGACCGGTGGGCCGGGTCTGGTCGTACCCCATCAGAACCCGGCGGCGCTGGCCGCGGCGATCCGGCGGATCCTGACCGAGCCGGGCCTGACCGCGCGGCTCGCCGGCCGGGTCCGGCCGCTGGCCGCGCACCTGCGCTGGCCGGCGGTGGCGGCCCGCTACGAAACGCTCGCGGAGCAGCTCAGCGAGGCCCGCCCGCCGGCGGTCAGTGCGGTGCCGGCATGACCGCGACCACCGGCCGGCCCCGGACATCCACGCGTGGGCGCTGGGCGACGGCGCCCGCGCCGAGCTTCGCGCACCTGATCCGGATGAGCGACGACACGGGTCTCTTCGAGCACGCCCGGCACGCCATCGTCCGTCGCGAGCACGGCTACTGCACCGACGACGTGGCCCGTGGCCTGGTCGTCGTCAGCCGCGAGCCGGACCCGGGCGAGGAGTTGCTGCGGCTCGCGGAGCGTTACCTCGCGTTCCTGACCCACGCGCAGGACGCCGACGGCGCCTTCCACAACCGGCTCGGGCACGACCGGCACTGGGCCGACGAACCGGGGCTCGGCGACTGGTGGGGTCGGGCGCTGTGGGGTCTGGGCACGGCCGTCGCCCGCAGCCCCGCATCCTGGGTACGGGAGGAGGCGCTTGTCGCCTTCAGCCGGGGCGCCGGCCGGCGTACCCGGGCACCGCACGCGATGGCCTTCGCCGGTCTGGGCGCGGCCGAGGTCCTCCGCCGCCACCCGGGTCACGTCGCCGCGGCGTCCCTGCTGGCGGACGCGGCCAGCACGGTCGGCCCGCCGGGCCCCGACCCGCGCTGGCCGTGGCCACGGCAGGAGCTGACCTACGCCAACCCCGTCCTCGCCGAGGTGGTCATCACCGCCAGCCAACTGCGCGAGGGCGGTCCACCCCTGGACGACGGCCTGCGGATGTTGGCCTGGTTGCGCGACGTCCAGTTGCGCGACGGACGGCTGTCGGTCGTACCGGCCGGAGGGTGGCGGCACGGCGGCGTGCGGCTGCACCACGACCAGCAGCCGATCGAGGTCGCCGCGCTCGCCGACGCCTGCGCCACGGCGGCCACGGTCACCGGTGACCCCGAGTGGGACACCGGGGTACGACAGGCGGTCGGGTGGTTCCTCGGCGACAACGACCTCGGCACGCCGATGTGGGATCCGGCGACCGGCGGCGGCTACGACGGGCTGACCGCGCACGGACCCAACCTCAACCAGGGCGCGGAATCCACGCTCGCGCTCCTCTCCACCCTCCAGCACGCCCGGCGGTGGTCGTGACCCGGAGTCTGGCCGTCCGGCAGGGCGCCACTCTCACCCCGGATCCACGGCGGGTCATCGTCAAGCTCTTCGTCCCGGGGGAGGACGCCGCGGTGGTACGCACCCGCGCGCGGGCACTCATCGACCGGGTCGCACGCCTCGACGACGAGGAGACCGGCCGGCTGCTGCGGGACACCTTCGACCGCTTCGGTGCCCGGCACCGCGACCTGGCCGGCACGTTCCACCACCACTACGACCTGGTCCGGCACCGCGCCGCCCGGGCTCGGGATCTCTCGCCGACCAGCCGGCTGCTGGTCGGCGCGTACTTCAGTCACGAGTACGCAGTGGAGGCCGCCGCCCTCTGCAACCCGTCCATGGTGGCCCACCCGGACCAGACCGGTCTGGGCGCCGGGCAGTTGCGCGTCGCGGTGAGCCTGCGTCAGATCGGCGAGGGTCATCTGTCGTCCATCGGGTTCGCCACAGCGGTCCTCGGACCAGGGCGTCAGCTCACCGTCGCCGATCGGGCCGGCCCGCTGGCCGTCGGGCAGCGGATGGGCGTACGGCACCGCCGGGACCTGCTCGTCGCCGGCCTCGCCGAGGAGGACTGCGACAACGAGGTCACCGCCACGGTGCTGGACGCCCTGCCCGAGCGGTACGACGAGGCCACCTTCGAGCGGGTGCTCGCCAACCTGCCACCCGATCTGCTCTCCCGTAGCACCGGGTTGGGCACCCTCGAACAACTGCGTCGCACCAACGCCGGGAGCTACGCCACTGCCTTCCCCGCCGACACGGCTCTGCACCAACGGGTGCTCTGGCCGGCAACCCCCGCCGAGAGCAACGGCATGGAGGACGCGCGGTTCGTCCGGTTCGTCGATGAGTCCGGGCCGGTCTACCGGGCCACCTACACCGCCTACGACGGCCGGAGCATCGCCACCCGCTCCCTGGTCAGCAGCGACCTGCGCCGCTTCGAGACGACCCCGATGCGGGGGCCGGGCGCTCGGAACAAGGGGCTCGCGCTGTTTCCGCGTACGGTCGGCGGCCGGCACCTGGCGCTGTGTCGGGCCGACGGCGAGACCATCGGCCTGACCAGCCTGGACGGCGACAACCGGTGGCAGGCGCCGACCCCGCTGCACGCTCCGCGGGACAGTTGGGAGTTGATCCAGGTCGGCAACTGCGGATCTCCGATCGAGACCGACGCCGGCTGGCTCGTGCTCACCCACGGCGTCGGACCGATGCGCCGGTACGCGATCGGTGCGCTCCTGCTGGACCTGGACCGACCGGAGCGGGTCATCGCGCACCTTCCGGGTGCGCTCCTGTCACCCGACGAGGACGACCGGGACGGGTACGTCCCCAACGTCATCTACTCCTGTGGAGCGCTCATCCACGACGGTGAGTTGTGGCTGCCGTACGGGGCGAGTGACGCCCGGGTGGGTTTCGCCACGGTGCCGGTGGCCGCGCTCCGGGCCGCGATGGTGGAATCCCCACCATCGCGCGAGCGGAACGGATGACAGGTGGTGGTGCTGCCCCGGCGGCCGGGTGGTTACCGGCCGCCGGGGCACCTCGGTCAGGAGTCGGTCGTCCGACGCCGGTAGAGGAGCAGTAGGGCTGCGCCTCCGGCAATGGCGACGCCGCCGATCGCGCTCAGGACGGGCACCAGCGAACCGCCGCCGCTACCGCCGGTGACGGGCAGCTTCGTGCGGGTCGGTGTCGCCGTGGGCTGGCCGGTGGGCTGGCCGGTGGGCGTGCCCGTGGGCTGGCCGGTCGGTGTGCCCGTGGGTTGCCCGGTCGGTGTGCCGGTGGGCGTGCCCGTGGGTGTGCCGGTCGGGGTCCCGGTCGGTGTGCTCGTCGGCGTGCCGGTGGGCTGGCCGGTCGAGGTCTGGGTGGGCGATGCCGTCGGTTGGAGGCAGACGGGGGCGTTGATGGTGTTGGTGTCGAGGGTGACCGCGCCGGTCCGGGCCAGGGCGCGGCCCTGGAGGGTGGCGCCGGTGGTCATGGTGATCGATTCCTGGGCCAGGATGTTGCCCATGAACCGGGTGCCCGTGCCGATGGTGGCCGAGCTGCCCACCTGCCAGTAGACGTTGCAGGGCGAGGACCCGTTGATGAACACGACGCTGCTGCCCGACGCGGTGACGAGGGTGGAGTCGATCTGGAAGATGAACACCGCCGCCGGGTCACCCTGGCTGTCGAGCGTCAGGGTGCCGGTCAGCTGCGCGGCGCCGAGCCGGTAGACCCCGGGCAGCAGCGTGGTGCCGCCCAGCTCAGCCGGAAGGTTGGTGAACGGGGTCCGGCCGGCCGCGTCGTTGTAGGCAGTGGTCAGGTCGTTCTGTGCCTGTAGCGCGACGGCGTCGGCGAGGTGCGTCTCGCCGCCCACGAGGCCGGGCGGGAAGCCGGTCGCGGCGCTGCCGGGGCTGACGCCGAGGTTCTGGGCGAGGAAGGTCGGGCCGGTGTTGGTGACCCTGGCGCCGGCCAGCACGGAGAAGTTCGCCGCCGTGCCGAGGTCGACCGGTGCCACGGCGGCGCTCGCGCCGGTGCCGCTCAAGATGAGTACGACGACGGCTGTGCCGCTGGCGGCGACGGCCGCCAGTGCGGACCTGGCCGCGCGTCGTGGATGGCTGAATAGTTTGGTTGTCACGACGTGCCCTTTCGCGAAGGCATCTCACCAGACGCCGGTCGTGCGGCGGTCGGAGTCACACCACACACGGTTTTGCTCAATCGGACTTTTGCACACCTAATACGCAATAGTTGCGAAATGGCTGAGATCCGTGAGGCTGCTGGGACGAAAGGCGCCTGACCGGCCGGGAACGGGCGATTGGCACGTGCGGAACGCCGCGGAGCGCGGTGGCCTAACCGCTTGAGCTGCTGTGGCCGTAGGGTCTGGGGAGGACGGGGGAGGTGCAGCGTGGGCGACGTCGGCGAGATGGTGCGTTGGCTGCAGCTCAACGCACCCCGAGGCGGCCCGGACGAGCTGTCGCAACTCGTCGCCCGGGCGGCGCCCGCCATCGACGCCACCGAGATCGTGATCTATCTGGCCGACTACACGCAGTCCCTGCTCGTGCCGCTGCTCGGCGCGGGTCTCGTCCGGGACGAGCTGTCGATCGAGACGACCCTCGCCGGGCGGGCCTTCACCAACCTCGACATCCAGCGCGCGCCCGACAACCCGGACCGGGTCTGGGTGCCACTGCTGCTCGGGTGCGAACGGATGGGCGTGCTGGAGATCGTCTCGCCGGCGGCCGCCGACGCGGCCATGGACGGGCCCGCCTGGGAGGTGGCGGTCAACATCGCCCAGATCCTGGTCAACCGGCGGCTCTACGGTGACGTGGTCGAGCGGATGCGACGGCGTCTGCCGATGCAGGTCGCGGCCGAGATCGTGTGGGGGCTGCTGCCGCCGCTGACCTTCGCCACCGACGACCTGGTGATCACCGCCATCCTCGAACCCTGTTACGACGTCGGCGGCGACATCTTCGACTACGCGCTGAACGGCGACGTGCTCAGTGTCGGGCTCTTCGACACGTGTGGGCACGGCATCAAGGCGAGCACGCTGGCCTCACTCGTGGTCAGCGCGTACCGCAACGCGCGCCGGTGTGGCCTCGACCTGGTCGACACGGCGATCAGCATCGACAGGTGGGTGCGTTCCGAGCACCCGAACTTCTTCGCGACCGGGCTGCTCATCGAGTTGGACCATCGGACCGGCCGACTGAGCATGATCAACGCGGGCCACCCCGGTGCCATGCTGCTGCGCGACGGCAAGGCCATCCGGGAGCTGCCGGGGCCGACCGCGTTGCCGCTCGGGCTGGGCCACCTGTCGGCCCGCCGCCCGAGGCTGCACGTGGAGGAGTTGCACCCGGGTGACCGCATCCTCGCCTACACCGACGGCATCACCGACGCGCGGAGCGCGGACGGGGAACAGTTCGGGCTGGACCGGCTCGTCGACTTCGTCAACCGTGCCCTCAACGACGGGTTGCCCAGCCCGGAGACGATGCGTCGCCTGGTGCGCGCCGTCGTCGGCTACCAGGACGACCGGCTTGAGGACGACGCGACGGCCCT
The DNA here is from genome assembly GCF_040639415.1 of Micromonospora sp. NPDC023888. NCBI lineage: Bacteria > Bacillati > Actinomycetota > Actinomycetes > Micromonosporales > Micromonosporaceae > Micromonospora > Micromonospora sp. NPDC023888. The sequence continues at coordinate 181,464 of NZ_JBEZZW010000009.1, read as the reverse complement.
CTTCCTGGAGTGGCGACCGCCGCACCTGCCGCTCGCGCACCTTCGCGACCTCGCCGCGTCCCGGTCCTGACCGGACACAGTGGGATTTTGCACTCCCAGTGCACTTGTCTGTGTCGGGAGGGGTGTCTAGCGTCACCTCATGGCCGACTCATGGACCTTCGCCGTGGCACGTGACGACCTCGGGCAGACGACGCTCGTCGATGGCGCCCCGCCCCCGGTGGCCGACGGCGAGGCGCTGCTGCGGGTGGACCGGGTCGGCCTCACCGCCAACAACGTGACCTACGCGGTGCTCGGCGACGCCATGCGGTACTGGGAGTTCTTCCCGCCGGTCGGGCTCGGGCCACAGTGGGGCCTGCCGCCACTCTGGGGTTTCGCCGAGGTGGTCACCTCGACGGTCGCGGGCGTCGAGGCGGGGCAGCGGATCTACGGCTATCTCCCGCCCGCGGGCCACCTGCTGGTGCGGCCGGACCGGGTGGACACGTCCGGGTTCCGGGACGCGAGCCCGCACCGGGCCGACCTGCCGTCACCGTACAACGCGTACCGGTCGACCACCGGCGACCCGGCGTACCGGCCCGACCAGGAGGATCTGCTGATCCTGTTCCGGCCGCTCTTCTTCACCTCGTTCATGCTGGCCGACCGGATTGTCGACAACGACTTCCACGGCGCCGAGTCGCTGCTGCTGTCGTCGGCGTCGAGCAAGACCGCGTACGCCGCCGCGTTCGAGCTGCACGGTCGCGGACCACGCCTGGTCGGGCTCACCTCGCCCGGCAACCTGGCCTTCACCCGTTCGCTCGGCTGCTACGACGAGGTCGTCTCGTACGACGACATCGACTCTCTGGACGCCGTGGCGTCGGTCTACCTCGACCTGTCCGGCGCGCCCTCGACCCGTGCCGCCCTGCGTCGGCACCTCGGCGACCGGCTCGTCCGGGACATCGCGGTCGGCCTCACCAACCAGACGCCGAACGCCGACGCCGCCGAAGAGGTGTTCTTCGCGCCGGTCCAGATGCGCAAGCGCAGCCAGGACTGGGGCCGTGCCGGGCTCGACGAGCGGTTCGCGGCGGCCTGGCAACGCTTCACCGCCGTCGTGGGCGAATGGCTCGACGTCCAGGTCGGCACCGGGCCGGAGGCCCTCCAACGCGCCTGGCTCGACGTCCTCGCCGGTCGTACACCGCCACGGGTGGGTCACGTCGTCCAGTTGTGAGCGGTTGACGGCACCCGCCGCAGATCGACGGCGCCCGCCTCAGAACGCGCTGTGGTCGAGGTCGACGAGGTGGTGGCGCAGGGCCGTCAACGACCGGGCGATCAGTCGGGAGACGTGCATCTGCGAGACGCCGATCCGGTCGGCGATCTGAGCCTGGGTCAGGTTGCCGTAGAAGCGCAGGATCAGGATCTGGCGTTCGCGTTCCGGCAGCGTGGCGAGTGCCGGGTCCAGGGCGACACGGATCTCGACGAGGTCGAATTCGTTGTCGTCGCCGCCGAGAGTGTCCCCGAGTTCCCGGCTGCCGTCGGCCCCGACCGGGGTGGACAGCGACGTGGCCCGGTAGGCGCGTGCGCCCTCCAACCCCTCCAGGACGGTCTCCTCGGACAGGTCGAGGTGCGACGCGATGTCGGCCACGGTCGGCGAACGACCGAGGGTCTGGGTCAGCGCGCTGTTCGCCGCGCTTATCGACAGGCGCAACTCCTGGAGGCGGCGGGGCACGCGCACCGCCCAGGTGCGATCCCGGAAGTACCGCTTGATCTCGCCGATGATCGTGGGAATGGCGTACCCGCTGAAGTCGACACCCCGACTGTGGTCGAAGTTGTCCACGGCCTTGATGAGACCGACCGAGGCGGTCTGGGTCAGGTCCTCGTCGGGTGCGCCCCGCCCCGAGTAGCGGCGGGCCAGATGCCGGGCCAGCGGCAGCCACGCCTCGATGGCGCGGTCGCGCAGTGCGGGGCGGTTCGGGTCGTTCGCATCGGTCGCCGCCAAGGCGGTCAGGAGCTCATCGGGGCTCTGGTCGCTGTGCTGCTGGCCGACACGAATGCTGGTGGCTGTTCCGACGGTGCTGGACATGGGGATGGTCCTTCCCACAGATGCCCGTCGATCGGATCGACCGGAAGATCTCCGAACCGGCTGCCGCCGGAGCGCACGTACGGGCGAAGATGCGCTGTCGCAAGGCCACGATCACGGGCCTCACCACCGCGTCATGTCGTTCACTTGATGACCCGCACCCTACCCGAAAGTCGTACCCATTACTACCCGAAAGTATGAGTGGCCGGATCAGCCGCGCCGATCGCGGTCGTCGCCAGCGGTCGGGCTCTGCGGGGCCGGCTGCACCGCGAACGGATGGCGCAGCCGACGCATGGCCTCCGCGCTGCCGTCGACGGTCACCGCCGACCCTTCCGGCCCGTCCGCGTTCGACGTGGCGAGGAACAGGGCGGATCGGCCGTTGTCGTTCGATGTCATGCAGGATCCTGTCTTCGGTGGAGGAGGGCCGTCCGGGCCACGCGGAGTCTCGCCGGGTGAGCTCGTGACGGGTCGGCGCCGCACAGGGGCGCCCGATCAGGGTGTCTCGTGCACAGGCGAACGCCCGGCGACACCGACACCCCGCACCCTACCCGGCGCCGTCGATCCGCACGCGCCGCCGACCGGCCCCGGTCGCGCCCGGCTCGCCGCCGACGGAGAATTCCGTAATCCAACCTGCCGGTGTCAGTCTCCGAACGTGAGGGCGGTCAGCGCACACAGCGCGGGTCCGCGCGGATCAGCACCCGAGGAGTGACAGCCATGCCGTCAGCCGGTCGAGCACTACCCGATGTCGGGTTGGTCGTCGCGGCCCGACAGGGCGACCAGCGCGCCCTCGACGACGTCGTCGCGGCCTCGCTCCCGCTCGTCTACAACATCGTCGGGCGTGCGCTGCGCGGTCACGCCGACGTCGACGACGTCGTCCAGGAGACGCTGGTACGGGTGATCCGGCACCTGCCCGCGCTCAACGACCCGGCGGCGTACCGGTCCTGGCTGGTGGCGATCGCCATCCGCCAGGTGCGCGACTGGGAACAGCGCCGACGGGTCGCCCTCAACCGTGACGCCGGGCTCGACGCGATCCACAACGTGCCCGACCCCGCCTCCGACTTCGCCGGCATGACCATCCTCCGGCTCGGCCTCACCGACCAACGACGCGAGGTCGCCGAGGCGACCCGTTGGCTCGACCCGGACGACCAGGAGTTGCTCTCGCTGTGGTGGCTTGAGGAGACCGGCGAGATCACCCGCAACGAGGTCGCCGACGCGCTCAGCCTGTCGCCCGGGCACGTCGCGGTGCGGATCCACCGGATGAAGGAACAGATCCAGAGCGCCCGTGGCGTCGTCCGCGCACTGCGCGCCCGCCCCGGTTGCCCGGACCTGGAGGCCGTGATCGCCGACTGGGACGGCACTCCCAGCCCGCTGTGGCGCAAGCGACTGGCCCGGCACGTCCGCGACTGCGCGTTCTGTGGGCGGTTGGGCTCCACGCTCCTGCCTATCGACCGGCTGCTCGCCGGCCTGCCGATGCTGCCGTTGCCGGCGGGTCTGAGCGCCCACTTTCCGGGTGCGGCGGTGCCGGCCGGCGCGCAGGCCGCCACGGCAGGGCACACCGCCGGGCAGAGCCCACCCGGTGGGGCGCCCACCGATGGGGGCGGCGGCCCGAGCGCTGCCGACCTCGCGGTGAGCCGCCCTCGTGGCCTGCTCCCATCCCTCGCCGCCGGGGTGGCCGCGGCCGTACTCGCCATCACCACGGCGGTGGTGATCCTGCCGGAGGATCCACCCGCACCCTCGTGGGCCTCGCCGCCGTCCGCCGCGCCCACCGCCGTGGCCTCGCCGAGCGGCGCGCCGTCGCCGAGCGCACGACAGTCGTCGAAGGCTCCGGTCGCCCCGGCGGTCAGCTCCGCCCGCAAGGGCGTCGGGGTGTGGAACTTCGCCGGAGCCAGTCAGGCCCTGGCGAACTCGAAGGCCGGCTGGTACTACACGTGGGGCACCCGGCACCCGGGGATCAGCACGCCGCGGGGTGTGACGTTCGTGCCCATGATCCGGGGCGCGGAGAACGTCACCGCCGCCGAGTTGGCCCGGGCGAAGGCGGCGGGGCCGGATCTGCTCACCTTCAACGAACCGGACCTGCCCGAGCAGGCGAACATGACAGTCGAGCAGGCGCTGGACCTGTGGCCGCAGCTCATGGCGACGGGCAGCCGGCTGGGTAGCCCGGCGGTCGCCTGGGGCGGGCCGGATCCGCAGGGTTGGCTGGACCGGTTCATGACCGGCGCCCAGGCCCGGGGCCACCGGGTGGACTTCATCACGCTGCACTGGTTCGGGGCCGACTTCACCAGCGCGACCGCTGTCGACCAGCTCCGGCAGTATCTGCAGGCTGTCCACCAGCGGTACCGGAAACCGATCTGGCTCACCGAGTTCGCCCTGATCCGCTTCGACGGGGGCCGTCAACAGTTCCCGAGTCAGGAGCAGCAGGCGGCCTTCCTCACCGCCGCCACCGCCATGCTCGGCCGGCTGTCCTACGTGCAGCGGTACGCCTGGTTCGGCCTGCCCGCCACCGACCAGGACCGATCCGGGTTGTTCAGCGACGGCACCCAGGCGACAGTGATCGGCCGCGCGTTCCAAGCCGCCCGGTGAGCGGCGGCGGACGGATGGACGAGCACCAGACCAGCGCCGAGCGCAGAGCGTCCGGTACCCGCCCCGGGCCGATCGTCGGCGTCGCCGTGACCCTGGTCGCGACGGCGCTGGCCGTCGGTCTCACCCAGGCTGGGGGCAGACCCGACCACCCGCCCGCCCCGCCGCCCGCCCCGGTGGCGACCGCGCCCGTGCTGCTCAACGGCACCGACGACGCCTTCATCCAACTGCTGATCCCGATGAACGAGGGCGCGCTCGCGTTGATCGACCACCTGGCCGGCCGACCGGCGGACGAGGAGCTGCGGGCCCTTCTCGGCGACGTCCGGGAGGCTCATCAGGGGGAGTTGCGGGACCTCCGTGGGCTGCTGGCCGCGGGCAACGTTCCGGAGCTGAACATCCACGAGGGGCATCAGATGCCGGGCATGGTCACCGACGCCAGTCTCGCCGAGTTGCGCGGCGTGCCCGACGCCGAGGTGGCGTCCCGGGCGGCTGCTCTGCTGCGGGCGCACCTCGCGCAGACCGTGGTGCTGTGCCGGGGTGAGCAGACCGCCGGTGGGAGCCCGGAGCTGAGGGCGCTCGCCGGCCGGATCCAGCAGGCGCGGGCCGCCGAGCTGAACGCGCTGGACCGTCAGACCGGCGCGGGGTGACGCGCCTCGAAGCGGGCGCGGGTGAGGAACGCGAGTTGGGCCCGCTTGTCGGGCATGTCGATCTCCGAGTCGAAGGTGAAGCCCTCGATCTCCAGCCGGCGCAGGGCGAGGTGGTTGCGGACGTCCGGCTCGACGACGATCCGTTCGGCGGCCGGGTCGCGGAACAGGAAACGGGCCAGGGCCGGCCCGACGGCGTTGGTGAGGCCGCGGGCGATCCGCCGGTCGGGACTGAGTAGCAGGTGCATCCCGACGTCGCCGGGCCGCACGCGGTAGCGCTCGCCGACCGGGTCCGCCTCGGGCTGGTAGGTCTGGAAGATGCCGACCGGCTCCGCGTCCACCCTGATCAGGTACGCGTGGTGCGTCGGCAGGCCGTCCACGAAGGCGTAGACGTCGCGGACCTCGTCGAGGGTGTGTGCGCCCATGCCCCAGAAGGAGTTGCGGGGCCGGGTGACCCAGTCGTGCAGGAGGGCGGCGTGCCGGTCGGGGTCCACGGTCAACAACGACAACTCACCGAGACCGGCGACTTTCTCCAGGTGCGTCATCGGGCGCGGTCCTCTGTTCCATCCGGGGCGTTACTTAGGTTAACCTCCCCTAACCAAGGATGACCTTACCTGGAGGGGTGCGTGAAACGGAACTGGGAGGCCCTGGTCCTCAAGGCCATGGGCGGCCGGGACTTTCGGTTGACCGTGCTGGGCACCGAGTCGATCGATGGGCACTACCAGCGGCTGCTCCTCGACGGAGGCGGCCTGCTGGAGGCGTGCGGGGTGCACCCCACGATGTGGATCCGGCTGTGGTTCGACAACGACGGGCGGGCGCACCAGCGCGCGTACACGCTTGTCGACCCCGACCCGGCCACCGGTCGGTTCACTCTCGAATTCGCCATCCACGACGGCTGCGCCGCCCGCTGGGCCACCTCGGCCCAGGTCGGCGACACCATTCCCGCGACCGTCCAGGGCAGCGCGTTCGAACTGCCCGACCCCGCGCCCGACCACCTCTACCTCGTCGGCGACGCCGCGTCCCTGCCCGCTGTGAACAGCCTGCTCGACGCCGGCGCCGACATCCCGGCCACGGTCTGGCTCGAGTACGCCCACGAGGGTGAGAAGGCGCTCGCGCTGCGCACCCGCGAGCACCACGACGTCACCTGGGTGCCTCGGCGCGACGATGGTCGACACCTCGTCGACACGGTGTGCGCGGCCCTGCCGGCCAGCGGCGCGGCCCACTACTGGGTGGCCTGCGAGGCCGCCAGCACCCGTGGCATCACCCGGCACATCCGGCGGACGCTGGGTGTCGACAAGGACCGGTTGACCTCTCTCGGCTACTGGAAAGCCGCATGAAGGGTCGGCTCGGCACGCTTACCGGGCTGTACGTCACCCAGTACCTGGGCGTCGGCTTCATCACTGTCGGGTTGACCGCCATCCTGCGTGACGGCGGCACCTCACTCGACACCCTGGCGCTGTTGCAGATCGTCGGTCTGATCTGGCCCATCAAGTTCCTCTGGGCGCCGATCCTCGACCGGTACGGTTCGCGGCACCGCGGCCACTACCGATCCTGGTTGCTCGTGCTCCAGAGCGCCCTGGTGCTCGCCCTGCTGGCGCTGCTGCCGTTCGCCGACCCGGCCGACGCGCTCGGGCCGGTCATCGCGATCTGCGCCGCGTACGTCTTCTTCTCCGCCACCCAGGACATCGCCGTGGACGCTGTGGCCGTCCGGATGCTCGCCGAGTCGGCCCGGGGCACCGGCAACGGCATCCAGGTCGCGGCCAGCTACCTCGGCAACCTGCTCGGCGGCGGCGCCTGCGTCCTGGTCTACGACCAGTTCGGCTGGGCGTCGGCGATCGGCCTGCTGGCCGCGATGACGGCGGTCGGCCTGCTTGTGGTGTGGCGGTTCCGGGAACCTCCGCGTACCGACCGGGTGGCCCGGGTGGGCACTGCCTACCGGGCGCTGCTGTCGGTGTTCGGCCAGCCGGGCTGCCGGTGGTGGACCTTCGGTGTGGTGCCGCTTGTCTACGTCGGCGCGGGAATGGCGTACTCCCTGGTGACGCCGGCCCTGGTCGACGCGGGCTGGTCGTTGGGTCGGATCGGCGTCGTCACGGGTGTCGTGACGAGCGCTCCGGCCATCGTGGCGGGCCTGGTCGCGGGGCTCGGCGTCAGTCGCTTCGGGCGCAGCGGCGTGCTCGTGGTCGGCGGTGTGACCCTCACGGTGTCGACGCTGCTGCTGTTGCCGCTGATGAACGGCCGTGCGCCGCTGGCGGCGACGGTCGCCGCGCTCTGCTGCTTCATGGTGGCCTACACCGTCGCCAACGTCGTGCTCTACACGGTCAACATGGACTACTCGCGCCCCGACACCGGCGGCACCGACTTCACCGTCCTGTCGTCGTTCGGCCTGGTCTGCTCGTTCGTGGCGGGGTCCGTCGGTCTCGCGGCGGCCGACCGGGTCGGCTACCCGGCGGTCGCGGTCGCGGCCATCGTGCTGGTGGCCGCCGGCGTCGTCCTCGGGCTCGCGCACCAGCGGCGGTTCCCGCACCAGCCCGGTCCCGTCGCCGATCCGGTGGCGGAGCGGCCGGCGGCGGACGGCGTGCGAGCGGTGGCGTGACCGCAGGGTAGTCGACGGAGGCGGCATGAAGATCTACCTGACCGCGCTCAACCCCACCGACGCCGTCCTGGAAGGGTTCCTCCCGGCGGCGGCGTCGCTGGGGCTGTCGGCCACCGTGCTGACCGACCGGCCCACGGAATGGCCGGCGGACGTCCCGGTGACGCACTGCGCGGTCCGGGACGCGGCCGCTGTGGTCGCGGCGACGGCACCGAACCGGCCGGTGGCGCTACTGTCCAACAGCGACCACCTCCAGGAGGCCACCGCGATCGCCGCCCGAAAGCTCGGCCTGCCCGGTAAGGACCCGGACGCCGCCCGTCTCTGCAAGGACAAGGCCGCGACCCGGCGGGCGGTCGCGGCTGCCGGCCTCGACCTGGTACGCACCGTCACCGTCGACCCCGGGGCCGCGCCGGAGGTGCCGGACGGGATGTTCCCGGCGGTGGTCAAACCCCGTGCGGGGGTGGCCAGCGAGGACGCGTACCTGGTGGTCGACCGGACCGAGCTGGCCGCCCGGGTCGCCGAGATCCGGGGTCGGCGGCCGGAGGTGGCCCTGGTGGTGGAGGAGTACCTCGCCGGGGAGCTGCGGACCTTCGAAACCCTCGGCGACGGCACGGATCTCGCCTCCCTCGGCGGGTGGCGCACCGGCCTCGGGCCGCCACCGACCTTCACCGAGGAGAGCCTCGCCTGGTCGCCCCCGACCGAGCCGGCCAGCACCCACCTGCGGGCGTGCCTCGACGCGCTCGGGGTCGGCTTCGGCGCCTGCCACACCGAGTACGTGGTCTCCGACGACGGCCGGGTCCGGCTCATCGAGGTGAACTACCGCCTCATCGGCGACCGGATGGACCTGATCCTCGCCGAACTGCTCGGCGTGCCCCTGTTCGAACACGTCCTCCGGCTGCACCTCGGCGAGCCGCTGGCCGCGCTCGGCCTGCCCACCACCGTCGACAGGTACGCCCAGGTCGAGTACGTCTGCGCGGACCGGTCGGGCCGGCTCACCACCGCACCCGGCCCGCTGGACACCGGGCACGGGGAGGTCCGGCTGGGCTGCCGTCCGCTGCGCGCGGTGGGCCGCTTCGCCGAGCACACCGGCACCAACCGCGACTACCTGGCCGTGCTGCACGCGATCGGCCCGGACCAGGACAGCGTCCGGACGTCGCTTGCCGCCTTCCGCGGTGACCTCACCTGGACCATCGTCGAGTGAGCGACGACTGCGAGCGGGAGGTGTTCACCCGGGTGCTCGACGCGCTGCTGCGCGAGGATCACCTCGGTCTGCTCAGCACCGGCCGCCCGGACGGGCCGGACTGGTGGCAGGTGCCGCACCCCGCCGGCCTGCTACGCATCCCGGTGCGGGTGGACGGCTTCCAGCAGGCCCTGCGCAGCGCCGCGCCGACCGTGCTGGTGCTGGCCGGCGGCGCCACCCACCGGACGGACACCCTGGCCGGGCTGTTGACGCTGCTGGCCCCACGGGACGACGCCGAGGCGGCGGCCGGCTGGCGGGACTTCGGCGCCGAGTGCCGCGCCGATCTCCGGGCCCGGCGGCTCGCGGCCCGGCACCGACCGCGGGTCCTCGCCGAGGTGGCCGCCGCCCGCGCGAACACCCCGACCGGTCTGCCGGCGGCACTCCTGGACGACGTGCTCGCCGCCCACCACGGCCACCCCGTCTACCCCACCGACCGGTGCCGGCACGGTCTCACCGACGACGAACTGCTCCGGTACGCCCCGGAGCACGCCCCGCGTCTCACGCTGCGCTGGCACGCTGCACCCGCCCAGGACGTCCGGCTCACCGGTGAGCTGCCCTCCTGGTGGCCGCGCTCACCGCTACCGGATCACCTGCTGCTGCCGGTGCATCCGATCGCCGCCGCCCGCGACGCGCTACCGGTGACCGACCGGCCGGTGATCTCCGTGCGGCCCACCCTCTCCATGCGGACGGTGGCGCTCGACCACGACCCGTACCTGCACCTCAAGCTGCCGCTACCAACCGCGAGCCTCGGCGCCCGCAACCGGCGCACCCTGCACCCGGGCTCGCTCGCCGACGGCGCGACGGTCGCCGCGCTGCTCGACCGGATCGCCACCGCCGAACCCACCTTCGCCGGCCGGATCCGGCACGCCGACGAGAGCACCTGGGCGCACGTCGACGGCGACGAGCGGCGCAGCTTCCTGCTGCGCCGGTTTCCGCGCGACCTGGCCGGGGTCCAGGTGGTGCCGGTAGCGGCCCTCGCCGCCACCGACCCGGTCGCGGGCACCGTCCTGGAACGGATCAGCCCTCAACGGCCCGAAGCGCTGTTGGATTCCTATTTGGACCTCCTGCTCGACTGGCACGTCTTCCTGTGGCTACGCCACGGCATCGCCCTCGAGGCACATCCGCAGAACATCCACCTGCTGGTGCGTCCCGACGGCACGGTCGGCCTGCTCTACAAGGACAACGACGGCGCTCGACTCGACACGCGGTACGGTGGCCCGAGCGGGCTCGCCCTGCACGACGACCGGATGTGGGCGCGCGATCCGCGGGAGCTGGCCGACGTGTTCATCACCATCACCCTGCACCTGGCCGCCGCCGCGCCGCTGATCGCCCTGGCCGCCCAAGGGCTGCCCGTGCCGTCCCCCGCCGAGGCGCTGACGCCCCGGCTCGCCGCCGCCCGGGACCGGTGGGGCGACGGGCGGGCGGCGCGGATCCTGACCGAACAGGTCCTGCGCGCCGCCCAGTTGCCCATCAAGGCGATGCTCACCGCCGGCACCCTGCTGCCCAAGCAGCGGCTGGGCTGCACCGACATCAACAAGTACTACCGGCGTACCGGCCCGAACTACCTGCGGGAGACACGATGACGAGCGCGCGGTTGCGCTCCCGGCCGGCCACCGCCACCGGTCAGCTCGCCGACCTGGCCGCCGCCCACGCCGTCTTCGGTTGCCTGATCCGCGAACTCGCCCCGCCGGACGCCGCCCCGGTCGTGGTCGACGGCGCCGCCCAGGTGCTGCTGCGGCACCTGCACGTCACGCTGCGCTGCGCCGTCGCGCGGGCCGCACCGCTCGGCGCGCACCGCTACGCCGGCCCGGTGCAGCGGATGACCGACACCGGGCGCTGGGACGACCTGGACGCCGACGGGCTCGCCGCTCTGGTCGCGGCGGAACTCACCACCCGTACCGGACTGGCGAACGACGAGTTCGTCGAGCAGGTCCGGGCCAGCCGGGACACAGTGGCCCGGCTGCTCGCCGAACGACCGACCGAGGATCCCGCCCCCACCGGTGAGCCCGCCATCGACGCGTACGTCGACTCGGAGCAGTCACTTGTCTTCGGTCACCCGCACCACCCCACCCCGAAGTGGCGCAGCGGCGACCCGGAGCGCTGGCGGGCGTACGCGCCGGAGCTGCGCACCTCGTTCCGGCTGCGCTGGCTCGCCGTACCGGAAGACCTGGTCGCCGGCGCCGGGCCGTTCGACCCGCTCGTGGCGGCCCTCGACCCGCCCCGGCCGCCGCGCGGGCACCGCGTCCTGCCGGTGCACCCCTGGCAGCTCGCACTGCTCCCGCCCACCCACCCACGGCTGCGTGACCTGGGGGAGGCCGGCGTACCGGTGCGGCCGACGGCGAGCGTCCGCACCCTCTACGCCCCGGCGGCCGACCTGTTCGTCAAGACCAGCCTGCACGTGCGGATCACCAACTGCCTGCGCAAGAACGCCAGGTACGAACTGGTCGGCGCGGTCGCCCTGACCGACCTGCTGGCCCGGGTGCCGCTGCCGGACGGGGTCGGGCTGCTCGCCGAGCCCGCCTACCGCACTGTCGACGTTCCCGGCCCGGACGAGGCGTACGGGACGATCCTGCGTACCGGCCTGCGCCCGCACCTGCGGCCCGGGGACACCCCGATCCTGGCGGCGGCGCTGGCCGCCGAGCCGCTGGTGACACCGGACCCGGTGGCCTGGTGGCGGGCGTACGTCGAGCTGCTGGTGCCGGCGGTGCTGCGCTGCTGGCTCGGCCACGGCGTGGTGCACGAGCCGCACCTGCAGAACGTGGTCGTCGTGCTCGACCGCGACCGCCGCCCGGTACGCATGCTGCTGCGTGACCTGGAGGGGGTGAAGCTCGCCGCCGACCGGTGGGCCACCTGGCCGGACGGCGTCCCGGCGCAGACCCGCTACGCCCCCCGGGACGCCCGCCGCCGGATCGTCTACTGCCTGTTCGTCAACCACCTCGGTGGTATCTGCGGGGCCCTCTCCGACGCGCGGCCGGGCATCGAACGGCGGCTGTGGCAGGAGCTGCGGGCCGTCGTCGAGGCGGTCGCCGTGGACCTCGACGATCCGCCCGAGCTGCGCGCGCTGCTCGACGGCGAGCCGCTCGTGGCCAAGGCCAACCTCCTGGTCCGGTGGCGGCGCGACGCGGACCGGGCCGCGCCGTTCGTGCCGGTGCCCAACCCGATGGGCCGGCCACGGTGACCCGACCGGTCTACGTCCACGACCTCGACGCGCTTGCCGCACACGCCGGAGCCGTCCGGGCGGCCCTGCCCCGGCCGGTCGAGCTGCTCTACGCGGTCAAGGCCAACCCGGACCCCGGCGTCCTGCGGACCCTCGCCCCGGTCGTCGACGGATTCGAGGCCGCGAGCCGGGGCGAGCTGCGGAGACTGGCCGAGGTGCTGCCGGGCAGCGCCCCGGCCGCGTACGCCGGTCCGGGTAAGACCGACGCGGACCTCGCCGCCGCCCTGGCCGCCGGGGTGCGCCGCATCCACGTCGAATCGCCCGCCGAGCTTCGGCGACTCGGCGCGCTGGCCGCCGCCTCCGGCCGGTCCGCCCAGGTGCTGCTGCGGGTTAACCTGCCTGTCGACGCGCCCGGCGCGAGCCTGCTCATGGGTGGTGGGCCCAGCCCGTTCGGCATGGACCCGGCCGACGCGGTGCGGTGCGCCCGCAACCCGCCCGCCGGCATCGACGTGCGCGGAGTCCACGCTCATCTCGCCAGCGGGCTGGACGCCCCGCTCGCCGCCACGGTCGCCGCCACGGTGGTCCGTTGGGCGACAGCCGAGGTCGGTGCCGTCGAGGTCGACGTCGGCGGGGGCATGGCCGTCGACTACGCCGATCCGGCCGCGCGATTCGACTGGGTCGGCTACGGCCGGGCACTCGCCGACGTCCTCGACGCGTACCCGGGGGTGCGGCTGCGTATCGAGCCGGGCCGGTCGGTCACCGCCTACTGCGGGGCGTACCTCACCGAGGTGATCGACGTGAAGCGCTCCTACGGCGAGTGGTTCGTGGTGGTGGCCGGCGGCACGCACCACCTGCGCACACCGGCGGCGAAGGGACACCCGCAGCCGTTCACCGTGCACCGGCGGAGCGGCGTCGACGGCCCCCGCACCGACGGTGGGCCGGTCACCGTGGTCGGGCAGCTCTGCACCCCGAAGGACGTGCTGTCCTCCTCGGCCACCGCCGGGCCGGTCGGCGTGGGTGACGTGCTGGCCTTCGCCATGGCCGGCGCGTACGCCTGGAACATCAGCCACCGCGACTTCCTGCTGCACGAACCGCCGCTCTTCCGCACCGGTGACCCGCTCCGGGTGGCCGCCGAATGGGCTGCCCGACCCGACGCGGTCGTGCTGTGAAGTCCGTGGCGTCCGCCGACGGGGGCATGACTCGACGAGCGGTCACGGCCCGCTTCTGGCACGGTGGGTGTGGCGCGACGCGTCGCCGAGGTGTCGGTGACGGCCGTATCAAGGGGGTTATGTGGACTTCAGGCTGTCGACGCGGCAGGGGCGGATCGGCACGGTGGTGGAGGTCGCCGGCGACCTGGACATGAGCACCACGCCCGAGCTGAGGGACCGACTGCGCCTGCTGGTGGAAAGTGGCGTCCAGGCGGTGGTGGTCGACCTGACCGGCGTCGGTTTCATGGACTCCAGCGGCCTGGGCGCGCTCGTGGTCGCCTACAAGGACCTGCGGGAGCGGGGCGGTTCGCTCGCCCTGGCCGGGGTCGGTCGCTCGGTGCGCACGGTGTTGTCGATCACCTCGGTGGACCGGGTCATCGACGTCTTCGACACGGTGGACGACGCCGAGAAGGCGGCACGGGTGGTGTCGTCACCACCCACGCTAGGGGAAGGTGCTGGCGCGGGCGGTGTCCGCGCCGGCGGTGCTCGACCGTGATCCCTGGCCCCCGTACCAGTCGATGATGAGCAGGGTGGCGTCGTCGGCCAGGACCGGCCCGGCGATCGCCAGCACCGCGTCGGACAGGGCCCGGACCGCCTCGCGTGGGTGCAGGTGGGAGATGTCGAGCAGGGCGGCGGGCAGGTCCAGGTCGGCGGCGTTGCGTTCGCGCATCCCGTCGGTGACGATGACCAGCCGGTCGCCGGGCAGCAGGGTCACCGCACCGCTGCGGTAGCCCTCGTCGGGAAACATGCCGAGCGGGAAGTTGGCGGGCAGTTCCAGCGGTGCGGCCCGGCCGTCGCGGACCAGCATCGGCGGAACGTGCCCGGCGTTGAGCAACTCGCACCGCCCGGTGTCCAGGTCGATGCGGCCCAGCACGGCGGTCACGTAGGCGCCGCGTACGTTCGCGTGCTCGGCGACGGCCCGGTTGGCTCCCTCGGCCTGTCCGATCAGGCTGTCACCGCGGCGACGGGTGTTGCGCAGGCTCCCCACGCCGAGGGTGGCGGTCAGCGCGCTTGCCACGCCGTGGCCCATCGCGTCGGTGACGCTGACGTGCAGCGCGTCGCGGGCCACGCTGTAGTCGAAGGTGTCCCCGCCGACGCTGGCGGCGGGCTCCAGCCAGCCGGAGAGCGCGAATGAGTCGGCCTCGCAGGTGAACGAGGCGGGCAGCAGGCGGCGTTGGATCTCGGCGGAGAGCGTGAACGGGGTGCTGCGTTGTCCCCATTCGAATAGGTCCGTGTGCCGGCGGTTGGCGATGACCACGAACGCCAGCGCGTGCGCGGTGCGGGCGATCTCCGCGACCGCGGCGGTGTCCGGCTCGTCGGGCAGGTCGATCTCCAGCAGGCCGATGGCCTCGCCGCGCTCGGTCACGGGCGCGAGCACCGTCCAGCGGCCGCCCCGGGGAAGCACCAGGGTGGTCTGCTGGCGCAGTGCCTGCTCGTAGGGCCCGCCGTCGAAGGGGAACACCTCGGCGGTCTCGGTGCCCTGACGCCGACTGGGGCGGCCGGCGATCGCCTGGTCGGTCAGCCGGACCAGTGCCCGGCCGCTGAGGTCGGCGATGAGCAGCGAGACGCCGAGCGCGTCCAACGCCGTCGCGATGGTGCCGGTGACCGCCTCGACCGCCTCGACCGGCGCGGCCTCCTCGGCCGACTGGAGCATCCCGGCCAGCACGGCCTGATCGTTGTCCTCCACCCGTCGAGCATAGGCAACCAGCGGATGCGCCGGCATGTTGTGCCAGCGGCGCGGCTCAGTCGGCCCCCACCGTGGCGGCCACCTTCTCGTCCGGCTGCCGCTCGTCGGACGGCAGCAGCGGTTCGGCGAGCAGGATCAGCAACGACGCGGCGGTCAGCGCACCACCCAGCAGGAACCCGGCCCGTGCGTCGAACGGCCCGAGCAGCAGGCCACCCATGAGCGCGCCGAGCGCCACGCCGATGTTGAACGCGGCCGAGTTGGCCGCGAACCCGATCTCGGTGCGCCCGGGTGCCACCCGGAGGATCCGTGCCTGCGTGGCCATGAAGACCGGTGCCGCGGAGCAGCCCAGCACGGCCAGCAGGATCACGACCGCTACCTGGTTTTCGGCGAGGACGCCGAGGCTGAGCAGGGCGACCGCCTGCACCCCGACCGTCAGGAGCAGTGATCCCCTGGGCATCCGGTCCAGCAGGGGTCCCACCGCCACCACACCCGCGGTGCCCGCCGCGCCGAAGACGAACAGCATGGTCCCGACGCTGTTCGCACTGAATCCGGACAGGTTGGTGAGGAAGTCCGTGATGTAGGTGAAGCCGGCGAACATGCCGGTCACGGAGAGGGCGGTGGTGGCGATGACGATGCCGAACCGCCGTCCGTCCGGGTGGGATCCGAAGGCGCCGTGGCTCTCCTCCGGCCGGCTCGTCGGCAGCAGGGTCGCGACGACGACAAGCGCCACCAGGGCCAGCGCGCTGAGCACGAGGAACGGCACCTGCCAGCGGCTGTGCTGGCCGAGCCAGGTGCCGGCGGGAACGCCGAGCACCGTGGCCAGCGACCCGAAGACCGACATCACCGCGATGACGCGGCCACGGCGCTCCGGGGAGAACAGCCCGACCGCCGTGGGGCCGAGGACCGCCCAGAACAACGCCTGCGCGATCGCCGTCGCCACGCGGGACCCGAACAGGATCGGGTACGACTCGACGAGCACCGAGGCGAGTGTGCTGACCACCAGGACGACGAGCAGTCCGCTGAGGACGTGCCGGCGCGGCATCCGCCGGGTCAGGAACGCCAAGGGTAGGGAGAACAACGCGACGGTGAGGCCGTAGCCGGTGACGAGGAAACCCGCCGACGGCAGTGACACGTCCAGATCCGCCGAGATGAGGCTCAGCAGACCGATGGGCAGGTTCTCCGTGGTGTTGAAGACGAAAGCCGACAGGGCCAGTGCCGCCAGGACTGTGACCCGGCTCCAGAGCGTGGACCGCATACGGTGAGAGCTCCTCTCGAATGACTGATTCACGTGCCGTTCACCTGTTGACCGTCGTCTAGTCCCCGCTGGATCAGCGCACCCATTGCCGCCAATGCCAGGCCATGCCAGATCGTATAGTGATCTCCCTTTATCGTGCAGTCGTCGAGGCTGTTGACGATCGCGCGCCACCGGTCGGCTTCCGCCGACGACTCGGTCGCCCGGATGAGCGTCACCGGGCCGGGATAGCTGCCGGTCGGCCGGTAGGAGCCGAGGGCGCGCAGGTGGGCGTCGAAGGGACCGTACCGGGCGTGCAGGAACTCGGCGTCACACTCCGGTGGCAGAACGCCGCTGCGGATCACCGCCGCGAAGACGTCGTCGACGTCCGCGTCCTCGGGGATCTGCGCCAGGGCGTCCCGGACTGGCTCACGCGGGCCGCCGCCGAGCGCGACGAGATCCTGCACCAGCAGACGCGCCGCGGTCCCCCGGGCGGGGACGGTGAGCGGGCCGGGTGCCGGCGGGTCGACGAGGATCAGGCTCGGGACGACGGCCCCGGCAGCGATCAGGCGACAAGCCAGGTCGTACGCCACGACAGCCCCCATCGACCAGCCCAGCAGCGCCACCGGACGACCCCCGCGGTGCCGGTGCAGCGCGGCCAGATAGCGCTCCGAGTGCGCCGGCACGGAGTCGAGTGGGCTCTCCTCGTTGTCGAAACCGGGTGCCTCCAGGGCGTAGACGGGCTGCTCGGGATGCAACAGCGGCACCAGGGGCCGGTAGCCGTGCGGCGACCCGGAGATCGGTGGTGCGCAGAAGAGCGGTGCCCGGGATCCGCCCTCGCGCAGGGGCAGCACCGGGTCGAAGCTGTCCGTCACGACGGGCCCCCGCCCGTCTTCGCCGCGCCACCGTCGATGCGTTCGGCGATGGCCCGGACGGTGGACGTTCCGTAGAGCTGCCGCAGGTTGAGCTTGACGCCGAACTCGCGGGTGATCCGGGTGATGACGCGCATCGCCTGCAACGACGAACCGCCGAGTTCGAACAGGTTCGCGTCGGCCCCCACGTCGGCGCGGCCGAGCACGTCGGCGAAGATCCCGACGAGTGCCGCCTCGGTGGCGGTGGCCGGGGGAGTGACAGTACCCGCGACGGGGTCGTCGGCGTCCGGGTCGGGCAGGGCGGCCCGGTCCACCTTCGCCGAGGACGTCATGGGCAGCTCGTCGCAGAACACCCACGCCGAGGGGATCATCGGCTGGGGCAGGGTCGCACCGAGGAACTCCCGCAGTTGGCTCGGGGTGGGGTGTTCCCGCCCCTCGGGGACGAGGTAGCCGACCAGGCGCTGACCGCCGTCGCGGTCGGGGCGTACGGCCACCACGGCCAGCCGGATCCGGGGGTGGGCCAGCAGGGCGGACTCGACCTCGCCGGGTTCGACGCGGATGCCGCGCAGCTTCACCTGCTGGTCGATCCGACCGAGGTACTCCAGGTCCCCGTCGGCGTTCCACCGGACGAGGTCGCCACTGCGGTAGATCCGGCCGTCGGGACGAAGCGGGTCGGTCTGGAACCGGTCGGCGGTGAGTTCCGGTTGGTTGAGGTAGCCACGGGCCAGGCCCGCCCCACCGATGAGCAGTTCCCCGGGCGCGCCGCGCGGCACGAGGCGATCGGCCTGGTTCACCACGTACAGCCGGCGACCCGGGTGCGGCCGGCCGATCGGCGGCGGTGTTCGCCAGGTGTCCGACCCGCAGTCGTGGTCGGTGCAACCCACGGCGACCTCGGTCGGGCCGTAGAGGTTGAACAGGGTGCGCCCGGGACGGATCCAGGCGTTCGCCAACTCCGCCGACAGGGCCTCGCCGAGGCTCACGATCCGAGTCAGCGTCGGGTACGGGTCGGTCTCCAGCAGGCTCAGCATGGTCGGTGTCAGCGCCGCGCAGGTGACCTCCTCGCGGCGTACCAGCGCCGCCACCTCGGTCGGTGACGCGCCCTCCTCGGGTGCCACGAGCACCAGCGTGGCCCCGGCGAGCAGGCTGGCGAAGATCTCCCCCCAGGACACGTCGAAGGTGAGCGCCGCGAACTGCAGGACCCGCTCGCCCGGACCCAGGCCGAGCAACTGCCGGTAGTGCTCGGCGTACAGCCCGATCGCGCCGTGCTCGACCTGGACGCCCTTGGGGCGGCCGGTGGAACCCGAGGTGTAGAGCAGGTAGGCCAGGGAGTCGGGGCCGGCCTGGTCCGGCAGCGCCGTGCCCTCCGGCTCCGCACCGGGCAGCTCGTCGAGCAGCAGGACGTGCCACCCGTCGGGTTCGGGCAACCGGTCGGCGAGCGCACGGCGGCTGACCACGACGCGGGCGTCGGCGTCGCTGATGAGGTACGACATCCGGTCCACCGGATCGCCCGGGTCGAGCGGGGCGATGGCACCGCCGGCACGCAGCACCCCGAGCATGGCGGGCAGGACGTCGAGGTCGCGGTCCAGGACCAGCGCCACGACGTCCTGATGGCGCACGCCCTGGGCGTGCAGCCGCCGGGCCAGCCGCTCGGCCTGCGCCCACAGCTCGCCGTAGGTCAGTTGCCGACCACGACAGATCGCCGCGACGGCGTCCGGGGTGGCCGCGGCGACTGCCGCGATGCCCGCGTACAGCGGTTGCCGCGGGACGCTTGCGGGACCGCCGTCGCCCAGTTCGAGCAACGCCTGCTGCTCCGCCTCTGACAGCAACGGCAGGCGGGACAGCGGCGTGGACAACTCGTCGGGCAGGACCCGTAGGACCCGCTCGATCTGGTCGGCCAGGGCTTCGATGCGCCAGCGGTCGAACAGGTCGGTCGCGTAGTCGACATGCAACGACAGGTGGTCGCCGCTCAGCGTGAAGTCGAGCGAGAGGTCGAACGGGGCGCGGCCGGAGGGGGGCACGAGCCGCGCGGCGGCGATGCCGGGCAGGTCGAGACCGTCTCCGGCGGTGCCGTCGCCGAGCAGTTGGGTGACGACCTGGAAGAGCGGGTTACGCGATCCGTCGCGCACCGGGCGCACCCGCTCCACGACCTTCTCGAACGGGACGTCCTCGTGGCCGTACAGCCCGAAGCTGGCGTCGACGACCCGCTCCAGCAGCCCGCCGAGGGTGAGGTCACCGCTGAGGTCGAGCCGCAGCACCACCATGTTCACGAACAGGCCGACGGTGTCCTCCAGGTCGGGGTCGGCACGACCGAGCATGGGTACGCCGAGCGGGATGTCCTCCTGCCGGGAGTGGGCGTGCAGCACCGCGGTCAGGCCGGTGTTGAGCACCATGAACAGCGATGCGTTGACCTCACCGGCCACCGTTCGCAGCGCGGTCAGCAGCGCGTCGTCGAAGTGGCGTACCACGGTGCCGCCCCGCTGGCTGGGCACCGGCGGTCGCGGGCGGTCGGCGGGCAGCTCCAGGGTGGGCAGCCCGCGCAGCGCCTCCTCCCAGTGCTGGAGTCCCTCCTCCAGGGCGTCGTCGGTCAGCCGCTTCGCCTGCTCCCGCAGGTAGCTGGCGAAGTCGGACCGGGGGACCGGCAGGTGCGGCGCCTCGCCCTCGACGAGGGCCCGGTAGACAGTGGAGAGGTCCCGCTCGACGATTCCGGTCGACCACCCGTCGGTGACCACGTGGTGGAACGCGAGTACCAGGATGTGGTCGGACTCGTCGACCCGGATCAACCGGAACCGGTACAGCGGGCCGACGTGCAGGTCGAAGGGTGCGGTGACCTCCGCGTGCAGCGCGTCGGTGATCGCCTCGTCGCGGTCCCCGGACGCGACGGCGGGCAGGTCGACGACGTCCAGCTCGACGTCCTCCGGTGGCGGACCGAGCACCTGGTACGGCACGCCGTCGCTGACGGCGAACCGGGTGCGCAGGCCGTCGTGCCGGCGCAGCAACACGGTCAACGCGGCACGCAGCGCCCCGACGTCGACCGCGCCACGCAACCGGTAGATCAGCGGGCTGTTGTAGGTGGACTCACCCGGGCTGAGCTGGTCGATGAGCCACAGCTGGCGCTGCGCGTGGGAAAGCGGCAGCCGTACCTCACTGGATGGCGTCGTCATGGCGGTCCTCCATCGGTAGGTTTAGCGGTGTCGATATTGCGCGGTGCCCGGGTGCTGGCCGACCCACGGCATCGGGGCATCGTGATCGGGGAGGCGGGGGAATGATGCGGGAACCAATCGCGGAGATCGCGGCCTTGTTCGACGTGTACCAGAGCGGGCTGGTCTTCCACTGCCTGTGCGCGGTCACCCGGCTGGGCGTACCTGACCAGCTCGGCGAGGAGCCTCGGCCGGTGACGGAGGTCGCGGCGGCGGTGGGTGCCGACGCCGACGCGTTGCGGCGGGTGCTGCGGTTGCTTGCCGGACACCACCTGGTCGACTTCGACCCCGGGACCGACGCGGTGACCCTGACCCCACGCGGGGTGCTGCTGCGCGGCGACCATCCGCTGTCGCTGGCCGCGACCTTCGCCACCCTTGGCGTGTCAGATGTGGCGCACCGGACGACGGACGCCCTGCGTACCGGGCGGGCGGCCGCGCCGGTGGCGCTCGGCGAGGACTTCTGGTCCTTCCTCGCCGCCCGCCCGCAGCGGCAGGCCGTCTTCAGCCAGGCCATGGCCGAACAGGCGCGGCTGCTGTCGCTGCCCTGCGTCGACCTCGTCGACTGGCCCACCGAGGGGGTGGTGGTGGACCTGGGCGGCGGTACGGGCGCCCTGCTGGCAGCGGTGCTGAACACCGCCCCGAAACTTCGGGGGGTGCTGGTGGACCAGCCGCAGGTGCTCGACCGGTCCCGTGCCGCCGTCGCCGAGCGGGGCCTGGCGGACCGCTGTGAGGTCCGGGCAGGGGATCTCTTCGGCCCGGCGCCGGCCGGCGACGTGTACGTGTTGTCGCGGGTGCTGCACGACTGGGACGACGAGGCGGTGGTGCGCATCCTGGCCGCCGCGGCGACGAACGCTCCGGCCGACGCGCGTCTGGTCATCTTCGAGGACGTGCTGCCCGAGGACGGCTCGGCCACGGCCGCCCAGGCATGGGCCGACATCGCGATGATGCTGCTGTACGAGGGTGCCCGCGAGCGCACCGCCGAGCAGTACCGGGTGCTGCTGGACCGCGGCGGCTGGCAGCTTCTGGAGACGGTGCCCGGACCGCCCGGAATGCACGTCATCGACGCGACCCGCCGGCCGGCGTGACAGTGGTGACCGCCGGGTCGAGGACCACGTCCAGTCGTCGCAGGCCGTTCAGGAAGTTGGAGGCCTGCCGGGCCGGCCGCACCGTCTCGTGGATCTCCGCGACGGTGCCGAGCATGCTCTCCAGCACGCAGCGCAGCTCCAGCCGGGCCAGGGCCGCGCCCACGCAGTAGTGCGGCCCGCCGCCGAATCCCAGGTGCTGGTTGGGTCGTCGGTCGACGAGGAACCTGTCCGGCTCCGGAAACACGTCCTCGTCCCGGTTGCAGGAGGGCAGCCAGACGACGACGCGGTCGCCCTCGGCGATGTGCGCGGCACCGAGGGCTGTGGGCCTGGTCGCGGTGCGCATCGCGTGCCCCGGTGGGGACGTGTAGCGCAGGATCTCCTCGATCGCGGTGTCCAGCAGTCCGGGGTCGGCGCGCAGCCGACGCCACTGCTCGGGGTGACGCGCGAAGGCCAGGATCGCACCGGAGATCGCGTGCGGGGTCGTCTCCAATCCACCGTTGAGCAGGCCGTCGCAGTTGAGCACGATCTCTTCGTCGGTGAGTGGTCGGCCGCCGTGGTCGGTGGTCGCCAGGGTGGAGATGATGTCGTCCCCCGGATCAGCGCGACGCTGCTCCAACAGGTCGAAGAAGTAGGCGAAGATCGCCGAATGGGCCGCCGTCCGCTCCGCCGCCGCGGCCGGTGTGGTGTCGGCGTCGTCGAACCCGGCCGCGGTGAGTCCAGCCAGTTCGTCCCAGTCCTCCCGGGGCACGCCCATCATGGTGAACAGCACCCAGGACGGCACCGGAAGCGCCAGCTCCGCGACCACGTCCACCGGCCCGCCGCGCCCGACCAGGTCACGCAGTCGGTGCTCGACGGTGTCGCGGAGGCCCGACGCCAGGTCCGCGAGCCCTCGACTGGAGAACCATCGGGCGTGCGCGGGACGCAACCGCTGGTGGTCGGCTCCGTCGGAGACGACGAGCATCCGGCCGCTGGCGGCCGCCACCGAGGCGCCACCGCCACCGAGGCGCATGCCCCGGGTCGAGGTGAAGGTTTCCGGTTGCCGCAACACCTCGCGGGCCGGGCGGTACGCGGTGACCGACCAGAAACCGTCGCGGCCCGGGTTGGTCCAGGCGACCGGATGCCGGCGGCGGGCCTCACCGGCGACGTCCAGGAAACGGTCTCCGGTGAAGAACTGTGGGTCCGCCAGGTCCACGTCCGACCCGCCGGCGACGAATAGTGGAGTGCGATCGGTCACAACCATCCTCCGATAATTCCTGCATTTGGGTCACGCAATTATTACCGATGCCGAAAAGCATCGGAAACGGTCTTTCCTCATTCCTCTTCTTTTGAAACTCTGGCAATTTCGCAGAGGCCCCCTACAATTGATTCATCCGGCCACCTAGCAGTCCGGGAGACCACGGGCACCCGCAGCGTCGCCCGACGTCCGGCATCGTCACGCCGATATTTCCCGCGCGCTGACGACCACCGCCAGGGCGTACCGCGCATTCATTTCGGCCTATCCGCCGTGGTGTGTGGCGGCAGCGGGCGCAGGGCGCGTGGTTGCCACCGCACCGACGCACGATCGACAAGTGGGAGAGGGAAGCCACCATGTTCGAAGAAGCCACCGTCTACTCACCGGTGATCCGGCAGGAGAACGGGACAGTCTCGGTGATATTCGCCCGCGAACATCCCGGCTTCGAGGATGCCGACTATCAGCGCCACCGCGCACGGATCGCGGAGCTGGCTCTGACGTACCAGCTCGGCGATCCGGTGCCCGAGGTCGAGTACACCGCCGAGGAGGTCGACCTCTGGCGACAGGTCGTCGCCGATCTTCAGGAGAAGCACCGCAGGTACGCCGCGCCGGAGTTCCTCGACGGATCGCGACGCCTCGACATCCCGACGGACCGGCTGCCGCAACTGCGCGAGGTCTCCGGTCGGCTGCGCACCCTGACCGGGTTCCACTTCACGCCAGCGGCCGGCATCGTCGGCCTCCGCGATTTCTACGGCTCCCTGAACGAGAGCCGGTTCCAGGCCACGCAGTACATCCGGCACTGCTCGATGCCGTACTTCTCGCCCGAGCCGGACATGATGCACGAGGTGATCGGTCACGGGAACGCCCTGGCCAACGACCGCCTCGCGGCGCTCTACCGCCGGGTCGGCCGGGCCGCGAGCCGCGCGAGCAGCAGGAAGGCTCTCGAGGTCCTCTCGCAGGTCTTCTGGTTCACCCTGGAGTACGGGCTGGTGCTCTCCGACGGCGAGCCCAAGGTGTACGGCGCGAGCCTGCTGTCGTCGGTCGGCGAGCTGGAGCAGTTCCGCAGCGCCGCGGAGGTGCGCCCGCTGGACGTCACGGCGATGGTCCAGCAGAGCTACACGGTGCAGAACTTCCAGCCGGTGCTCTTCTGCGCCGAGTCGTTCGACCAGCTTGAGGCGTTCTACGACGAGTTCCTGTCCTCCATCGAGGCCGGCGAGCCGGTGCTCACCGGCTCCTGAGCGGCGTACGCGGCCCCGGCGGCCGGCCGGTGTGCGGCACCGGCCCGGCCGGCCGGGCCGGTCGCCGGCCGGGTCGCCGGGCGTGCTCATGTCGTCGCTCCCGAGCGGGGGCGATCGGGGGTCGGCCCGGCGGAGGCAACGCTCGCCGGAGACAGCACCCGCAGCAGGTTCTCCCGCAGGATGAGGTCCTGGTCGCGCTGGGAGACCCCGGCGAACACCTCACCGCCGTCGCGGATCTCACCGACGAGTCCCTGGAGGCCGCCGGTGAGCTGGTTGAGGGGCCAGTCCGTACCGAAAATGATCTTGTGGTTGATGCCGAGGCGGAACAGCCGGTTCAGGTGCGCGGCCCAGCCGCCCATCACCGGGGAGCCGGCGAAGCCACCGGTGTCGACGTAGATGTTGGGCCGGTGCGCCGCCAGGTACGAGCTGACCTCGACGTCGGTCACCCCGCCATGGCCGAGTACGAAGGGCACGTCCGGAAAGTCCCGGGCGGCGCGGTCGACCAGGATGGCCTCGCTCGTGGTGAACGTCAGCGACTGCGCGGTCGGTCCGGTGTGGACGAAGACCGGCAGGGAGCGACTCCGGCACACCTCGTAGTAGGGGTGCAGGGACGGGTCCGAGGGCGAGTAGCCGCACGGCGGGTAGAGCTTCATCCCGTCGATTCCGAAGCGGTCCACGAGATCGGCGAAGGCGCGCGCACCCGCCTCACCCCGGCGCGGGTCGGCGCCCAGATACACCCAGAACCGGCCGGGGTGGCGCAGCCTGATCTCGTGGTGCCGCTGGGCCATCGCGGCGAGGTCGGGCTGACCCGGCATGACGTACCCGAAGTCGGGCACCATCAGCACCGACCGGGCGACGCCGGCGGCGTCCATCTCCGCGACCAGCCGGTCGGCGTCGTGATCCCGGTGCTGGGCGCGGTAGCTCTCGTGCAGCCGGTCCAGTGGAGGGCCGGCCGCCACCAGGTCCAACCGCCGGTGCATGCCGTAGGCGACGTCGCCGAGGAACGCGTCCGGGATGAAGTCCGTCGAGGCCACGTGGCAGTGACCGTCGTAGATCATGGCTTGAGGCAGTGCTCGACCGTCTGCCGGATGGTCGCGGCGCGGCCTGCGTTGAACGTCATGAGGTTGAACTTTCGGCCGGTGCGGTCCTCCAGGAACGACAGGTAGGCCACCATTCCCATCGAGTCCAGGAGGCCGGTGGTGAGCAGCGGGGTGTCCGCGGTCACCGCGGCCGTCGTCTCACCGTCGTTCCAGTTCTCGATCCACTCGATCAGCTCCTGGTGCAGGGTCGTGGTGTCGACTTCCATCGGTGCCTCCCGAGGCGACGGCGGCCGACGCCTCGCCGTACAGGCGAAGGGCGTTGCCACTCATGATCAACTGACGGTCCCGGCGCTTGACGCCGGCGAAGAGCGCGTCCCCGGTGAACTCCTCAAGCACGGCGGAGAGCGACACGGACAGGCGGAACGAGGGCCAGCACGTCCCGAAGAGGATCTTGTGGTTGATCCCCCTGCGGAACAGCCGGTTGAGGTGCGCCACCCAACCGTCGGCGCTGAGCATCGACGGGAACTGGCTGATGTCCAGGTGGATGTTCGGCCGGTGGGCGCACAGGTACGACGCCTCGTCCACGTGGGTCACCCCGCCGTGACCGAGGACGAAGTCCACGCTCGGGAAGTCCCGTGCGGCGTGGTCCACGAGCAGCGGCCGACCGAGCGTGAAGTCGAGCGGGCCCCAACCCGGTCCGGTGTGCGTGAGAACCGGAAGTCCCCGCGCCGCGCACACCTCGAAGTAGGGGTACAGCCGCCGGTCGCTCGGCGAGTAGCCGGTGAGCGGATAGAGCTTCATCCCGGCGAACCCGTACTCCGTCACGTACCGCTCGAACAGCTCCACCCCCTCCGTGCCGGCCCGGGGATCGACGCCCCACAGCACCCGGAAGCGGCCCGGGTGGCGGGCACAGACCCGCGCGTGCAGCGCTGCCAACTCCGCCGGGGCGACCGCGTGTGGGCTCGCCCACGAGTAGTCGGCGGCGACGAGCACCGCCTGGTCGATCCCGGCGTCGTCGAGTTCGGCGACCAGCCGGTCACCGTCATGGTCCTGATAGCCGGCGAGCAACTGGTCCAGGACGGCCCCGGAGCGGTCACCGACACCGTAGGCGGCGAGCCGGGCCGCGACGTTCGCCGCCTGCGCCGCAAGGAAGTCCCGCGGTGTGGCCCGGTCGCTGGCCAGCGTGACGTGCGCGTCGACGATCATGCGATGGGGACGGCCGAGTCCCGCCGCTCGGCGTAGTAGGCGGCAGCGGCCGCCCGGCTCAGCTTGAGGTTCGCGGTCAGGAACGCCGGATCGCTGCGCAGCGGCTTCGCGCTGAACAACACGGCGGTCAGGCGGTACTGGCCGTCCAACTGCTCGTTGACCTTGGCGATCCCCTCGACGATCGCGGCGCGCTGGCCGTCGTCGTCGTCGGTGGCCGTGCCGATGGCGGCGAGACCGTGCGAGTTCGGGGTGGGCACGACGATCAGGTCCGCGAGGCCGGGCACCCCCGCGAAGTGCGACTCCACCTCGCCGGGATGCACCTTGCGTCCGCTGGCCAGCGCGATGACATCCTTCTTGCGACCCAGCAGGGTGAGGTAGCCGTCCTCGTCCAGGCGCCCGTAGTCACCCGTGACGATGGTGCCGTCGGGCCGGAACGTCTCCTCGGCCACCTGCTGGTCCAGCCCGAAGTAGCCGATGCTCAGCGGTGCCGGACGGTGGATCAGCAGTTCGCCGTCCGCCAGCATGGTCACCGCGTCCGGGTCGATGAGCTTGCCGACCGTGCCCGGACGGTTCTCCGCCAGGGTGTTCCAGCCGATCATGCCGCTCTCGGTCATCCCGTACGCCTCGAGCAGCGGCACGTCCTGGGACCAGTAGGCATCCATCGTCTTGCGTCCGATGGGCGCCATGCCGGTGATGGCGAAGCGCAACCGCCCACCGAGGAACTCGCCGAGTGGCATCCCGGCGCCTGAGGTGGCGGCGAGCTGCAGCACGGCGTCGTAGAAGATCGGCGGCCCGATCAGGAACGTGGGTTTCTCGGCCCGCAGCGCGGCGAAGACCCGCTGGTACGGCGCGAGCACCAGGTCCGCACCGGTCCACAGGCAGCAGTAGACCGACAGTCGCTGCTGGTAGTTCGCGAGCGGCAGGAAGATCAGGTGCCGGTCCCCGGAGGTGACGTCGAAGCTGTCGATGAACCGCTGGATGACGTACTCGGTGCCCTTGCCGCTGATCCGCAGGCCCTTCAGCAGCCCGCTGGTGCCCGAGGAGTAGACCAGGCTGTGCAGGTCCGGGTCGGTGTGCGGGGCCGGACGGCCGGGATCTCCCGGGTAGGTCTCCTCGCCGAGCACCAGCAGCGCGAGACCGTGCTGCCCGATGAACGCCGGCACGTCGTCGACGGGAAAGTCGTCCGGGAACGCCTGGAGCACGGCACCGACGAGCAGGGCGCCGAGATCCCAGGCCAACCAGTCGATGCTGTTGGGCGCGCGCAGCCCCACCACGTCACCCGGTCGGACCCCGGCGGCGCGTAACTCCGCGGCCCGACGCTCGGCGAGATTCGCCAACTCGGCGTGGCTGATCTCCCGACGGTCGCCGGCGGCGTCGATCTCGACGACAACCGAGTCGGTGTTGTCGCGGTAGTGCTCGATCAGACTTGTCAGCTTCACGATCGTCCCTTCGCGTCGGTGGCGCCTGGCGGGCTGGCGTAGCTGGGTGAGCAGGGTGTCCAGGCGGTCGTGCGCGAGCCGGCCGAGGTGGCCGCCAAGCATCGGCTCGTACGGGCCGGTGCCGGCGTCCCAGTCGAGCCGGATGGTGAGCGCGCTGCCGCCCGCCCCGTCGGGTCGCCAGTGGACCGAGCGCTCAAGGGAGTTCCAGAGCCAGTCGGGATCGGCGCGGAGCACGACTCCGTCCGGGGTCAGCTCGACGCGGTCGGTCCAGCGCGCCGACCGGCCGCCGAGCGTCCCGGCGAAGTCCGGCTCGACGGCCCCCCTGGTGGCCGCCGGATCGGCGGCGAACGGGTCGAGCAGGTGCGGCCGCTCGTGCAGCAGCGCAGCCAGCTCGTCGGGGCTCAGCGCCACGGACACCGTCCGCGTCAGCGGGGGCAGCCGGACCGGCACCGGACCGCCGGCCCCGTCCAGGGTGTCGAGCACCTCGTCGAGCACCGCCAGGCCCGCGACCAGGTCGTCGGTGGAGATCACCATGGGCGGCTGCACCCGCAGGACCCGGTTGTTGTAGAGCGAGTACGTCGAGGTGACCCGGCGGCTCAGGAGTTCCCCGAGGACCATCCCGCCCAGCGACTCGTCGTGGAACTCCAGGCCGTGCATCATGCCGACGCCACGGTGCGCGCTGAGCAGCCGCGGATGGCGGGCCACCATGGCGGCCAGCCGCTCGGTGATCAGCGCCCCCTTGGCGACCACTGACTCGACGAAGCCGTCCGCGGTGGCGATCTCGAGCACCTCCAGGCCCACCCGGGAGGCCAGCGGGTTGCCGCCGAGGCTGGAACCGAACGTCGACGGTTGGTCGCGCAGCGACTCCCAGACCCGCGCCGTTCCCAGGACCGCGGAGATCGGCACGATGCCGCCGCCGAACGCCTTGCCGATG
Organism: Micromonospora sp. NPDC023888; assembly: GCF_040639415.1. Taxonomy (NCBI): domain Bacteria; kingdom Bacillati; phylum Actinomycetota; class Actinomycetes; order Micromonosporales; family Micromonosporaceae; genus Micromonospora; species Micromonospora sp. NPDC023888. The sequence continues at coordinate 152,838 of NZ_JBEZZW010000009.1, read as the reverse complement.
CAGACCAGGTCCGGAGCCACGTCGAAGAGCTGGTACGCGAACAGGGCGCCGCACCGGCCGAACGCGGTCTGCATCTCGTCGAGGATCAGCAGCGCCCCGCGCTCGTCGCAGATCCGCCGCACCTCGGCGAGGTAACCCTCGGGCGGCAGCACCACCCCGGCCTCGGCCTGCACCGGCTCCAGCAGCACCGCTGCCGTGTCGGTGCCGACCGCGCGGTCGAGGGCGTCCAGGTCACCGAACGGCACCTGCTGGAAGCCGTCCATGAACGGGCGGAACAGCGCGGCGTGCTCCGGACGGCCGGACGCGCTGAGGGTGGCGAACGTCTTGCCGTGGAAGCAGTCGACGGCGGTGACGAAGCCCGGCCGTCGGGTCGCCGCCCGAGCCAGCTTCAACGCGTTGTCGATGCTCTCGCCGCCGCCGTTGGCGAGGTACGCGTACGGCAACCGACCCTCGGTGACCTCCGCCAGGCGGGCGGTCAGCCGGATCTGCACCTCCTCGAACATGATCTTCGTACTGTTGAGGCGGCGACTGCCGAGCTGCTCCTCGATCGCCCCGATCAGCCGCGGGTGCGAGTAGCCGAACGACTGGTTGCCGTACTGGTCGAACAGGGCCAACAGCCGGGCGCCGTCCTCGTCGGCGACGAAGCTGTCCGACCCTTCGCCCTGGACGCCGCAGCCCATGACGAACGACATCGTGGCGTAGGTGGGATGGTTGTGTGCCGCCTTGGATTCGGCAAGCCGCTGTCGTTGAGATCGCACGATGCCCCGTTCCCCTCGCCGATGTCAGGCCGCGGTCGCGTACGCGTCGTAGTCGGCGAAGAAGTACTGCAGCAGGCGGTTGCTCCGGCCCTGCTCGGTGTGGCAGCGGCGGGCGGCCTCCTCGACGTCGAGGACTCCCACGATGCTCAGTGGCGCGTGGTGGAACCGCTCGTCCGCGTACGGCGCGGACAGCGCCACGAAGCCGACCTCCAGGTAGAACGGCCGCAGCCCGCCGGTGTCGTCGACGAAGAAGTCCCCGAGCACGTGGGTGGCGCGGTACCGGGCGACGCTGTGGACCAGCGCCTCCCGCATCAGAGCCATGCCCACCGACCGCTGCCGGATCCGCGGCAGCGTCATCAGGTGGCCGAACTCCACCAGCCGGTTCCCGGGTTGACGCAGGGCGCCGAGGTCCACGACGTCGTCACAGGGCAGGCCGATCTCCCCGTCGGGCACCACCTTGATGGTGCCCACCGCCTCGGTTCCGTCCTCGGCGAGGATGTAGCTGGCGTATCCGTCGAAGCGGTCGAACGTGTCGGCGGTGTCGGCGACGTCCGCGAGCCGGGACTGCTCGTGCACGTACACCGCCTCACGCAGCCGCCTCACCGCGCTCCAGTCCTCCGCCGACCGCGCCACCCGGAAGCACGTCACGTCCGCCATCAACCCCGCACCACCTTTCGGAAGAAGTCCACGTAACCGGTGTGGAAGTGCTTCAGCCGCGGCCGCACCTCTTCGTGCAGGGCCGGCAGCCGTTCGATCGGCAGGTTGGGCATGAGGTGGTGCTCGACGTGGAAGTTGTTTCCGTTCGTGAACCACGTCATCAGGCGGTTCGACCTGATGGTGCGGGTGTTGGCGAACGCGTCCTGGCTGAGGGTTTCGCAGCGGAAGTGCTCCGGCAGCTCGATGAGCGCGTGCACCGGGCCGGCGACCAGCAGCAGCGGAAGGAGCCACACCCACAGCACGACCGGCTCGCGCAGCACGACGGAGAGCAGCGTGAACGCCAGCAGGAGGGCGAGGATGACGTAGTGGTCGCGTCGGATGCGCCGGGACGTGGTCGCCGACTCACCCTCGTAGTCCCGGCGCAGCACCGCGCGGGCGGCGCAGGCCAGGAACTGCACGTAGAAGTGCAGCATCGTGAACCGGATGGTCCAGGTCAGTGCGGTACGCCACCGCGAACCGCCGCCGCCCACGCCGTACTGGTCGCCGTAGTCGAAGAACTCCCGGTTCTCTGGGGTGCCCAGGTCCCGGTGGTGCCGCATGTGCGTCGCCCGGTAGGCGGCGAACGAGATCAGCATGGGGATGCCGAGGACGATGCCGGCGACGGTGTTGGCACGCCGGTTCCGGAACCCGAGACTGTGCAGCGTCTGATGCTGCAACTCGGCGGCGTGCGCGAACATGCACCCGAGCAGCAACATCCCGGCGGCGCGGCTCCAGAGCGCCGGCTGTACGGCAAGCGCCGCGCCGGCACCGGTCAGCGCGGCCCAGAGAGCCAGCTTGGCGGCGAAGGTCCGGTCGCTGATCCTGGTACGCAGATGCCGGAACTCACCCCGTACGTCCGCCGGGGTGACCGGCGCGGCGCTGTCCAGCGACTGTCGGTCGTCGATCATCTTCATGTGCTCGTCACTTTCTGCCGCTGGCCGGTCTCCCGGTGGGGAAGGTCGGCGGCGGTCGCGGTCAGGCGGTTCGAAACGGCTTGCAGGATCGCCCCGAGGCGGGCCAGTGGCTCCGGATCGAACGGCTCCGCGGAATCGGGGCCGAGATCCTGCCCGGTGACGACGACGGTCTCGCCGCGGTACGCGGGTGCACCGAGACCCACCGGCCGCACCAGCACCAGGGTTCCCGCCGGTGCGCCGTCGGCCGACAGCGCGACGGCGAGCCGGCGGGCGAGGTCCGCCGCTTCGTCCACGCCGACGAGGTGGTACGGACCGGGCAACCCGGTCGCGCGGATGCGTTGGACGTGCGCCGCGATCTCGTCGTCGGTGACCGGAAGCGGCGTGGACAGGCCGTACAGCGGACGATCCGGTAGCTGCGGGGCCAGGCGTAGGTGGATCCACGGGTCCGCGCCGGGTGCCGCGACGCAGAACAGGGGCTCCCGGCCGCCGGCGGGCCGCAGCGGCACCAGCGGGTCCCGGCCCCAGTCGGCTCCGACCACGGCGGCGACCTTCTCGGCCACCGCCTCGACGGTCAGGTTCCGGAACAGTTCCCGGACGTCGAGTCGTACCCCGAACCGGTTGCGGAGCCGGCCGACCAGCCGTGTCGCCGACAGCGAGTGACCACCCAACTCGAAGAAACTGTCCCGGAGGGCGACCGTGGGGATCTGGAGAACCTCGCGGAAGGCGGCGGCGACCGCCTCCTGCACCGGCCCGCGCGGCAGCTTGTTGGCCGGTTCGGTGGAGCCGCGCAGGTCGGGCAGAGCCCGGCGGTCCAGCTTCCCGCTGCGGGTCAACGGCAGTTCGTCGAGTACGCCCAGCAGGTGGGGCACGAGGTGGGACGGGAGATCCGCGCTCAGCGCCCGGCGCAGGCCACGCGGGTCGACCTGGGTGCCGTGGACCGGCACGACGTAGCCGAGCAACCGCCGTTCGCCGGTCGGGTCCTCGTGGACGGTGGCGGCCGCCCGCGCCACACCCGGCAGCCGGACCAGCGCCGCCTCCACCTCGCCCAGCTCGATCCGGAATCCGTTGACCTTCGCCTGCCCGTCGTCCCGGCCGACGAACAGGAGCTGGCCGTCGGCGTTCCACCGCACCAGATCCCCACTGCGGTACATCCGCGCTTCGGGTCCGTCGAAGGGGTCGGGCAGGAAGCGTCGGTCGGTCAGCTCGGGCCTGTTCAGGTAGCCCAGCGCGACGCCCGCGCCGCCGATGTACAGCTCTCCCACCGCGCCGACCGGGACCGGGCGCAGTTGGTCGTCGAGCACGTGGACGCGCAGGTTGCGCAGGGGCGTGCCGATCGGCGGAGCGGTGGCGTCGGCCGGCGACAGCGGCGGACTCATCGCGGTCGAGATGGTGCCCTCGGTTGGGCCGTACCCGTTGATGAGCCGGCAGGCCGGGGCGAAGCGTTCGATGACCGTGGGCGCCGCCGCTTCCCCGACGATGGAGACCGTCGTGCCGGGTGGCAGGTCCGCCGGGGTGAGCTGGGCGAGGACCGACGGCACGAGCACGACATCGTTCACCCGGTGCTCGTGCAGCAGTTTCGACAGGTCGGGACCCGGGACGAGCCGATCCTGCGAGGCACCCACAAGCGTCCCGCCCAGGAAGATCGACTGGGTCATCTCCCCGACGAAGGCGTCGAAACTCGGTGAGGCGAACTGCAGCGTCCGCCGGCCCGGCCCCGGCCCGAGCCGGTCGACCATCGCGTTCGTCACGTTCACCACGCCCCGGTGTGCCACCACGACCGCCTTCGGGGTGCCGGTGGAACCGGAGGTGTAGATCAGGTACGCGGGCGACCGGGGCGAGAACGGAGCGAGCCGGTCGGCGTCGGTGAGCCGCGTCGGCGGCTGGGCGGCCCACGCCGACCTGGTCTCCGGCGCGTCAAGTACCAGGCGCTCGACTGTCTCTCCCGCCACGTCGGCGGTCTCCTCGTGCACCAGGATGACGCTCACCTCGGCGTCGGCCACCATGAACGCGATCCGGGCGGCGGGATAGGTGGTGTCCAGGGAGAGGAAGGCCGCACCCGTCTTCAGGACCGCCAGCACCGACACGATGAGGTCCGGGCAACGGGGCAGGGCGATGCCGACGGTCCGTCCCGGTCCGATGCCGTGCGCCACCAGGAGACGTGCCAACCGGTTGGCACGTTCGTCCAAGGCCCGGTACGCCACGACGGTGTCCGCGTAGTGCAGAGCCGGGGCCTCGGGCGTGCGGTCCGCCCACTCCTCGACCAGTTGGTGCACGCCGATGTCCGGAATCTGGTGGGTCGGGCCGGTGCCGAGGTCCCGCAGGCGGCGCGACTCCGCCTCGTCCACAAGTGGGACGTCGACAAGCGCGGTTGCCGGGTCGGCGTTCGCGGCACCCTCGAAGAAGTACAGCAGCCGCCGCAGGTGGGCGCGGAGCTCCGTGGTCGAATAACCGCCCGCGTCGACGTCGATTATCAGTTCGACGTCGCCACCCGGCAGGTGGAAGAAAATCGCAGAAAAATCCTCGATGTCGGGCTTCGATATCGTCCTGAGCTCGGATCGTTGGCCGGCGAAATCCAACATCGCGTCCGAGCCCATCACGTTGACAATCGGGCCCCACAGGGCGCGCCCCGTGCCGGTCATGCCCAGGTCAGCAATCATGCTGGGAGTGGGATAGCGGCTGTGCGACAGCGCTTCACGCAATTGCAGGGCAACCGATGTCAGAAATTCACCGAGCGTTACCCCCGAGGTCGGCCGCAGCCGTAGCGGCATCCCGTTCGTCGTCATGCCGGGGGTCGCCCGCTCGGCGCGGCTGATCCGGGCGGTCACCGGCATCCCGACCACCAGGTCGTCGGCACCGGTCATCCGGGCCACGTACGCGGTCACCAACCCGACGACCAACTCCGACCAGCCGACACCGCAGCGGTCGGCGGCCGCCCGCAACCGGTCCAGGAGGTCGGTGGGGATGACGGCGCGCTCCCGCAGGACGGTGCCGGAGGGCGCGTACCGCCGACCGGCGAGCCGGACCGGCTCCGGCAGGCCGCGCAGGTGCTCGCTCCAGAAGAGCCGATCCTGCGCGTGCCGGGGGCTGGCCCGATAGGCGACATCGGCGTCGACGAGGACCCGGTAGGGCGGGAACGGCCGGCCCACCTCGACCGCCTCGGCGCCGGGTGACGAGACGAAGGCGCGGTAGAGCTCGGCGGTGCGGCGGTGCAGCGCGGCCAGGCTCCAGCCATCGACCACCAGGTGGTGGACCCGGCGGTAGAGCACGTGGTGCCGTGGCCCGAGCCGGAGCAGCGCGGTCGTGCACAACGAGGGGCCGAGGGCATCGACCGGAGCGGTGGTGTCCGCCTCCATCCAGTCCGCCGCGGCGCGCTCCGGATCGGCCTCGCCACTGACGTCCACGAACCGCAGCGGTGTGCTCGCCGCCGCGTCCACGTACTGCACCGGCCCGTCCGCGGTGGCCCGGAAACGCAGGCGCAGCGCCTCCGCCTCCCGTTCGACCTGCCGATGCGCCGCGGCCATGGCCCTACGGTCCAGAGCGCCGAAGAGGTCGATGCGGTCGCTGATGCTGCTCGACGCGCCGCCGGAGCCGAGTGCCTCGGCCAGCCACACCCCCGACTGCGCGGGCAGCAGCGGCCAATGCTCCGGTTCGTTCGTAGACACGGTTGAGTCCTCCCCGTTGCACGCCGCTCCCTCCGACCGACTGTCCAACCAATTAGCACGGGCCGAAAGGTGTGGACGACACACATTTACCCGCGCGACTGGGAAACATCAAAAGGGCCCACTATTCGGAAGTGCAGATATAGCTAACGGCGATTGTGCGAGGTAATAACTTGTCGCCTAGTTCCACGGACGCCGATGTCTCGGCTACGCTTCGGGGAGCTGGCATTCACCGGGGGAGGGTGCCGTGGTCGATGAGTGAGCTGCCCGAAAGTTTCGCCAGGGAGTTCCGCCTCCTGGCACCGCATCTGGACGAACGTCAGCGTCGCCTCGTACTGGCCGCCCGCGCCGTGTCCCTGGGGCAGGGCGGAGCCCGCCGCATCGCCCGGGCCGTCGGGGTGCACCCGCAAACCGTGTCCAAAGGCATCCAGGAACTCCAGGGGCCCGAGGAGAGCGGCGGCAACCTGCGTCGGCCGGGTGGCGGACGTAAGAAGATCACGGAAAGTAACCCGGAAGTGCTGCCGGCCCTCCTCGACCTGATGGAACCGGGCCCCGCCACGTCGCCGTACCTGCAGTGGACGACCTCGTCCACCCGTGCGCTCGCGGCGGCCCTCAAGCGTCGCGGTCACCGCATCTCGGCCTGGTCGGTGGCGAGCCTGTTGCGGCAGAACGGCTTCCGTCTCTTTCCCGGCTCCCGCCCCACCGATCAGCACCGGCGGCTCGGCCAGCGCGAGCAGTACGAGCGGGTGAACGGCCGGGTCGGTCAGTGGTTGGCCGCGGAACTGCCGGTGGTGACAGTGAGTATTCGCCGCGACCGCCTCGGCTTGCTCCCCGCCGACCCGGATCCGGCCAGGCGGAGCACCGGCCGGCCGCCCCGCGCCGCCGCGGCCGTCACCGGGCCGGGCCGCCAGGCCGACGACGCGAGGCTGATACTGGCCTCCGGCACCATCCGCGCGTGGTGGGAACGGCAACCGGAGTGGAAGGGCCAGCTTCTGGTGGTGGCCGACAGCACACTGTGGACGGCGGGCAGCCGGTCCATCCGTCGGGCCATGACGAAGCTCGCGGGCGAGATGCGGGTCGCCGTCTCCGTCTGCTACCTACCGCCACTCACCATGCGGTGGACGTGGGTCAACGAATGCATCAGCTCAAGCATCGTGGTGCAGCGGCCCGGTCGGGAGGCCTACCGCCACGAGGTCGAGTTGGGCGTCATGGCCGGTGCCGGCCGGGGTGCCCAGTCGCCCGCCCCGGTCGTCGACGGCCCTCCGGCGTGGAACTACACCGTCGGCTCGGCGGCCTGAGCCCGGAGCAGCGGGTCGACGGGCGGCTGTCGACCGCTCAGGTGAGCGGCCGGCAGCCACGAATCGGGTACGAGCGGACACCAACCGGTCAGCCGCGGATCCACTGCTGGTTGCTGCCACCGGTGCAGGTCCAGACCTGGACGGCGGTGCCGTTGGCGGTGCCCGCGCCGTTGACGTCCAGGCAGAGCCCCGAACCGACCCCGGAGATGGTGCCGTCGGCGTTGACACGCCATTGTTGGCCGCTGCCGCCGTTGCAGGTCATGATCCGCGCGCGGCTCCCCGCCGCGGTGCCCGCCACGTCGAGGCACTTGTTGCCGTAGATGGTCAGTTGGTTGCTCGCTGTGAGCGTCCACTGTTGGTTGGCGCCGCCGTTGCAGTCCCAGATCTGCACGACCGCACCGTCGGCCTGGCTGGCTCCGTTGACGTCCAGGCACCGGTTGGAGCCCGCGCCCCGGATCGCTGTGGTCGCGCCCGGCTCCCCGGAGTTGCCGACCGGCGTGATGGAGAGGTTGTCGAACTGGGCGGAGACTCCCTGACCCGTGCCGTACCCGATCTGGCCGGCGACCCAGGTCGAGTCGGAGACCGTGCCGACGGTGTTGCCGTCGATGGCCGCGGTGAGGGTGCTCCCGTTGAGCGTCAGCGCCAGGGTGTGCCAGCGCCCGGTGCCCAGCGCCGAGGTGTTCCCGCTGGCAAGCGTGCGCCAGTTGCCGCTGGTGTTGTTGCTCCGGATGGACCACGCGCCACCGTCGGTCACCCGGAAGTAGTAACCGTTCAGGTTCTGCGGCCCCTGGTGGTTGTACGTGTTGGCGCGTCCGATGAGCTGCGCGTAGCCGGACTTCTCCAGCAGCACGTCAGAAGAGACCGTGTAGTTGCGCCAGGACAGGTCACCCAACAGCGTGTACGGCTCAGCCTGGCCGGACGTCCAGAAGATCGGCGTCTGCTCCGACATCTGGCGTACGCACTGACCCGCGCGACCGGCCGCGCAGCCGACGATCTCGAACGAGCCCTGCTGGTCCATCAGGTACCTGGCCTCGCGCCCCACCGCGTAACTGTCGAAGGTGTCGTTGTACGGCAGCTTCAGGGTGCCCTGCGCCGGGCTGACCGCGGTGCCTTTGCCCTGGCCGGTGGTGGTGGTGATGCTGTAGACGTAGCCGGGCTGGACGGTGAGCGAGAAACGCCCGCCGCTCGGCGTGATGTCGCTGCCGCGGACGAAGTGGTCGGCGGTGTTGTTCGACCGGACGTTCGTCGACCAGACGTGCACGGCGCCGGTGGACAACCCGCCGGTGACGGTGAAGTCGAGGGTCTGCGCGGAGCCGGCGTCCATCGTCTCGATGATGGTGCTGTAGTCGCTGTTGTTGGTGGACTTCAGCGAGACGTAGCTGCCGTTGTTGCGGTTGCCGGCGAGGTAGCCGCTCGATCCGTCGAGGTAGCGCCAGCCCGGGGCGGTGAACTGTGTGGTCTGCGCCATCACCCACGCGTTCTTGCCGATCGAGTAGGCGCCGGACCAGGGCTGCTGGGCCACCGCGACGCCCGTGGTCGCCCAGGGGATGTTGGGGGTGATGGCGGCGATGGCCGGCCAGTTGATGTAGCCGGTCATCTTGCCGTCGATGTAGCCACGGTTGATGCCGCGGGCGAGGGCCTGCGCCCCGGCGTTGTAGTCGTCGGAGCCGTTCTCGCTGGCCCACAGCGACTTGCCGGTGGAGACCGCGTTGCCGGAGCTGGGGCAGCTGGTCTGGGCGCTGCGGTAGCCGCAGACGTAGTGGCTGCCGAAGACCTGTACGGCGTTGGCGAACGCCGGGTCACGCAGCGATTCGTCGGCCGCGGCCCAGCCGAAGTCGTCCGAGGCGACGATCTTCACGTTGCTGTAGCCATGGGAGTTGAGGGCCGAGCGCAGATTCTTGTACCAGGTGGCGTTGTAACCCTTCTCGTTCCACCCGCCGAGGTAGTTGATTGTCAGCCCGTGGGTACCCGCGCAGTCCAACCAGGCCAGCAGGTAGTCGATCGAGTCGTTGGACCAGAAGTTGCCGTTCCCGATCCAGCCCGGCGCTCCCCAGGACAGGCCCGCCAGGGCGATGTTGGCGTTGCGCGCCCTCGCCTGCTCCATCAGCCACCACTCGTAGCCCCGGTTGCAGTTCACGTTGCCCCGGGTGTGTTCGTGGCTGGGCTCCGCGCCGGAGGTGGAGTTGGTGTCGCCGCCGATCTCCACCTTCAGTAGCTGCATCGCGGCGCCGCGACCCGGCTTGAACAGGTAGTCCAGGATGTCGCTCCGTTGCGGTTCCGGGTAGTCGATAAGCAACCTGCTGTTGCCGCCGCCACCACTGACCGCGCCGATCCCGTCGAGCGCCCGTCCACCGGACCCACCGTTGATCGTGATGGCGGTTGCCGCCTGGGCCGGGGAGGCGAAGCCGGTCAGCACAGCCGCCGCAACCACCACCGCCCCGACCACCGAAGCGGTCAGCCGGCGCGGACGCCGCGTGCTCCGCCATGACCGGACGCGTGACCCGATTCCGCCAGTACTGCGCCGATGACTCTCTCGATCGAACATCTGACCCGCCTCCCCAGCCGGTTTCGACTGCGAAGCCGTACGTCACACGTCGAGTTGGCGTACTGCACGCAGTCGCTCTGATCGAAGAACACTGATGATTAAACGTTGTATGTCAGGCAAGCGCCGAAATATCTGATTGATGTCGTCGGGCGGAGCCGGGTGGTGCGGCGGCGAAACCCTGTGGTTCCGCCGCCGAACCGGACCTACCGTCCCGAAACGCTCGCCGGAATCAGCTACGACTCCACCGTTGGTTGGCCGCGCCGTTGCAGTCCCAGATCTGGATGCGGGTGCCGTTGGCCGTGCCGCTGCTGACGACGTCCAGGCACCGGCCCGAGCCAACACCGGTGATCGAGCCGTCGGCGTTGAGCCGCCACTTCTGGTTGGACTGGCCGTTGCAGTCCCAAATGATCACCGAGCTGCCGTTCGCGGTGCCGGCCCCGTTGACGTCGAGACACTTCCCGCCGAAGACGCGCAGTTCCTGGGCGGCGGTCGAGGTCCAGCTCTGGTTGCTCTGGCCGTGGCAGTCCCAGATGATCGCCGCCGCGCCGTTGGTCTGCGAGGCGCCGTTGACGTCGAGGCACCGTCCGGAGGCCGTGTTGCGCACTGCCGACGTGCCATTAGGTGGCGGGGTGCTGGTCGGGCTGGCGGTGGGCGACGTCGTCGGGGTCGGCGTGGGGTCGGTGCTGCCGAACTGGGTGAAGAACCTCCACACCTCGCCCTTGGTCCAGGTCCGTGCGCCGCTGTCCCCGCCGCCGTCCACCGGGCCGGGGGTGTGCCCGCCGTCGAAGGCCGCCCACACCACCGGATAGCCCGATCGGCAGCCCGAGTAGGTGGTGGTGATGTGGGTCAGGCTCCCCGCCCTCGGCTCGGGCGGGCTCTGTGCGGTGCACCCGTTGTTCCGAACGAACGTGTCCCGCAGGGACCGTCCGGCGGAGACGTTCAGCACCGGGTCCCCGATGCCGTGGATTCCCATGTACGCGATCGGCTGGGTGCCGCCGCCGCACCCGCTGAGCTGCCCGCCCGAGTAGACCGCGACAGCGCGGAAGACACCTGCCCGGGAGCAGGCAAGCGAGTAACTCATGCCTCCCCCGTAACTGAAGCCGAGCGCGAAGAGCTGCGTCGTGTCGACGCACAGGTCCGCCTCGATCAGGCTGATCATGTTGTCGACGAAGGTGACGTCCTGGCCGCCGGGGTTGGCCCAGCCGTTCCCGTTGCCCTGGGGGGCGACGAAAATGGTGCTGTTGTTGGCCTGCTGCCGCAGCCCGTAGTAGGACCAGGCCGCCCCGTCCGACCCGCCGCCGTCGACGTCGTTGGCGGTGCCGCCGTTCCAGTGGAATCCGAAGATCAACCGGTAAGGGTGGTTCCTGTCGTAGTTGTCGGGAATCCTCAGGATGAAGCTACGGTTCTGGCCGCCGCTCTGGATGGTTCGTGAGCCGCTGGTCAGCGTGGGCGCCTTGCCGCACCCGGCGGTCGCCGCGGCCGGTGCGACGTCCGCGGCCGACGCGGTGGTGCCCAGGCCGCCGGCCAGTGCCGCAGCGCTCACGGTCACGACGACGGCCGCCGCCGATGCCAGGAAACCAAGGATGGGTCTACGTCTTGTCATGATGGGCTCCCGCCACTCGACACGAACTGACTCAGGTGCAGGGATCCACGGCGACACCCGCACCGCTACGACGCGCCACTCCCGGTCACCACACTCCTCGCGGAGGAAACCGCAGAAGGCGCGATGGGCCCACAGCGCCCGGCCGGCTCTCGCCACAGGTTCCCGCGGCTGGCCTCGCCGCCCAAGCGGGACCAGTCGTTCGTCGAATCGTTGGCGGCCGCAGCGCCGGTGCCCGAACACCGGCGAGCGACCGTCGGGCGGTGCCCGAAGCACCCGGCTCGACGTCGAATCGATTCGCCCCGACGCTAGATCGAGCAGTGAAGTATGTCAATGCTGTGTCCGGCAGGTTGCGGTCCCGTCCCGAGCCTGTCCGCACGATCGGGCTCAGGTGTGCCTGTCACTCGCGGACGAGCCCCGGTGGCAGCGCGTCCTCGTCGGGGTGGACCCGACGGGCGGTGGTGAGCGGGTCGCGTTCGAGGATGTGGATCAGCGGTTCCGGGCCGCCGACGCAGGCCCAGGTGTCGTCCCAGAGCGCGGAGACCAGCCAGGTCCGGTCGGCGGGGAAGAACAGGTCGGGTAGCGATCCGCGGCCGTGGCGCAGGTGGCCGGCCCGCCAGGTGAGAGCCTGCTCGGGGCCGGCCTCGACCAGCACGTAGGGCCAGTCCCAGTAGAGCGACACCCGCCGGGCGTCGGGAAAGACGACGTCGTGGGCGCCGGTGTCGAGGTAGGCCAACCACCAGGGCTGGTCCGGGGTGTACCTGCTGAGGTCTTCGACCAGGGCGCGCTCGTAGGCGGTAATGGTGACGTCGTCCGCCTGGTACGTGGTGGCGTAGGCGTCGAAGATGGGCGGGATGGCGGTGGTGACCGAGGTGCCGGCAGCGGTGTGACCGGCGATCCATCCCACGTCGGCGACAGCACCGATGCGCCAACTCCGTCCGTCCTTGCTGACCTGCACGCCACCATTCAAGTCGCTGCCACGCCGGTTGGCACGCAGAAGCAGGACGAGTCGTCGTCGTGGCCCTGCTGGGGCGCATCCCGGGGCTGTGGCTGCGTCACCGGCCGACGACGACCGGCTCGTCGCGATCGCGTTCCGGGTCCGACCCGGGATGGTCGGCGAGATCGTGAAGGTGACGGACCGGGGAGCAGAACAACACAAGCGGAGCGCAGACCACGGCGATGACCGAGGTCAGCAGGGCGACCCGGCTGCCGTGGAGGCTGGCGAGCGCGCCGGCTGCCAGGCCGCCGATCGGGATGGCGCCCCAGGTGACGAAGCGGACCGTCGCCAGCACCCGGGACAGCAGGTCGGGCGGGCTGGCCAACTGCCGGTAGGTGCGAGTGATGATGCTCAGCAGCACGACGCCGGCGGCGAAGACGGCGCTGCCGACGGCGAAGCAGAGATACCCGATGATTCCGCTGCCCAGCGGCACCACGATCGCGCCGACCACGCAGACCACACTGGACAGGAGCAGCGCTCGGGCTGAGCCGATTCGTCCGGTGAGTCGGGGGGTCAGGGCGGCGCCGATCAGCGAACCCACTCCTTCGACGGCGAGTAGCAGACCGACCAGGCCAGCCGGGGCTTCCAGGGTGCGCACCAGGTGGAGTGGGTAGAGCGCGATCTGGGCGCCACAGGCCACGCAGAGCGCGGTGGCCGCCCAGGTGCCGGGTGCCATCACCGGGTGGCCGGAGACGAAGTGCCACCCTTCGCGGATCATGGCGCGCACCGGCGGCCAGTGGTCCGGTTTCTGTCGGGGGCGGGCGGGCAGCGACCGCAGCAGCAGCGCTGACACTCCGTAGCTCGCCGCGTCGATCAACAGCGTCGGCGCCGCACCGAGCAACTGTACGGCGATGCCGCCAAGTGGCGGGCCGCTTACCTGGGAGACCGCGTGAGTCGCGGTGGTGAGGCTGTTGCGGGACTCCAACTGGTCGCGATCGACGATGCCGGGCAGGTAGGTGGCGTTCGCGACGTCGAAGAGCACGGTGCTGAAGCTGATCACCAACGCCACGACGACGAGTTGGGTGATGGTGAGATGCCCTGTCCACCAGGTGAGCGGGACGGACAGTACCGCCGCCGCCCTGGTGAGGTCCGTTGTCACCTGTATGCCGCGCAGGGGCACCCGTTGCACGATGACGCCGGCAGGTAGTCCGATCACCAGCCAGGCGACGTAGCCGGCGGCCGCGACGAGACCCATGTCGAACGCGCTTGCATCGAGGGCGATCAGCGCGGTCAGGGGCAGCGCGAGTGCGGTGACCGCCGAGCCGAGCGCGCTGATCGTGCCGGCGGACCACCATCTCCAGAAGGTTCCGGCACTGAACCCGTCACTCATCTGATCCGACCCCCGCAATCGCGATCCTGAGTTCCAATATGGAACTCACTATAGTCGGATCCTGGGCTGGCGCGCGGGGTGGCGAGGCCGGGCGAGTCGCAACACATAAACGACTGTCGTTGACCCAATGACGAGTCCGTGCGTCTTGGCAGCGGGGCGTGCCTCCGCTACCGTCCATGGGAACGCTCCCATGAATTCGGTAACATCTATGTGATCAGGAGGCAACACGTCGTGGCTATGCTCTCCTCGCTCCTCCGCAGATCGGTGGCCACCAGCGTGGCGGCCGTCGCGGGCGCCACCGCCGTCGGCGTCTGCCTCGCCGTAGGCAGCGCCTCCGCCGGCACGCTGTCCGGGTCGCTCTACCGCGACCCGAGTTCGGCAGTCGTCCGCTGGGTCGCCGCCAACCCCGGCGACTCGCGTACCGCAGTCATCCGCGACAAGATCGCGAGTCAGCCGCAGGCCCGCTGGTTCGCCAACTTCAACCCCTCGACAGTGCAGTCCGAGGTCTCCGGGTTCATCGGCGCGGCCAACGCGGCGCAGCAGATCCCGGTGCTGGCGGTGTACGAGATCCCCAACCGGGACTGCGGCGGGGCCAGCGCCGGTGGGGCGCCGGACCTCAACCAGTACCAGACGTGGGTGTCCAACTTCGCCAGAGGGCTGGGCAACCAGACCGTCATCATCATCCTGGAAACCGACTCGCTCGCCCTGCTGACCTGCCTGAGCAGCGCCGAGATCAGCGCGCGCAACGCGGCGATCTCGACGGCCACCCGGACCATCAAGTCGGGCAACCCCAACGCCAAGGTGTACCTCGACGGCGGCCACTCCACCTGGAACAGCGCGGGTGAGACAGCCAACCGGCTCCGGGCGGCCGGCGTGCAGTACGCCGACGGCTTCTTCACGAACGTGTCGAACTACAACTCGACCTCCAGTGAGGCGAACTTCGGCCGGTCGGTCATCTCCGCTCTCAACGGCATGGGCATCCAGGGCAAGCGCCAGGTGATCGACACCAGCCGCAACGGGGGCGCCAGCGGCGACTGGTGCGGCGACGACAACACCGACCGGCGCATCGGTCAGTACCCGACGACGAACACCGGCGACGGCAACATCGACGCGTACCTCTGGGTGAAGCCGCCGGGGGAGGCGGACGGCTGCCGCTACACGGCCGGTTCGTTCCAGCCCGACCTGGCCTACAGCCTTGCCAACGGCGCGCCCAATCCGCCGACGACCGCTCCGCCGACGACCGCCCCGCCGACCACCGCCCCGCCGACCACGGCTCCGCCCACCACGGCCCCGCCGACCATGGCTCCCCCCACCACCCCGCCGCCGACCGGTAACGGCTGCTCCGCGTCGGTTGTGGTCAACCAGTGGTCCGGCGGCTTCACCGCGAGCGTGACGGTCACCGCCGGCTCCGCGGACATCAACGGCTGGACCGCGACCATCACGCTGCCCAGCGGCGCCGCGGTCACCAGCGCCTGGAACGCCCAGGCCAGCGGTACCAGCGGAACCATCCGGTACACCAACGTGAGCTACAACGGACGCGTCGGCGCCGGGCAGTCGACCAACTTCGGCTTCCAGGGCACCGGCACCGGTCCGGGCGCGACAGCCACCTGCGCGGCCAGCTGACCCACCCGATGCCACGGGCCCCGGCGCGGAGGACCACTCCGCGCCGGGGCCCGTCCCCGTTTCGTGGTACGAGCCGGCCGGCGCCGGAATGACGGACGAGCCGATTGGCATCCGGTGGGTGAGCGGTTCGTCGTAGCTGTGGATTCGTCGGGTCAGTCGCTCTCGTCCACGAACCTGTAGTACCTCATCCGGAAGCGTTGCAGCAGCGCACGCATGAATTCTCGACCGGCCTCCGGCGGCACCCGCCCCGCACCGATCGGCACACCGTTGTCGTAGAAGTCCTGTGCGAGCGCGCCCCAATCCGGGTCGAGGACGCTCAGCGACACCGCTTCGCCAGGCTGCCAACGGAACTCCGCAACTCGCCGATTGGTGTGCTGGGCCAACGTGTACAGCGCCACGCAGGTAGGCGCCTGCTCGGTCATGCCTGCCTCCTGGGTTGCCACCGCCGGCACGGCCGGGTCGGTGACCGGACAACGGACCTAAACATGAGCCACAGAATGTCCGACCGGTGGTAGGTCGGGACTGCGACGGAGAGTGTCCCGGCGTCTCCTCCGGCGGGACATCTCGTGGCAGGCGAGCATCGCGAACGCCGTGGCGGTCAGCAGGCCAGCGAACAACGGGATGACGCGCGCTCCGGCCGTCGCCAGCAGGCCCGCCCCGATCAGCGAGCCGGCCGCGAGGCCGACGTTGAACGCGACGCTGAGGCTGGCCGACGCCATGTCGGTGGTCGACGGGGCCACCTGCATGATGCGGTGCTGGATTCCCGCAATCAGCGAGCTGAACGACATCCCGGCCACGGCGAGCAACGGGATCGTCAACGCCTTGCTCGTGCCAACCCCGTAGAGCCCGATCATCGCGGCGGTGAGGAGCCCGAGTAGACCCAGCACGACACCGACTGGAAACCGGTCCAGGACCCGGCCGGCCGCCCAGGTGCCGACGACGCCGAACGAGCCCTGGACGAAGAGCAGCATGCCGAGAGATGCCGCGGCGAACCCGCTGACGTCGAGGAGGAAGACGGTCATGTAGGTGAACGCGCCCATGGCGCCGGTGACCGCGAGGATGGTGGCGACGAGGAGCACTACGAAGCGGTGCCGATCCGGCATTGGCCCGATGTCACCCGCACTCTGTTGTGGTGTGACGCTCGGCAAAAGCAGGGCGACCGCGATGCAGGTGACGAAACCGAGGATGGACATCGCGACGAACGCGGCCCGCCACCCGGCCTGCCCGCCCAGCCAGGTGCTCACCGGCACGCCGAGGACCGGCCCGAGGGCGTTGCCGATCGACAGCCGGGCCACGATGCGGCCGCGGATGTTCGCGGGGAACATCGAGATCGCTACCGGGAACACCACCGCCCAGAAGACACCGTTGGTGGTGGCGGACACCAGCCGCGCGGCGAGCAACACCTCGTAGGAGGTCGCGGAGGCCGACACCGCCGTCGCCGCGGCGAACACACCGAGGGAACCGGCGAGCAGTGGACGCCGGGGCAGTCGCCGAGTGACGCGGGTCAGCGGGAGCGCCACAATCATGACCACCACGGCGTACCCGGTCACCAGCAGACCGGCCTCGGACCTGGAACGCCCCAGGTCCGGGGCGATCAGCGTGAGCAACCCGATCGGAAGCACCTCGGTGGTGACGTAACAGAACGTGGCGGCGGACAATGCGGCCAGGGCATAGGCCGCGCGTCGTTGGTGCGCCATCGGCTACCTCCCAGATCCTCGACAAGGTGCGGCAGGAAACCACCACGCGAGCGGTACGCAGGAGACCCTCGATCACCGCGACGGCACCACCCCATGGCAGCCGCGCCGCTGTGATTCCTGTAAAACTGGTTTTGACGGTAGCATAGACAGGTCGAGATCTCTCACCGTCCCCACCTACCTGGAGCTGGCCGAAGCGGCAGACATCGCCGCGCTACCCGGCCCCGTGTCGAGCAGTGCGCAACCCTCTTCACCGGCTTAGGTGGTAGCCTTTTCGGCATGCCGCTCGACGTGTCCCAGCTACCGTTGGTCGGCGGGCACCCTGCCCTCGACCTGGTGAACACACTCGAGCGAGGGGGCGGCGAGTCGCCGCACGACTTCCTGTCCGACAGTTCCGCTCTGCTGCGCTGGTCGGCCCGGCTGGGCGTGCTCAGCGACGCCGAGGCCGACCAGGTCGGTCAGGCGTGGCGCGACGATGCCGCGGCGGCGCACGCGGGACTGGCCGCTGTGCGGGACGTTCGTGAAGGGCTGCATCTCGTGATGCTCGCGACGATCACCGACGCGGCCGGTGGGACGGCAGGTGACCCCGTCGCGGCCGGCGCCGCGCTTGTCGCACTACATCAGCGCTGGGCCGGCGCGGCCGCCCGGGCACGATTCGTGCTCGACTCGTCGAGGGTACGGCTGACCTACGGCACGGTGCCGGCCATGGTGGTGCCCGACCGGATCGCCGAGGCCGCCCGCGACGTCATGCTGACGGCCGACCTGACCCGGGTGCGCCGCTGCCCGGTGCCCGAAGGTGGTTGTGGCTGGCTGTTCCTCGACCAGAGCCGCAGCGGTTCCCGTCGTTGGTGCCGCATGGCCGACTGCGGCAACGCGGTGAAGGCGCGACGGCTCACCGAGCGCCGCCGCGCCGCCCGGGCACCCCGCTCGTGAACAGCCAGCGCAGCTCGGCTGGCTTCAGACGTGATCGGGATGGGCTCGGTCGGTCCACTTCAGCGCGGCTGTCGTGGCACGGAGGGCACGTCCCGGCGGAGGAACAGGGCGGCGCCTACCGTGGCGGCCAGCATGAGGGCCCCGGCGACGACGATGGACAGGCCCGGGTTCTGGACCGTGGCGAGGATGCCACCTGCCAGGGCTCCCAGTGGGACAGAGCCGAGACTGAGCAGCCGGTACACCGAGGTGGTGCGGCCGGCGAACTCCGTCGGCGTGATCGATTGTCGGTAGGACCGGGCCACGACCGAGAACATGACGCCGCACAGGGCAGCGACGCCCTGCAGTGCGAACACCGCCACGAAGCTGTCCATCGACCCGAGCGTGAGCGTGCAGAGCGAGGCGAGCAGCGACGTGCTGATCATCATGGCTCGTCGGGGCACGTGTCGGGCGACCACGCCGGCCAGCCCTGCGCCCAGCACCCCGCCGATTCCGCCGGCGGTCAGCAGAGCCCCGTACGCCGTGCCGTTGAGGCCCAGGGTGTTCAGGGCGAAGAGCACGAACACCGCACCGACCGCGCCGTTCGCCGCGTTCATGACGCTGGTCCACGCCGCCTGCACCAGCAGGTCGCGGTTGCCGACCACCACGGCCAGCCCCTGCCTGGTCTCCCGGGGGATGGCGGCGGCGGCCTCCCGCCACCCGGAGCGGACGGGGGACAGGGCGGCGGTCGGCGACGTGTCCGTAGGGTCCGACGTCCGCGCGTCCGCGGCGCCGGATCTCCTCCGCAACCCTCCGTTCAGCACGAGCGCCGAGATGGCGTAGGCAAGCCCGATGCCGACGAAGGCCGGCCACCGACCCAGGCTGAACAGCCAGCCTCCGGTGGGTGGCCCGAGAAATTCCTCACCCAGCATCTGCCCGGCGACCACTCGGGAGTTCGTCCGCTCCAGCCGCTCGTCGGCAACCAGCAACTGGACGACGACCTGCGCTGCGACGTCGCCGAACACCTCCATCGCGGCCAGCAGCATCGCCAGTGCGTAGACCGCCGCGAGCATCGCGCCGACTCCCAGTACCCCCTGCGCGGCCACCGCACCGGCCAGGGAGAGCACCAGCACGACGCGGACCCGCTGACAGGCCACCATGACCCGGAACGGATCCACCCGATCGAGGATCACGCCAGCCGGCAGCGCCAGCACCAGCGGCGGCACGCGCTGGGCCAGGGTCAGCCCCGCGACCTGAAGCGGATCGTTGGTGATGGCGGCGACGGCCAGGGGCAGGGCGGCCAGTCGCAGTCCGTCGCCAATGCTGGCGCTCGCGGTGGAGACCCAGATCCGGGTTTCCAGGGCGGGCCGCGCCCGGTGACGGGCCGGGGCTTCGGCGCTGTCGTTCAACATGAACGTCGCGGCGTCTGCCACCACACCGGGGATGGCGCGTACCCGGAACGCGGGTTGATGTTTACCGTGGCGCCCGGGTTGACGGCGAACCTGCGCAGTACCGCCCTCGGCTGGGAGTCGAGAATGAACACCCCGTCCACGCTCTCGGTGGTCACCGACGTGACCGTGCCGTCCTCGGCCGAGAACGTGACCGGTGAGGTGTCCGGTGGGTAGACCTCCTGCAGCACCATCAGTGCCTGCTCGGAAGTCGCTTCGAGCCCGGCCCGGACGGCGGCGGCCCACTCGGCCGCGTTCACTTCGGAACCCACAGTGATGCCAAGGCCCGCGTGTCCACGAACGGGTTTGATCAACAGTCGGGTCTGGTGCGCGAGGGCGAATTCCGGCAAGGACACCCGATCACCGAAGTACGTCGTCCCGGCCGGCTGGATCACCCGGGTCCAGGGGACGTGTTTCCGCAGCCGCTCTGCCAGGGCCGTCGGCATCTGCCCGAGCAGGATGTCGTCGGACAGCAGCGAGAGCGAAAGCTTGGACGCCAGGATCTCCCCGCAGTATCCGGTGAACACTCGGACCAGCCCGTCCCGGGCGCGACCGAACACGGCGCGCAGCAGATTCAGCTCGTCGTCCTGGCCGACCTCCGGCGCCTCGAAATAGCGATAGACCACCGTGACGGGATCGCCTTGGTAGTGCAGTCCCCGACGGTCGATCTCCAGATCCTCCAGAGGACAGTGGAAGGCGTCGATCCCATGGCTTTTCAGCCCTTTCACGAAGGAGCCGTAGGACCAGACCGGCGGAGCGTCCGCGATTTCGTGCCGCCAGTAGCAGACCGCGACCCGGTCCACGCCCGGAGTCAGGGGCATCGTGTCGATGAGCGTCTGCAAGGCTCGCGGGGCGGCGGCTTCCACCTGAATACCGAGTTCAACCAGGAGTTCCGCCTGCACCTCCGCCAGCGCGTCGTGGAGGCTGAACAGCCCGGCCGGTGAGTCGCCGTTCATCTCCACGACCACCGGTCGCCCGTCACTGATCACCACGTCGGGTCGCGCGATGGTCTTCCAGTCCTGCCAGGGCTGCATGGCGATCAACTCGTACTCGGTGGGTGCGGCCCGACACAGCTTCGCCATCGCACTGAGGTCACCGTTACAGATCTCGTCCCGGATGGCGTTCAAGCCGTCGATGGCCGCGCTCGTCGCCGCGCCGAGTTGTTCCAGTGTCGCCATCGGCTCCGACGGCGGGGTGATCACGAATCGTTCCCGGATCCGGGCGGGCGCTGAGGGGCCGAGCCGATCCAGCGCACGCAGCACCTGGGCGGGAGACGGAGACATGTGCAGTGCGGATGCGGTCATGGGCGGCACCTCCGGTGAGAGGGAGTGCAGGAGTTGCTCGCGTTACCCGATCAGGCTGAGCGAGGCGGCGAACTCCCGCAGTAGCAGGTCACAGCGCTCGGGTTGGTCCCACAGCACCTGATGGCTGGCGTCCTCGACCTGGTGGACGGTCACTGCGCCGCCGGAGTGCTTCTGGATCTCCGCGGCGACATCGGGGGGAGTGAGCGGATCCCTGGCGCCGACCAGCACCAGGATCGGATCCCGGACGTCGGCCAGGTCCGGGCGCAGGTCCAGGTCGGCGAACGTCGCCATGAAGTGCTCGTTCACCTCGGGGGTCGCCACCCGCTCGGCGACGATGCGGGTCAGCACGTCATCGGGGGGTCGCAGTCGCGAGAACGGCGCACAGAACCGGGCCCAGTCCTGCTCGGCCTCGGGTGAGGGGTCGCGGAGCATCCGTTCCATCACGCGGGCAGGCACGTCGCCGCCGAGATCGCGGTAGCGTTCGGTGATCTCCTCGGCCGAGGCCCGCCGTGGTGACGATCCGATGACCACGCCGCCCCGGACCACGCCCGGGTAGTCGGCCAGGAAGCGCTGCACCACGAAACCTCCGAACGACGTGCCGACCAGGAGGACGTCCTCGAGTCCCAGCGCCTCGACGAGCTGGCGGATGTCACTGGCCCACTGCGCCAAGGTCCAGTCGTCGGGCGTCGATCGATCGCTGCGGCCGTGGCCGCGCTGGTCGGGGACGACCACGGTCGCCCACTCCTGCTGCGGCGTCAGGACGTAACGCATCTGCGATCCGTCGATGCCCGGGCCTCCGTGCAGGCCGAGGAGCACGGGCCCGCGCGGTTCCCAGGGCCGCCGGGTGGACGCGGTGACGTAGAGACCGACATCCGTCAGCTTGATGTGCATCGTGGTGTCCCGTTCAGCTAGGTGCCTCGTCAGGTAGTCAGGCGGTGAACCGCAGCCGCAGGTCCGCCGGAAACAGCGTGCTGGTCGTCGACATCAATTGCGGAGGGTCGCCACTCAGCCCGCTGGTCTGCTGCAGGACCTGGAGAATGAGCTCGTCGAGCCGTTGCAACGACAGTTCGGCTGCCATGCACCGGCGTGCCCCGGCCCCGAACGGGAAGTACTGGACGATGCTGGGGCGCAGGCCCGCCCATCGGTCGGGGGCGAACTGCTCCGGGTGCGGGAAGACCTGAGGGTCACGGTGGCTGACGTACGGTGAGATGACGACCTCGTCGCCCTCGCGCAGCCTCCAGCCCGCGTACACGCCGTCCTGTGCGACGGTTCGGCTGATCAGCCACGTGGGCGGGTACAGGCGCAGTGCCTCATTGATCACCCACGTCCTCACCGTGGGATCGGTGCGGGCCCGGTCCTGCCACTCCGGGTTGCCGGCCAGAAGCGCCAGGACCCACGATCCTGCGGCCGCCGGCACGAGGGTGCCGGCGAGCAGCACGGCCACGGCCAGGTTCGCGATGGTTGCCCGGTCGACCTCGGAGCCGACGAGCTCCCCGAGAATGCCGCTCGGACGCGCCGAGTCGAGCAGGTCGACGACGTGGCGCCGCAGTGCCTCGTCGTTGCGCCGCGCGGTCCGGTGTCGCCGGAACAGCAACGCGAGCGGGCGGGGGAGCCGGGTTCCCTTGTCCACGATCGCGATCAGGCTGGGCAGCAACGCGGAGGTGCCCGCTTCCAGACCCGGCTCGGGGCCACCCGCCACCAGTCGCACGGACGCGCGAAGGTTGAGGCGGGTGAGGTCCTCGACGACACGGACGGTTTCGGTCGCGGCGGTCCACTGGCTTATCTGGTCCGACAGTTCGGAACGCCCCCGAGGATCACCGCCGGTGGCGCTCCCGCGTATCGCCGGTGCCGCCCGTCGGCGGGCGCTCATCCACGCTTCCAGCGCCGCGTCGCCACGGCCTGCGGCGGTCGATTCGAGGCGGCGGTTCAGCGCCAACTGGAAGGCGGTGTTGGTGCCTCGGAACACCGTCTCGATCAGTGCAGGGTCGGACACGTAGACCAGGTTGGCCGCCAGCCGCACGACCGGGCCGACGGCCGGGAGCGCGCTCAGGAAGCCGAGTCGGTCGGCGTTGTAGGCGCGGGTGAAGGCGCGCCACCTCATGCCGATCTCGGCCGGCTCCCGTACGATGTCCATCCGATCGGTCGTGTCCGTTCCCGTCTGACGTGCTTGCAGGATCCGGTGCCGGGGTGTGGCCGGAGGGGACAGTGCTCGACATGGCGGCCCTGGCCCCCTCCAGCGTCGTCACCGTCAGTGCCAGGGGTACCGGCCCGGCATCGACTTACGCGTGAGGCGCGCGATGATCCGCTTCATTCTGATTCACCCCCTCCTCTGAATTCACCGAGTGAGAACGTCCACCTGCCGCACCAGGCGGGCAGGAGGTCTTCGGCGCGGCGCCAGGCCACAGCAGGTCGGGCGTGACCTCTGCTGGGAAGGTCGCCCCGAGTAGAGCCAGCATCTGCCTCAGCTCACCGTCCAGTACGGCGAGCAGATTGCCGACGGCGTCCGCTCCTCCGGCGGCCAGAGCCCACAGCACTGGTCGCCCGACCAGCACCATCGAGGCACCGAGGGCCAGTGCGACGGCTGCGTCCACGCCGCTGCGGATCCCACCGTCGACGAGTACCGGTGCTCGGCCGTGGACCGCCGCGGCCACCACGGGCAGCGCCTCGGCGGTGGACACCGCGCGACCGCACTGGCGCCCGCCGTGATTGGACACGATGATCCCGGCCGCACCGGCGTCCAGCGCGCGGAGCGCGTCGTCGGGCCGCAGCACACCCTTCACCAGTACGGGTAGGCCCGAGACCTCTCGGAGTCGTCGGATGTAGGCGTAGGTGGCGCCCGGACTCTCCTCGAGGGGCGCGAAGTCGCTCTGATCCGCGCCGGGCGTCGCCGGCACGTTGGAGAAGAACTGTTCGTCCGGCACGCGGATCCGGCGGCCGGCCACCCGGTACTTCGGCCCGACCACGGGGGTGTCGCCGGTCAGGACGATGGCCGTCGCCCCGAGTTCGCGGGCCCGGGTCACGAGGCCGAGGGCCGGCCCGGGATCACGGGTGGCGAAGGTCTGGTACCACCAGTCGCCCGAGCCGGCCGCGGCGATGTCGGCCAGCGGCAGGGAGCTGCGCATGGAGGCGACGAACAGCGAGCCGTTCTTGCTGAACGCCGACCGCGACGCCGCCTCTCCCTCCGGGTGGGCGAGCCCCTGGAAGGCGCACGGAGCGGCCCCGATCGGCGAGGTGAAGGTGGAGCCGAGGAGGCGCACCGACGTGTCGACCCGGGAGACATCCCGCAACACGTGCGGCGCGAACCGGTACTGCGACCAGCCGGCGGTGGCTTCCCGGGCGGCCTCCTCACCGAACGCCCCGGACTCGTAGTACGCGAAGACGTCCGCAGGCAGTGACTCCCGAGCCCGGCGCGAGTGGTCCCGGAGCACGGGCGCGGGATCGACGCTCATGAAGCCGGCTCCCGTAGTGCGGGCACCCGGTCATCCGGGCCGAGCCACGGCCAGTCCGTGCCGGGTAGCGGACGCAGGTCGTCGATCCAGGTCGCGGACTCGTCGTACTGGGCGAGGAAGGTCGACCCGACCAGCTCCGGATCGCGGGACTGCATCATCGAACAGACGAAGGCCGGGTCACCCCCGATCCGGACGACCCCGTTGAGCAGGATCTTGCCGTGGTACGTGGACATCACCGGCCCACGCGCGGTGCGCCCGAGGCCCGAGACCCGCTTGATGGCACCAACGTAGATGTCCAGCGCGCGGGCGAGCGGTATCGCGAAGTAGTTCTTGGCGCCGGTGTTTCGCTCCACGAACATGTAGTAGGGGCTGATGCCCAGGTCGGCCTGCCGTTGCCAGAGCGCCGCCCAGACCGCCGCGTCGTCGTTGACGTGCGCGACGACCGGCGCCTGGGAGCGGACCGTCAATCCCGCCCGGAGCATGGCGCGGACGGCCGCCTGCGCTGCCGGCGTCTCCAGTTCACGGGGATGGGAGTAGTGCGCCATGACGGCGACGGGGCGGCCTGCCTCCACAAGCCGGCGCAGTTCGTCGAGGAGGTGGCCCGCGTCCGGGTCGGAAAGGAAACGCTGTGGCCAGTAGGCCGGCGCCTTGGTGCCGATCCGGATCGTGCGGGGACGCGGACCGTCAGCCGCCTCCACCGCCCGGATCCAGGGCAGCAGGACGTGGGTCCGCATCAGCAGAGGGTCGCCACCGGTCAGGAGGACGTCGGTGACCTCGGGGTGGGCCCGCAGGTAGGCGGTGAGCAGGTCCGGTGAGGCGGTTCTGATCTTCCGTTGCGGCTCTCCCGTGAACTGCGGCCAACGAAAGCAGTATGAGCAGTACGCGTGGCAGGACTGGGCCTGGGCGGGGAAGACCAGCAGGGTTTCCCGGTACTTGTGCTGCAGGCCGTCCAACCGGATGCCGTCGAGCTCAGGCACGTTGGCGTCCTGCTGGCCGGCCGGGTGCGGATTCAGCTGCTCGCGCACCTTGGCCACCGCCTGGGCCAGGGCGAGCCGATCGTCGGAGCCGAGCGCGGACGCGACGAGGTCGAACTGCTCGGGATCGAGCATCTGACGGTGCGGAAAGGTCAGGTTGAGAATCGGGTCTTCACGCGGTCGCCGCCAGTCGATCAGGTGGTCCACGATGTAGTCGTTGACGCGGAAGGGAAGCACTGCGCTGACGACGTCGAATTCGCGCAGATATTCCTCACCCAGACCTCGGTCGCCGGCGATCGACCGCATACGGGCATGGCTGTAGAACGTCATTTCATGCTCCGGCCAGCCAATACCGGATCAGATGCCGCCGGGCGTCGGTATAGGGCGTGCGGGCGTGCGCCAGTCGGTGGTTGTCCCACACCAGCACCGCATTTTTGGGAATGCTTATCCGGTGTGCCGCCTCGCGGAAGTGCTCGTGCACCTGATGAGCCAGATCGAAGCCGAACTGGCCCCACGGTAACCGTTCCACCGGGACCTGTCTGCCGAGCTCCGGGTCGTATTCGCCACTGGTCAGGAGGTTGTAGCTGAAGCGGAGAACCTCATCACCCGACTCGTCGGTCGTCAGCATGGGGGCGACGACGCCGGCACTGCCCGTACCGCTCGTGTTCGTCCCGCCCCATGCGATGTCGTGGGAGCGCAGTCGCTCGACGACGGGCGGTTCAAAGCCCTTCAGATAGGCCCTGACGTCGGCCAGGCAAGTCTCGCCACCCTCGCCGCGTGCCTGGACACGGCACCAGAGTGCGAGGTATTTCGGCGGCGGATTCCAGCCCGGGGCCTCGGTGTGGGCGCGGATCTCGTTCCGGCTCTTGGAGTATGCCCGGTCGTCGAACCCCAGTTGAGCCTTGACCTCGTACGTCAGATTGCCGTCGTACTGTGGCATCATCCGGCCGAATTCGATCAGTGCGGAACTGACGTCCTCGTGGCTTTCGACGTCGTCAATCACCAAGAAGCCGTCCCGACGGACCTGGTCTATCATCGGGTTTTGGCGGACGTCAGCCCTGGCGGTAATGGAACGGCCATGATTTACGCCCGCGCGTGGAGCGCTCTGATGCACCGAAATCCCCCGTTGCTTGCTGTCGATCCCTGCTTATCGACGCCAACCCGCGTCAATGCGAAGCGTATCAATGCGAGCACTCTCTGTCCAGGGTGGAAAGGAGTTCCGGTGACTCGGTGAAGGCGTGCCGAATGACGCGCTGGTGTCGTCCGCCCGCACCGCAGCGCGTAGCCGCTGTTTGTTGGGGTTCGGAAGCCGTAGGCGTCGCGGGTGACGGTCTTGACGACCCGGTTGGTTGCTTCCGAGCCGGCGTTGCTGCCAGCCGGTGACCGCGGCGTTGGTGCGTGCCCGGTGCACACTGGATGGGTGCTGATCGGGCTGGGCGCGCTCGCCTTGGCGATATTCGGCGCGCTCGGCTGGTTCGTGGGCGAGATGGTGGGCGGGCACGGTGGGGCGGGCCTGGCCGTGGTGTACGGCATCGGCGTGCTCCTGTGGGCGCTGCTCGACGAGCACACCGGCGAGACGACCTTCATGGCGATCCTCGCCTTCGTCCTCGGCCTGCCGATCGTGTACGCCGTGGTCGTCGCGGTCAAGCTGCTCGTCCTGGCGTTCGGGCTCGCCGACCTGGGCACCCGCGATGTCCTGCTGTCGAGCCTGCTCAGCGCGCTGGCCGGCACGGGCATCAGCGTCGGGCTCTCGCTCGTCGGCGCGTTCAAGCGCGGCTTGGAGCCGTCGGCCAGCCCGGTCCGACAGAATCTGGAAGAGTCGTTCCTGTCCGGCCTGTCGTTTCGGATGCCGCTGGCGCTGCTCATCGCCGGCCTGATGGACCTGCCCGACACGCCCGCCGCTCGGGTCGTGACCGGCGCGGCATGGGGCGCCGCAGCCGCGGTCTGCGCTCTGGTGTACATCGGGGTCGTCGAGAAGGAACCGGTCCGTCGGGCGTGGTTCCACATCGTCGTGGTGCAGGTCGTCATCCTGGTCTGCGGCCTGTTCGCCGTCATCCAGAGCATCGGCGAGACCAACCTCGTCGACGAGGCCGTGCAACTCGCTGTCCCGGCCAGCCTGGCGTGTGGCTTGACCTACCTGCTTGCCCTGCTGGGGGCCACCGCCCGCGGATACAGCTCCGGAACGCGGCGAGCATGAGGTTGAGTTCGTGTTCGCGCTGGTGGCCGGTGGGTGACCGGCGGTGGTCCAGTCGGCTTCTCATACCCTTGTGACCTCGCCGAGTGCTCGGCACTGACGACGGGTTGCGCCAGCGGTTGGCTGGTCACAGGAACTCGCTGCGGTAGGTCGAGGCCAGCTCGGCAGCGCGGCGGCGGCGTTCGGCGAGTTCGTCCGGTGAGAGCTGCGGCGGCGGTGCGTCCTTGCCCGCGACGACGTCGCCGATGCGGGTGAAGTACTCGTCCTGCCCGGCCGGGGTGCACATGCAGAGCATGTGGGCTGGTGCACCGGAGGTGTTGCGGAAGTTGTGCGGTGCATTGGCCGGGATGTTGATCGTGGATCCGGCCCGCACGACGTGCTTCTCGCCGCGGAAGGTGAACTCGATTTCGCCCTCGAGGATCGTGAACATCTCCTCGAAGTCGTGCCGGTGCGGCGGCGGGCCGCCGCCGTCGGGGATGCGCATGTCGATCAGGCAGTACGCGCCGTTGGTCTGCTCGCCTGTGATCAACATGCCGTAGGTGTTGCCCACCAGCGAGATGTAGGTCGTGTCGGGATCGTCAGGGTTCGCCACGGTCAGCGAGCGGGTGGGATCGTCGGCGGGAATCACCGTGATCATCTCCTGGGGTGTGCGGTCGGTTGGTTCGATCCTCCGGGCGACGGCGCGTCTCCCGGAGGCACTCGACGAGGCTGCTCGTCTGATCCTCGTGGAGAACACCGCCACCTCGCGTGCTTTCCGGCCGGGACTTCTACAGCCGCCGCTCCTGCCGCGGTGTGGCGGCTTGACCGCCTGCCCCAGCGCCAGCTCGCGGCGGGCAGCACGTGGGGCGCCATCGCTGGCGCAGGGCTGGTGACCGTCGACCCGGGCATCGCCTCCCGGGCGGCGGAGGAACGCCGGTGGGCCGCGCGAGCGCCGAGGGGCGGTGGGTTGCCGAGAATCGCGGGGCCGCGCGCCGTGGTCGGCCACGATCTCGTCACGGCCCGCCGATCGCCCGGGCAGTTCCTCGTCGCCGCGGCGGCGCTGCTGGTGCCGGCTCTCGTAGGTGTGCTCACCGGCTGGGGGGTCGTGCTGGCCGCTGGCTGGTTGTTGAGCGGGCTCGCCGCCCTCGCACCGTTCACCGTCAACGCGCGACGGGACCGGGACCTGCCGGCGTTGCGTCGGCTGCTCAACCTTCCCGGGCCGGTCCTGCTCGGCACCCGGTCGGTACTGCCGGCCGTCCTCGCCGTCGCGTGGGGTGTCGGGGCGGGCCTGCTGCTGGCGGCCCGGACGCCGGGCGCGGACGGCTGGGCTTGGCCGGTGCTGGGCGCTGCCGCGGGGCCGGGCCTGGCGGCGGGGGCGGTACGTGCGGCCCGACGGGGTGCGGTCCGGCACGAGTTGCCGCCGATCGTCACCCCGATGGGTGTGCTGCCGACCGGCCCGCTGCACTGGGCCGCCACCGGCTGGGACATCGCCGTCCTGTGTACGCTGCCTGCCCTGACCGCCCTGGTCACGGGTGCGCCGACCGCCATGATCCTGCCGCAGGCGATCGTTTCACTGGTCGGGTTGGTGGCGTTCGTGCTTGTCGCCGGTCGCGGCGACGGTGGACGGTAGGGGCGGTCTGGCGCGAAGGACGTCTCACCGTCCACCGTCGAGCAAGGGGATCAGCGATGAAGCCGCGCCGCGCCGCCACCACGTTGGCCGACACCGCCGCTGGCATCGCGCACCTTCACAACATCGCACTTACCGCCTGAACGCAGCCGCTCTTTGAGAGCGACCCGCCTCGGGTTGCGAGACAGCGCTTTGCCGGTTGGCGTCGGACCGGGTGCCTTCGTTGACGCGAGCGGCCTGAGAGCAGGTTCTGAGAACGAATCCGGGATTGACGAGGATCCGGCAGTTCATTCTTGATCTTGCTCGCGCAAGGACTGTTTATGAAAGGAGTACGTAACCCACGGAGGCCCGCGAAGGTATCCCTGTTTGGGACAGGCAGAAAGCGGCGATCGGCGCGACGATGGGCTGGTGGTCAACAAAGGAGCGACCGATCTCGGCGGCTTTCTGCGTAGCCGACGCGAACGCCTGACGCCAGACGCTGCGGGTATCGAGCCCGGCGCTACTCGTCGGCGAGTCCCGGGACTGCGCAGGGAAGAGCTGGCCGAACTCGCCGGGGTCAGTATCGGCTACTACACGCGACTGGAGCAGGGGGTCAGCGGTAGCGCTTCTGGCGCCGTCATCGACGCGCTGGCCGCGGCGTTGCAACTCTCTCCGGCTGAGCACGAACATCTGCGGATCCTTGCTGCTCCGCGACGACCGACTCGTCCTCGTGCCCGTAGAAGCAAGCTGAGGGCCTCGGTACGTGAACTGCTCGCCGCCATGCCTAAAACACCGGCGATCGTGATCGATCACCGCGCCGACGTCCTCGCGTGGAACCGCCTCGGACACGCTCTGCTGGCCGGCCATGTCGACGTCGACGCCCCGGACATGCGGATTCGGCCGAACATCGCCCGAATGCTGTTCCTCGACCCGCACCACCGCGCGTTGTATTGCGACTGGCACGCCAAGGCACAGGTCACCGTCGCGGCCCTGCATCAGGCGGTTGCGCGGCACCCGGCCGACCCAGAGCTCGAACAACTCGTCGGCCAACTCGCCGTCGACAGCCCGGAGTTCGCGCGAATGTGGGTGCGGCGCCCCGTCCGAACGTGCTCGTACTACCTACGAGAACTCGACCATCCTGTCGTCGGGCGAGTGACTCTGGCGAACGAGACGGTCAGCCTGCCTGACGATGACCAGCAGATCGGCCTGTTCTACGCGCGTCCCGGCACATCTGACGCCGACGCGCTCACCTTGCTGGCACAGAGCCTCGAACGACGCGTCGCGCCAGGAACCCTGCCCCGGAAGGAGGAAGCACGATGAGGATCGTCGTCGTCGGCGGCGCCGGCACCATCGGACGACGTTTGGTGCCCGCGCTGCGATCGCGCGGCCACGACGTTGTCGTGGCCGGACGCACCTCAGGTGACGTCCACGTCGACCTGACCTCGCACTCGACCATCGAGGCCATGTACCGCGAGGTCGGGGCGGTCGACAGCGTCGTGAGCATCGCAGCGCATGGCGCGCTCGACGAGTTCACGACGCTGACATCCGACGCGCTGTTTGAAAACATGCGAGCCAAGTTCTTCGGGCAGGCAGATCTGGTGCTCACCGGCCAGCACCACTGCGCCGACGGCGCCTCCTTCACCCTGACCTCCGGTATCTTCGCCGACCAAGCATGGCCGCACGTCACTGGCGGCGGCGTCATCAGCGGCGCCCTGCACAGCTTCGGCTTGTCGGCCGCGATCGAACTACCGCGGGGTATGCGGATCAACGTGGTCAGCCCCACGATGATCGGCGACTCCCTCGACGCCTTCGCCGAACACTTCCCCGGCATGCGTCCGGTGCCGATGGGCGAACTCGTCGGCCACTACCTGCGCTGCGTCGAAGGTGACGACACCGGCCGCATCATCCGGGCGTACGGATGACCACGCGACTCGCGCTTACACATCGTCGCCACGATCATCACGGTTGAACGCGCTGGGCTGCCACCCTTCCGACTGGCACTGGAGCCGCTGACGATCGGTGTCAATCAGAACAGGGTGTCGCGCATACGCAGCGGCCGGTACCCGGTGGGGCCGAGTTGGGCGAGTTCGCCTTCGATGTCGGCGTCGATGGATGTGCGTGTCAGGTAGGCCTCTGAACTTGGTTGGGGTCTTCCGGCCCGACCGTGCCGAGACCGGCCACGATCGGCCAGAGCCCTTGTCGCGTGCGGCTTGTTCAGGTGCCGGAAATCGTCGACTCGACCTGTGGCCGGCCAGCGCCAGGATTCGGAACTTCCCGTCCGGCGAGCCTCCGGGTGCACTGGCTGCCTACGAGTCCGACGATCACGAACGGGCACCAGGCGCACGTCCCTACCGCCACCACTAAGAGGCGTTTCGGCATCACGATCGGCTGAGCGCGCTCTTCCGAACTGACGGCGCCGGGCACAAGTCAGTTGCCGACGCGCTTTTATTGATCTTGATGATGTGGTCGCGATGTGGTCTCCAGCGGAGGTCACCCCGGGTCAATCCGTGCCCACTCCAGGTCAACCGGGTCAACGATCATGGTCGCTGGCCCGTCTTGTGTGATCCGCGTGTGGTCGCCGGTCGGGGCGGTTCCCCCGGGTCAACGCGGGTCACTCCCTGCCAACGCGGGTCGACCCGCAGGTCGTTGCACTGACCACTCGCGCCCCCGTAGCTCAGGGGATAGAGCATCGGTTTCCTAACCCGACGCTCCGCCGGTGTCCACGGGCTGATGACCTGCGGCTTTCTGTCTTCCCCCGTTGGGTGCCGGTCGCTTCGTGGGCTCGCTGCGATCGCTTGCCGAAGATCAGCTGGAACGTTGTGGGTCCTGCGGGTGCAGCTCAACACTGCCGCGAGTCGGGAGCCGAGTCATCCTTGCTCGTCGTCGAGCAGTTCGCGGCGCCACTCCGCAAATCGGCTTCGGAGGTTGTCCAGCGCTCGGCTGGTGACGCCGTACTGCGCGAAGTCGTCAGGATCGAGCAGGGCGGCTTGCCCGAGAGCGTCAGCGAAGATGCGCGGGTCGAAGCCACGGTCGGCGCGCTGCGCGAGGGCGAGAAGGGTGTCGCGGGTGTAGCGACCGGATCGGAGCGTGGCGTCGATGTCGATGAAGTCCCGGGCGAACGCTCGTCCGTAGAGGGCGCTCATCTTGTTCGCGACCGCGTCGTCGGGGTGGAGTACCGGTCCGATCGCCATGAGGATCGGTTCGTTGGCGCGCCAGTCCACGCTGAGCTCGACCTTGGAGGCCCGCACGCCGTCGGTGACGGCCAGCGCGAAGCCGTATCGTTCGGCCGCTCGGAGCCCGGTCCGGGCGAGGCGTTCGTGGAAGGGGTCCACCGCTATGCCGCGTTGCTGCGGGTGGAGGCGAGTTCGGGAAAGGCTTCCTCCCAGCGCTGGCGGAGCTGGGGTGGCAGCCAGAGGGTGGGCCAGAGCATCCGGAGGAGGTCGGCGTCGAGCCAGGTGTGCAGATCCTCGACCGTGCTGGCTTCGGTGAGTACCACCTTGTACATGCTGGCCAGGCGTGCGGCTCGGTTCAGGTCATACTCGGCGTGCCCGGACCAGTCGAGATGACGCGGAAGCGTCACCGTGCCGTCGGTCGGACCGTGTAGCGCGGTAAGGGTTTCGACCACCACGTAGGGCTTCCGGTCTCCGTAGGGCTGGTAGTCCGCCGGCGGCTGGGGGGATGTCCTGCGCCGGCTGAGGTTGGTCGCCCGCCGGACTTCCGGTCGTAGTGCCTGCCGGATCGTCTCCCGGCTGTACCCGGTGACCCGCTGCAGATCCACCGGCCGCCAGCCAGCCGCGTGGAACGCCCGCAGCTGCTCGTCCCGCTCGGTCAACGCGGCAGCGCGCGTCGCCTCGTACCTAGAGACAACCGCGTGCAGCTCATCCTCGGAGAACCGGCCCATGTTCGCCAGTCTACTATGCTAGGCCCAGCACGCTTGGCGTTTGGTGGTATCTCTGTAACCGGCGGGACCAGCCATGGTGGTCGCGATCGGATGCCCTCATGTTCTGGTGAAGCCGAGGGCCCGGTATCCGGGCATGCGGCGTGGGAGTGAAGCGGCGAGGATGGGTGAGGTCCGGTCGTGGTAGTCGTTGACCTCGGCGACGTCCTTGCCGGGTGCGGCGCGCATGACGCGGCCGGCGCATTGGACGAGTATTCCGTCGTAGGAGATCGGGCGGCGAGGAAGAGGGTGTCGAGGGCGGGGCGTCGAAGCCTTCACCGATGAACGGTGTCGTGCCGATGACACCGGCAGGCTTCGTGTGGCTCATTTGGGGCGATCTAACCGCCGTGTACCGCCGCGGCCCGATCCAACTCGGCGCGTATCACCTCCGGCGGCTGCATGCCGGAGAACGGTCGGCCGCCGTCGATGACGAGTGTCGGCACGCCACTCACCCGCAACTCGGCAGCGCGCCGCTGATCCGCGGTAACGGCGTCGGCATACCTGTCACCGGCCAGCACCGCGCCTGCCTCCTCCGCCGGCAGACCCACCTCCCGCGCCAACTCCAGCAGGACGAGTTGGTCGGCGACGTTTCGCCCCTGCGCCTGGTAGGCCCGCAGCAGCGCCTCGACCAGCGCGCCGGCCCGGTCGTGGTCGGCCGCGAAATGGGTCAGGCGATGCGCGTCGAAGGTGTTGACGGGACGCGCCTTGTCGAGGTCAATAGCCAGACCCAGCTCCGCGCCCAGCCGCCTGATCAGGGTCAGCCGCCGGGGAAGCTGGTCCGGCGAGGTCCACGAGGCCATCGCCTCGGCGGCGGTCGGACCAGGGCTCCGCCCCTCGTCCGGTGACAGCTGATAGCTGCGCCACCGCAGCTGAACCTCGTCCCGGCCGGGAAAATCCGTCAGGACCCGCTGCAGCCGGTGCTTGCCGATGTAGCACCACGGGCACAGCACGTCGTAGAAGACTTCGATCAACATGCCGCTCACCCCCGGAGCAGGACGGCGGTCTTGCCGCGGGCGTGGCCGGTGTCGATCCGGCGGTGTGCGTCGGCGATCCGGTCCAGCGGGAAGGTCTCCGACACGGTCAGTGTCAGCCGGCCCGTGCGGTACAGGTCGGTGATCGCCTGTAGCCGCTGGGCTGAGCGCTGGCTGCGCAGGGGGCGTACGCCGAGCTTGTCCGCCCGGGTGAAGTCCACGAGTGTGCCGATCCGGTCCCGGTCGGCGACCAGCTCGAGGCAGGCGTCCAGGGCCGCGCCGCCCGCGGCGTCCAGGGCGACGTCGACGCCGCCCGGTGCCAAGGCTCGCACGCGGTCGGTCAGTCCGTCGCCGTAGCTGGTCGGTGTGGCGCCCAGCGAGCGCAGGTAGTCCTGGTTCTCCGGGCTGGCCGTGCCGATCACCGTCGCACCCGCAGCCAGGGCCAGCTGCACCGCGACGGTTCCGACGCCGCCGGAGGCGCCATTGATCAGCAGGGTGTCGCCGGCGCTGACCTTCAGCTCTTCCATCGCGGTGTGCGCGGTCTGCGCCGACGCCGACAGGGTGCCCGCCTGCGGCCAGGACATCCCGGCCGGCTTGGCCACGACCTGCCCGGTGGGAACGACGACGTACTCGGCGCAGCTGGCGAGCAGGGCCCAGCCGAGCACCTCGTCGCCTGTCCGGAAGTCGGTGACGCCGGGGCCGGTCTGGTCGACGACACCGGCGAAGTCGTTGCCGACGATCTGCGGGAACCGCACAGCCTGACCCGGCGGTGTCCAGCCGGACCGGACCGCCGAGTCGTACGCCTGCACGCCCGCGGCCTCGACTCGGACCCGAACCTCTCCCGGCCCAGCCACGGGCGTGGCCACCTCGATAACCTCCAGCACCTCCGGACCACCGAAGGTATGGAACGCCGCGGCCCTCATGGATCTCCTCTCGCGTCGCATTCCAGCGCCGGCCCACCTGGCCGGGGGACGTCAGGGCCCAGCCTGCAAGCTCAAGCGCGCTTGAGGTCAAGCTCCCCACGGGACGACCGGTGCACGGCGGATAGTCGTGCGCGACCCGCCCGGGACCGGTTGAGCAACTCATACTGGCTCGCCCGCCTCTTTGACGGCCACCGCCGCCCAGTTCCGCGAGGACCGCATCCTGGAAGAACCCGCGCCATCGACGGAGACCCGCTGCACATCGCCGCGATTTTCGGCCTCACCACCAAACCCGAGCGGTCGACCCGGCGGCGTCCGGATCTGCCGAAAGTGGTGTGTGGGCCGAAGGTGATATCCCCGACCGTCATGGTCCGCGTGTGGTCGTCGGTCGTGGCGGTCCGCCGGGTCAACGCAGGTCAACATGGGTCACTCCCTGCCAACGCAGGTGGACCCGCAGGTCGTTACACTGACCACTCGCGCCCCCGTAGCTCAGGGGATAGAGCATCGGTTTCCTAAACCGTGTGTCGCAGGTTCGAATCCTGCCGGGGGCACCAGGCAAGACAGCAATCCGTGATCGTCTGGCCGGCCGCGACTGCCCACCACCAGATTCACCCCGCGCCCACGCGCCGGTAGGTACCCACAAACAAGTGGCTACCGCAGGCGGCACGGAGCCGACGGATCACCAGTGGTAGGCCAGGCTCACCGCCAGCGTGGCGACGGTGGTGGCGAAGAACACCGCCCACCCCACCAGGTGGCGGGAGCCCACCCGCAGGTGCGCGATGAGCGCGCCGACGAAGTAGAGCACGAGGCCAGCGGCGGCGAGGGTGCCCAGCAGGGGTACGGCGAATCCGGCGAGCAGGCCCAGGGAACCCGCCGCCAGCGCCAGCCCCAAGCGGGGCAACCATGAGTGTGGCAGCCGCTTCATGTCGGCTTGGGCCTTCGGGTAGTCGTGGCCGATCAGGTAGGTGACGGCGGCGATGCCGGTGAAGACCGAGGCGAGAATCGTGACCGTGACGTATGCGGCGAACATGTGCCCTCCCTTGTGGTTGTCTGCCTCAAGGACGGGTCGGTGCCGCGGATTGTTACCTGCGGTGCTGTGACCTGGGGCACAGCGTAGACGCAGCGTGGGCTGCGGGAAGGACCCGCAGCCCACGCTTGTGATCCCGACGATGTGTCGGCCGCCTCAGAGGAACGCGTACATCTCGTCGGAGGCCGCCTCGGTGTCGCCGGCCGGCGGAGCCTGCACCGTCACCGGCTGGCCGAAGTCGCTCATCCGCATCTCGGTGACGAGGTCGCCCAACGACTTCGTGGCAATCGTGTAGGAGAGCACGGTCATCCGCCCATCGGCGTCGAGGGTCGCCTCGAACGGGATCGCCGTCGGGTCCTTCGCCAACTTGGCGGACGACTCGATGCCTTCCCGCATTCCGGCCTCGGCGCTCGCGGCCTCGGCGGCCTTGTTGAGGTCGGCGACGCCGGTGTAACGGCCACCGCCGACCTCCTGGGCGGACACGACGCCACCGATGAGGCCGGTCTGCGACTTGAAATCGAAGGACTGACGCAACGTGCTGCTCGGCTTGAGCTTGCTGAGGTCGATCTTCATCCAGGGCTTCTCGCCCTCCATGGACTCCGACTTGATGTAGGCGGCGTCGCCGATCAGCCGGACCTCGATCGGTTCCGGAGCCTTACCGCTGATCTGGATCGCGCGGGCGGCGGGGTCCATCTTTCCGCTGAGGGTGATCGACTGGTTGCCGGCCTTGACCGACGCGGCCATGCTGACCGGGCCGGCGAGGCTGCGGTCCATGCCCTGCTTGACGGCGGCCGCCGGCTCCAGCTTGGACGGTGCGGGGGCGGCCGAGGCGGACGTCCCCGGGTTGTCGGAATTGGTGCCGCAGCCGCCGACGAGGGCGACGGCGAGGACTATCGAAAGGGTAGGGATCAATCGGCGCATAGACGTGACCCTAATAGGCGACCGCTACCCGATTTCGCGCAGTGGTCGCACGCGCACGGACAGGCGTCCGGCACTCGCGCCGATCAGGCCGTCGGTAGCTGCTCGGCCCGGCTGAGCACCTGGTCGATGAGGCCGTAATCCCGGGCCTGCTCGGCGGTGAACCACCGGTCCCGGTCCCAGTCCTGCTGGATCTCGGCGAGGGTCCGTCCACTGTGCTTGGCGATCAGCTCCTGCATCGTCCGCTTCACGTGCAGCATGTTCTCGGCCTGGATGGTGATGTCCGAGGCGGTGCCGCCCATTCCACCGGACGGCTGGTGCATCATGATCCGCGAGTGCGGCAGCGCGTACCGCTTGCCGGCGGCGCCCGCACAGAGCAGGAACTGCCCCATCGAGCCGGCGAACCCGAGCGCCAGCGTGGCCACGTCGTTGCGCACGTAGCGCATCGTGTCGTAGACCGCCATCCCCGCGCTCACCGATCCACCCGGCGAGTTGATGTAGAGGAAGATGTCCCGGTCGGCGTCCTCCGCGGCGAGCAGCAGGATCTGCGCACAGATCTGGTTGGCCGACTCCTCGGTCACCTCGGTGCCGAGGAAGACGATCCGTTCCCGCAGCAGCCGCTCGAACACCTGGTCGCCGAAGGACGGCTGCGTGCCGTCGAGCATCAGTACCCCGGAGGAGATCATGCCGCCGCCTTCCACCACGCCGGCGAGCGGTGGGACCGCCCGATGGACCGGCCCCTTCAGCGTGCGGGCGGTGGTGGTCGCTGGCCCAGTGATTCTGCCGCCGGCAGATCCGCTGACGGCAGAACCAGGCGGCCTACACGGCGGTCAGCCGCCGCGCGCCCGCCCGGGCCCACGCGCAACCCCGCAGAGCGGCGGTACGCGGACCGGGGCGCGAGCCACCAGCGGAGGCCATCGCCCCGACGCAGAGGGTCGGGCCGTTCGCCCCGGGCGTCCGGTGCAGGACCGGCCTGCTCGTCCGTAGGGCGTGCTGGCTCGCGTCGCGTCGGGCGACCTCGGCCCGTTCGATCCGGGTGAGTTGCGCCCGTGGCGCGGCCGGGATGCGGGGTTCGACCCGACGCAGGTCGTCGCGGGCTTCCTCAAGCAGGTCGGACAGGCGGATGCCGAGCGCCCGGCAGATCGCCGCGAGCACCTCGGAGGAGGCTTCCTTGCGGCCCCGCTCCACCTCGGACAGGTAGGGCACGGAGACTCCGGCGGTGGCGGCCACCTCGCGTAGCGTGCGGCCCTGGGTCTGACGCAGTCGGCGTAGCACTCCGCCGATGACTCGTCGCAGCAACGACATGCCGGCCTCACTTTCGCGGTCGTCGTCGGGAACACCCTCATCATGCCCGTCCCCGGCCGTCCGGGCCGACCCATCCGGGCCCGCGCCGTCGAGCGGCGCGGGCCCGGGGCCCTCATTGGTGCAGGTGGCTGTGCCAGGAGACCGGCTCGGCCACCAGCGTGATCGCCGGGAACAGCGCCCGGGTCCCACCGGTGGGAAGCAGACCGCTGTCGTCGATCGACACGTTCGCCCCGTTGACGTCGTAGACGATGAGCGACTCGTTGCCGTCTCCGCTGAGGAACCGGGCCCGGTGCCCGTCCAGCGTGGTGTTCGGGTTGACGAACAACTTGTCGGCCGGGTCGGTGACGTTGCGGTAGCGGGAGACGACCACTGCCAAGGTACGGGCGCGTTGTCGGCCGGGGTCGGCGGTGGCCGGCTCCCGGGTCCAGGTCCACCCGACGTCCCAGGAGTTGGGCTCGTCACGTGACTCGCTCACGTTGACGGTGATCAGCCGTAGGTCGGCCGGCACGCCCGCCACCGTCGCCGGCATCGGGACGGGGTCGGCCCCAAAGCGCAGTGACTGGGCGACCTGCGTCGCCGTGGCGCGTACGTCCAGCCCGGTCCCGACCACCCGGACCTGCGCCCAGCCGTCCGGGGCATACCGCCAGCGCAGGATCGCCTCCGGAGTCTCGGCACCGGAGTAGTTGGCGAAGACACTGGGCCCGCCGTTCAGCGTGGGGCCGGCGACGGTGTCACCGGCCACGGCGGGCTCCGCGCTGTCCCGCTGGGGTGCCGACGGCTGCACGCCCTTCGGGAGGAGCGAGACCGCCACGAACTGCCGTTGGTCGTCGCTGCGGCCGTTGTTGGCACCCAGGTGCACCCCGTAGCCGGGAAGGAGCAGCCCGGCCTGGTACTGGCGATGCCGCAACCCGTCCGGCAGCCAGCCGAACCGGACGTACACCCGCTGGGGGTCGACGGTGGTGAGCGCGGCCGGTAGCCCGGTCCGGCCCTCGCCGGCGGCGGCGCCGATCGGGGCCCTTTCCGACGGGCGGTCAGCAGTGAGCAGGTCGGGGACGGTGAGCCCGCCGACGGTCAGCGCCACCGCCAGCAGCGCGGCGCCGGCTCCCTGGGCAAGGCGGCGTTGCCGCCGCGCGGTGGTCATCGCCCGGTCCACGTCCAACACCGCGGAGGGCTGCTCGGCCGATTCGATCTCGGCCAGCATCAGGTCGCCTATCTGGTGTTCGTCAAGCATCGTCGCTCCTCTCAGTTGCCGGTCAGGCTGGGGGTGAGCAGGGTGCGCAGGGTGGCCAGCCCCTTGGCGGTCTGGCTCTTGACGGTCCCCGTCGAGCAGCCCATGGCCCGGGCGGTCTCCTCGACGCTGAGGTCCTGGAAGTAGCGCAGGACCAGCGCCGCCCGCTGGCGCGGTGGCACCTGCCGCAGCGCGCCGACCAGGGTGATCCGGTCGGTCGGGTCGGCGGCGGTCGTCGACACGTCGGGCAGCGCGGTGCCGAGCCGGACCCGGGCCCAGCGCAGCCGCCGTTCGTCGATCAGCCGCCGCAGCAGCATGGTGCGGACCACCGCGTCCAGGTGGTCGGCCTGTCGCAGTCGCGCCCAGGAGCGGTACAGCTCGGTGAGCACGCGTTGCAGGATGTCGTCGCCCCGGTCCCAGTCCCCGCACATCAGGTAGGCGGTCCGTCGCCACTGGACCATCCGGGATCGGACGTACTCGGTGTAGTCGTCGTCGGCCTCGGCTCGCCGTCCGCCGCTGGTCGTCACGAGGGTCGTGCCCCCTCCGTCTGCCGGCCTGCACCGGTTCGTCGTTGTCATCAGGTAGTCGGGTGCGGGAGGGGTGCCGGTTGTCCGCGCCGCGCAACCCGGACGTGCCGGGGACGGCGTACCCGCTATGTTGTGCTCGTGCAGGCGACGGTGACGGGGCAGGTTCGACGGTGATCCATTTTCCCGCGCAGCGCCGGGGTCCGCTGAGCGCGCTGAGCCTGCGGCTCGCCGCAGCCCTGGGCCTGGTCTTCGCCGTGGTCACCGCGGTCTATCTGGGCCGGGAGGGCTACCGTGACGTCAACGAGGACGGCCTGACCCTGCTCGACTGCTTCTACTACGCGGTCGTGTCGCTCTCCACGACCGGCTACGGCGACATCACGCCGGCCGCGCCGTCGGCCCGGCTGGTGAACGTCCTCTTCATCACCCCGGCCCGAGTGATCTTCCTGATCATCCTGGTTGGCACCACCCTGGAAGTCCTGACCGAGCAGTACCGGACCGGCCGTCGCCTGTCGCGGTGGAGGAGAAGCGTGAAGGACCACGTCATCATCTGCGGCTACGGCACCAAGGGGCGCAGCGCAGTCTCCGCCCTGTTGGAGAACGGTCTGGACCGGTCGCGGATCGTGGTGGTGGAGCGCAGCGCCGCCGCGCTGCGGCAGGCCACCTCCGCCGGTCTGGTGGCGATCGAGGGCTCGGCGACCCGTTCGTCGGTGCTGAACGAGGCGCATGTCAAGAACGCGAAGGCCGTGATCATCGCGACCGACAGCGACGACGCGTCGGTCCTTGTCGCGCTTACCGTACGGCAGCTCACCGCCGGGCAGGTCCGAATCATCGCGGCGGCGCGGGAGGCGGAGAACGCGCCGCTGCTCAAGCAGAGCGGCGCGCACCACGTGATCGTCTCCTCGGCCACGGCGGGCCGGCTGCTCGGCCTGTCCACCTCGGCCCCGCCGCTGATCGACGTGGTGGAGGATCTGCTCACTCCGGGTCAGGGCATGGCGCTGGCGATGCGCTCGGCGGAGCGGGACGAGGTGGGTCGCTCGCCACGCGAGCTGGACTCGTTGGTGATCGCCCTGGTGCGGCGGGGCAAGGTGGTCACCCTGGCCGACCGGGCCGGCGCGGTGATCGAGACCGGCGACATGCTCGTGCATGTCCGCGACGATCGTCCGCAGTCGGCGACGACCGCCTGACCGTCGCGCCGTGCGGCGTCAGCAGGTCTCGTCGGCGGCGCAGATCGCCTCGGTGCAGTTCACCGGCGTCGTGGCGGACGCCCGCCGGAGCAGCTCGTAGAGCGTTTCCCGCTCGCTGGGAGCAAGTGCTCCCAGCACCTCGTCCTCGGCTCCGGCGAGGGCGCATTCGGCCTCGCTGAGGCGTTTCGCACCGTCTTCGGTGAGTTCGACGACGTGTCGGCGTCGGTCCTCCGGTGAGCGTCGACGCTCGATCAACTGCTCCGCTTCCAGGTCGTTGAGCAGCCCGACAATGTTGGTGCTGTCCATTTCCAGGATGGTGGCGAGCGCCTGTTGGCTGGTGCCACCGCCGGCGCGCAGCACGGTGAGCGCGACCAGATGCCGCGGCCGTAGGCCCAGCGGCGCCAGCACCGACTCCGACCGCAGCCGCATCCGCCGGGCCAGATGGTCCAGCAGCGCGCCCGAGCGGTGCTCCGAGGGGTCAGGCGACGGGGCGGACATGTGACCCAGTCTACCGACCAGGTGGAACATCGGCCTGCTATAAATAGTTGGTGCTGCACAGACGATCCTTGGAGGAGGAATAATGCATCTGCTGCATATCGACTCAAGCATTCGGGGTGACTGGTCGGTCAGCCGTCGGCTCACCGCCCGCGCCGTCGCCACCTGGCGTGCGGCCCACCCGGACGGCACCGTGACCTACCGGGACCTCGGCGCGGATCCGCTGCCGCACCTCGACGCGGCGAGCGGCCTGGCTCGGATGACGCCGCCGGACCAGCACACCCCGGCCCAGCGCGAATCCTGGGAACTCAGCGAGCGGCTGGTCGACGAGGTGAAGCAGGCCGACGTGGTGCTGCTCGGCCTGCCGCTCTACAACTACGGCGCGCCCAGCAGCGTCAAGTCCTGGGTCGACCACCTGATCGTGCCGGGGCTGGCGTACGACCCGACGACCCAGCAGGGCCTGCTCGGTGAGCGTCAGTTCGTGGTGCTGGCCACCCGGGGCGGCGGCTACGGCGAGGGCACCCCGCGCAACGGCTGGGACCACGCTGAGCCGTGGCTCCCGCACGGCCTGTCGTTGACCGGCCTGGAGCCGCGCTTTATCAGCACCGAGTTGACCCTGGCGCCTTCGGTGCCGGCGATGGCCGAGCTGATCCCGCTGCACGAGGCGAGTCTCGCGGCGACCGAGAAGGAGATCGACAACCTCTGGACGCCGGCCTCCGCCCAGCGCTGAGGCAGTGCCGGTACGAGGAAAGCGGCCGCCCCCGGTACGGGGACGGCCGCTCTCGTCAACGCTGTCGGATCAGAGGATCGTCCAGGTGTCGCCGCTGGACAGCAGGCCGGCGAGCTGCTGCTCGGGAGTCTCGGTGACAGTCGCCTTGGCGGCCGCGAGCTGACCCTGCACCACACTGTCGTAGGACGGTCGGTCCACCGAGCGGAACACCCCGATCGGCGTGTTGCGCAGGTCCAGGCCGGGCAGCCGGGACAGCGCGAAGGCGTACGCCGGGTCGGCCACCGTGGCGTCGTGCACGACGATCTCCTCCGGGCGGACCGAGCTGGTCTCCCGGACCTCCAGGCCGAAGCCGCCCGGCGGGTGCACCACGCAGAACTGCCCGTCGGCGCCGAAGGTGATCGGCTGCCCGTGCTCCAGGCGGATCAGGTAGTCGTCCCGCGTGGACGGGTCCTTGAGCTGCTCGAACGCCCCATCGTTGAAGATGTTGCAGTTCTGGTAGATCTCCACGAACGCCGAACCCTCGTGCTCGGCGGCGGCCCGCAGCACCGACTGGAGGTGCTTGCGGTCGGAGTCGATGGTCCGGCCGACGAAGCTGGCCTCCGCGCCGAGGGCGAGC
Organism: Micromonospora sp. NPDC023888; assembly: GCF_040639415.1. Taxonomy (NCBI): domain Bacteria; kingdom Bacillati; phylum Actinomycetota; class Actinomycetes; order Micromonosporales; family Micromonosporaceae; genus Micromonospora; species Micromonospora sp. NPDC023888. Next base: position 110,003 of record NZ_JBEZZW010000009.1, on the reverse strand, counting down.
GAGAGCGGGTTGAACGGGGCGTCCGCCGAGCCGGCCGGAGTCGACTTGGTGATCTTGCCGACCTCGGACGTCGGAGAATACTGCCCCTTGGTCAGACCGTAGATCCGGTTGTTGAACAGCAGGATCTTGAGGTTGACGTTGCGGCGGAGTGCGTGGATCAGGTGGTTGCCGCCGATGGAAAGCGCGTCACCGTCGCCGGTGACCACCCAGACCGACAGGTCCGGCCGGGACACCGACAGGCCGGTCGCGATCGCCGGGGCGCGGCCGTGGATCGAGTGCATCCCGTACGTGTTCATGTAGTACGGGAAGCGCGACGAGCAGCCGATCCCGGAGACGAAGACGGTCCGCTCGCGGGGGATGTTCAACTCCGGCATGAACTGCTGAATGGCCGCGAGGATCGCGTAGTCACCGCAGCCCGGGCACCAGCGCACCTCCTGGTCGGACTTGAAGTCCTTGGCGGTGAGCTTGAGGGCGATGGGCTCAGACATTCTTCAGCACCTCTTCCAGCGTCGTCTCCAGCTCGGCGGCCGTGAACGGCAGGCCGCGGACCTGGTTGTAGCTGATCGCGTCGACCAGGTAGCGGGCCCGGATGACGTGGGCGAGCTGGCCCAGGTTCATCTCCGGGATGACCACCTTGTCGTACGAGCGCAGCACCGCACCGAGATTGGCCGGCATCGGGGCCAGGTGCCGCAGGTGCGCCTGGGCGATGGACAGCCCACGCTGGCGCACGCCGCGACACGCCGCGCCGATCGGGCCGTACGTCGAGCCCCAGCCGAGGACCAGCACCCGGGCGTCGCCGTCCGGGTCCTCCACCTCGATGTCCGGCACCGGGATCGCCTCGATCCGGGCGGCCCGGGTGCGCACCATGAAGTCGTGGTTGGCCGGGTCGTAGGAGATGTCGCCGGTCTTGTCGGCCTTCTCCAGGCCACCGATCCGGTGCTCCAGGCCTGCGGTGCCGGGGATGGCCCACGGCCGGGCCAGGGTCTCCGGATCACGCAGGTAGGGCAGGAAGGTGGTGCCGTCCTCGCCGTTGGGCTCGGTGGCGAACTCGACCCGCAGGTCGGGCAGCGACTCCACGTCGGGCAGCAGCCACGGCTCCGAACCGTTCGCGACGTAGTTGTCGGACAGCAGGATCACCGGCGTGCGGTAGGTGAGCGCGATCCGGGCCGCCTCCAGCGCCGCGAAGAAGCAGTCCGACGGCGACCGGGGCGCGATCACCGCGACCGGGGCCTCGCCGTGCCGGCCGTAGAGCGCCATGTTGAGGTCGGCCTGCTCGGTCTTGGTCGGCATGCCTGTCGACGGGCCGGCGCGCTGCACGTCCACGATCACCAGCGGCAGCTCCAGCGCCACCGCGAGGGAGATCGTCTCGCTCTTGAGCGCCACACCGGGGCCGCTGGTGGTGGTCACGCCGAGCGACCCGCCGTACGACGCGCCAAGCGCCGCGCCGACCGCGGCGATCTCGTCCTCGGCCTGCACCGTGGTGACGCCGAAGCGCTTGTGCTTGCTCAGCTCGTGCAGGATGTCCGACGCGGGCGTGATCGGGTACGCGCCGAGGAAGACCGGCAGCCCGGAGCGGACCCCGGCGGCGACCAGCCCCAACGACAGCGCCGCGTTGCCGGTGATGTTGCGGTAGGTGCCGGGCTTCATCTTCGCCGGCTTGACCTCGTAGCGGACCGCGAAGTCCTCGGTCGTCTCGCCGAAGTTCCAGCCGGCCCGGAAGGCGGCGACGTTCGCCGCGACAAGCTCCGGACGGGAGGCGAACTTGCGCTCCAGGAAGCGCAGCGTGGACTCGTAGGGCCGCGAATACATCCAGGAGAGCAGCCCGAGGGCGAACATGTTCTTCGACCGCTCGGCGTCCTTCTTGGACACCTGGTAGTCGGCGAGCGCGCCGACAGTCATCGAGGTCAGCGCCACCGGGTGCACGACGTAGCCGGCCAGCGAGTCGTCGTCCAACGGGCTGGCCTGGTAGCCGACCTTGGCGAGGTTGCGCTTGGTGAACTCGTCGGTGTTGACGATGATGTCCGCGCCGCGCGGCAGGTCGGCCAGGTTGGCCTTGAGGGCCGCCGGGTTCATCGCCACCAGCACGTTCGGCGCGTCGCCCGGGGTGAGGATGTCGTAGTCGGCGAAGTGCACCTGGAAGCTCGACACACCGGGCAGGGTGCCGGCGGGAGCCCGGATCTCGGCGGGGAAGTTGGGCAGCGTGGAGATGTCGTTGCCGAGCTGCGCCGTCTCCGAGGTGAACCGGTCGCCGGTCAACTGCATGCCGTCGCCGGAGTCACCGGCGAACCGGATGACCACCCGGTCGAGTTGACGGATCTGCTTGGTCACTGTCCCACCTTCGTTCGCGACTGCGGGGCTCGCAAAACCTCGCCTTGCCCGGCCACCGAACCTCCTTGACGCGACGTTTCACCGCACCGCCCCAGGCTGGTCCGGTCGCTGTCGTACCTCATCTCAGAGCCTACGTCTAAGGGAGTCCTAACCAGCGCCGGAGGTCCGCCGACTGGGACCGGATTAGGCGGGGAAATGCCCGTCTTTGCGCCCTTATACCCCGCCCGCCGTAATTCAGATCACCACGGGTCCACTCCGGCGACCCCGAACACCAGCGGTCCGGGGTCGCTCGTCGATCACTCGGCGGTACGGGGCGCCGGCTCGGGCGCCGGGCCGGAGAGCCGGCGGCGCAGCGAGATGATGGCCAGCGCGAGAGCCAGCACCACCAGCAGCGCGGAGACCACGATCAGGATGATCGCGGTACGCCGCACCGAGGTCGTCCCGTCGTCGTCGGCGGCGGCACCCCCGGGGAGCACACCCTGGGAGCCGGTCGGTGCGGGCGGTGAGACCACCGGCGTGGCCAGCGCCGCCGCCGCGGTGATCCGGAAACTCATCTGCACCTGCCGGGTCGCGCCGCTGCGTGGGTCGAGTTGGCCGATCACCGCTCCGGACAACGGCGCTTCCCTCTGGGCCTGCGGCGTCGCCTCCACCGGCAGTCGCAACTCGGTGGTCCGGCCCGCCGCCACCGTGCCCGCGTCGCAGCGGGTCCGGGTCGGGTCGACAGCCACACAACCGGGCGGCGGGGTGGGCACTGTCACCCCGGCCGGCAGGACGACCTCCACCCGGCCGTCGGCGTCCACCGTGCCGGTGTTGCCCAGCCGGAGCGTGAGGGCGCTGGCGGCGCCACTGATGTCGAAGGCGACCTCGTCGGCGGCCAGCGTTATCCCGGGCACCGGCGGACCGGGCGGGAAGAGCACCGCGAAACCCTGGTCGTCTACCGCTTCCCCGGGCACTCCCGGCGCGTCCGCGACGACCTGGACGGAACCGGCGAGGGGCATCTTCCGCCACGCGGAGCCGTCGACCCGCAGACGGAGCAGAGCGCTGAACCGGACGCCGGCCCCGGCCGTCCAGGCCCCACAGTGGTACGCGCCCCCACCGGCGGCGGCGCAGCCCTTCGTCCCGGCATCGGTCAGCCCGGCCGGCAGCGTGTACGAGAGCCGGATCCGTTGCGCTGTCGTGCCTGTGTTGTTGATGGTGACCTGCAGGGTGGCGGCCGTGCTGGCCGCGTTCCAGTACGCCTTGGGGAGCGTGACGTCCTGGGTGGTGACCTGCACACCGAGCGGATTCGGCGGCGGCGCCTCCGGACCCGGGGCGGGCGGGCGGACCGGCGGGGCCGGAGGCGCCGGCGGCAGCGGGGGCGCCGGTGTGGGTGGTCCGCCCGGCGCGGGCGCGCTGTTGCTCGGTGCCGGCGGCACCTCCGGCGCGGTGGTCTCCGGTGCCGGTGGCGTCTCCGGCGGCGGCGCGGTGGTCTCCGGCGCCGGGTTGGTCGGCTCCGGAGACCCGCCCGGCTCCTCGGTCGGGGGCGGCTCGTCCGTTGGGCTGGTCCCGGGCTCACCCCCGGGCTCACCTCCGGGTTCGCTGACCGGGTCGGTGAGCGCCACGACCGGGTCCGCGTCCGGCGTTGCCGCGCTGGCCCAGGCCGGCCCCACGGCGAGCGCCACGAGCAGACCGAGCGCGAGTGAGGTCCCCAGCAGGGACATGGGGTGCCGCCCCTCCGCCCGCTTACCGGGCGATGCCTTCAGGCGGGCCATCTGTCCTCCGGTACATGGGTGGGTGTCCAATATTCGGCAACAGTTGCCCCGGCGCACTAGTCCCATCTGGAAACAAATCCGTAACGTGTTTGGGACGGCCCTCCCGGGCGGACGGTAGGCTCCGGACTGTGACCGGATACCTGGGCTCGTACGCGACGCTCGGGCTCTTGCTGCTCGCCAGCGTTCTGTTCTTTGTTACGGCGTTCTCGGCCAACCGGGTGTTACGCCCCGCCCGTCCGGCCGATCCGCCCGGCAAGCGGGCCAGCTACGAGTGCGGGCTGGACCCGGTGGGCGCGGACTGGGCTCAGATGCAGATCCGCTACTACGTCTACGCGTACCTGTACGTGCTGTTCGCGGTCGAGGCGGTGTTCCTCTTCCCCTGGGCGGTGGTCTTCGACCGGCCGGGCTTCGGCCTGGTGACGGTGGTGGAGATGGCGGTGTTCGTGGCGGTGCTCGCGCTCGGCATCCTCTACGCCTGGCGTAGGAACATCCTCCGCTGGACCTGAGCGTCACCGCCTCCGGCGATCGGGCCGGTCAACCCGGCCGTTGACGGTCGGTCCCGGCGACGACCGGTCAAGCCAGGCCGCGGCGGGTCGCCGACGGTGGGCGGTCGCCCCGGATCGAGGCCACCATGTCCAGCACCCGGCGGGTCGGGCCGACCTGGTGGGCCCGGAACACCCGGGCGCCCAGCCAGGCCGAGACCGCCGTGGCGGCGAGCGTCCCCTCCAGCCGGTCGGGCACCGGCAGGTCCAGCGACTCACCGATGAAGTCCTTGTTGGAGAGCGCCACCAGCACCGGCCAGCCGGTGTCGGTCAGCTCGCCCAGTCGGCGGGTGATCTCCAGGGAGTGCCGGGTGTTCTTGCCGAAGTCGTGTGCCGGGTCGATGAGGATGCCGTCGGGGCGTACCCCGGCCGCCACCGCTCGCTCGGCGAGCCCGGTCACGGTCGCGACCACGTCGGTGACCACGTCGGTGAAGGCGGCCCGGTGCGGCCGGGTCCGTGGGACCAGGCCGCCGGCGTGCGAGCAGACCAGGCCCGCGCCGGTCTGCGCGGCCACCCGGGCCAGGGTGGGGTCGGCACCCGACCAGGTGTCGTTGAGCAGGTCGGCGCCGGCGGCCACTGCTTCCGTCGCCACCTCGGCCCGCCAGGTGTCGATGGAGATCACCACCGCTGGGAACGCGGCCCGGACGGCGGCGATGGTGTCCACCGTGCGGCGGATCTCCTCGGCGACGTCCACCTCCGCGCCGGGGCCGGCCTTGACCCCGCCGATGTCGATGATCGCCGCGCCCTCGGTCACGGCCCGCTCCACCGCGCGCAGGGCGCTGTCCGCGGCGTAGGTGGCCCCCCTGTCGAAGAACGAGTCCGGGGTGCGGTTGACGATCGCCATCACCACCAGCTCGTCGGGGGCGAACGTGCGCCCGCCCAGCCGAAGCGCCCCGGCCATGCCCGCCTCCTGAGAGTCTGCCGTCGCCGCCGCGTCGGCCGTCCCCGACGCTAGTCGGTGGCCCGACCGCGACTCCGGGCGGCGTCGGTACGGATCGCGATCGGGACGGGTGGCGGGGTCGCTCCCGGCCGGCTGCCGTGCCACGATCAGTACATGGGTCAGCTTCTGCTCCTCCTGGTCGTGGCGTTGACGGTCGCGGCGGTGATTTTCGGCGTGACGGTGCTGGTCAGCGGCCGCGATCCCGGTCTGGTGCCGGCCGAGCCGGATTCGCAGGCCGTGGCGTTGCCGGGCACCCGGCCATTGCGTGAATCCGACGTGGGCGCGGTCCGTTTCGACACCGGGTTGCGCGGGTACCGGATGGCCCAGGTCGATCAGGCGATGCGCCGTGCCGCCTACGACATCGGCTACAAGTCTGAGCTGATCGGCGTACTGGAGGCGGAGGTCACCGCGTTGCGTGAGGGCCGCACCGACGACGCGGACGTGCTGCGCGACGCCCGTGAACAGTCCGCCAGCAGGGCGACGAGCCCGGACGCGGCCGACGCGGCGAAGTCCGACACGGCCGAGTCCGACGCGGCGAAGTCCGATGTCGCGGCCGGGTCGCCGGCCGACGAGGCCGGCTCCGGGGCCGCCCCGGTCGGCTCGACAAGCGCGGACCCGCTGCCCGCCGCCACCTCGTCAGCGGCCGATTCCGACGGCGTGGCGCCGGCCGTCGTGTCCAGTGGCGCGGCGGCCGATTCTGAACAGACCGACGGCGCACCCGCCGACGGCACCGGGCAGCACGGCGCGACGGTTCGGTCGGAGTCGGCGTGACCGGTCCGGGGGGCGCCGACGATCTTCGTGAGGCCGCCCAACCCGGTGCTGGTGAGGTAACCGCCACGGTGATCGTCGACGCTCCCGCCGAACGGGTCTTCGCCGCCCTGCTCGCCTGGGACCGTCAGTCCGACTGGATCCCGTTCACCCGTGTACGCGTGGTCGAGGGCGACGGGCGCGAGGGCAGCCGCGTCGAGGCGGTGACCGCGCTCGGCCGGGCCGTGCTGCGCGACGAGATGCGGGTGGTCCGGGTCGACGAGCCGTACGAGATCGGCGTGGTGCACTACGGCCAGTTGCTGCGCGGCCCGGGTGTGCTGCGCTGCACCCAACTGGGTCGGGACCGCACCCAGGTCGTCTGGCACGAGTGGTTCCACCTGCCGGGCGGCCGGGCCGGTCGACTGGCGTGGCCGGTGCTCTGGCCCGGCTCCAAGCTCGGCCTCACCCAGGCGCTGAAGAGGTTCGCCCGGCTGGTCGAGCAGGGCCGTCTGCCCTGAGCGCGCCCGGCGCCGGCTGCCCGCCCGGTGCCGGTGGCGATGGGCTGTCGGAGCGATGCCCTAGCGTGTACGACGTGACTGACCTGGTGATCGGTGCCGACGGGCTGCCTCGCTGCGCCTGGGGGTCGAGCACCCCCGACTACGCCGTCTACCACGACACCGAGTGGGGGCGGCCGCTGCGCGGCGACGACGCGCTCTACGAGCGGATGACGCTCGAGGCGTTCCAGTCCGGGTTGTCCTGGCTGACCATCCTGCGCAAACGTCCGGCGTTCCGGTTGGCCTTCGACGAGTTCCACATCCCGACCGTCGCCGGATACTCCGACGCCGACGTGACCCGGCTGTTGGCCGACGCCGGCATCGTCCGCAACCGGGCCAAGATCGAGGCCGCGGTCGCCAATGCCCGCGCCGCTATGGAGGTGCCGGAGGGGCTGTCCGCGCTGCTCTGGTCCTTCGCACCGGAGCCCCGGCCGACCCGCCCCACCTCGTTCGCCGAGCTGGCGCCGATCACGCCGGAGTCGACGGCGATGGCCAAGGCGCTCAAGAAGCGCGGCTTCCGGTTCGTCGGCCCGACCACCGCCTACGCGCTGATGCAGGCCACCGGCATGGTCGACGATCACATCGTCGGCTGTCACGTCACCCTCCCACCGGCGACATGATGGGATGGCTGACATGACGACCGAGACGGCGTACCGGGCCGGCGAATCCGGCCGTGCCGACGGCGTGGGCGCCTGGGCCGTGCTGCTGCCAGCCGAGCGGTACGAGGCCGAGCGGCTCGTGCACCACGACACGCTGGAGCTGACCGGGCTGGCGGACATCACCCTGCCGGGCCCGGGAGACCAGGTGGCGGTGCTTGTCGACGCGCCGCCGCGGCTTGTCGCGCTCGGCCGGGTCACCGGGCCGGGTCAGCGCCACCGCGAAGACCCGGACGACCCGCAGTCCCCGGTCGAGCCGGGGACCGTCGTCGTGGCGTACACCCGGCGGGCCTTCGACGAGCCGGTGCCGGCCGACCTGCTGACGCTCGACGGGCCGGTCACCGCGCTGGAGCCGGCGGCCTTCCGGGCGCTTGCCGACCAGCTCGGCCCGCCCCCGGCACGGCGCACCTGGCTGGTCAGCCTCGACCTGCCGATCGAGGCCGGCACGCGGGCCGAGGCGGTCCGGCTCTTCTGGTCCTACGTGCAGGAGCTGGGCCCTCGTGAGCTGCCCGCCTTCGTCTCGCCGTCCGACGACGAGCTGGCCATGCAGGCGTTCGTTTTGGGCGAGCAGGCCAACCAGGACCCGGAAGAGGACGACTAGAAGAGTTTGTCCACTCGTCCCCGCCAGTCGGCGAGGATCGGGCCCGGGTCGGTGTCCAGCACCCGCTCCAGCAGCGTGGCGTAGACATCGCGGAAATCGGTCGTGTATTTCAGGTCGCCGTCGTCGAGATCGGTGAGGCTCGGCGGCGCACCGTGCCAGCCGCCACGTACGCCGCCGCCCAGCAGCAGCAGGTCCGAGGCGGTGCCGTGGTCGGTGCCGTCCGAGGCGTTGGCCCGGACGCGGCGGCCGAACTCGGAGTAGACGGCCACCACCACCTTCCGGCCCGCCTCGGTGCGACTCATCCGGTCGGCGAACCCGGTGAGCGCCCGGTCGAGCTGACCCAGAAGGACGGCCTGCAACTGCTTCTCGTCGGCGTGCGTGTCGAAGCCGCCGAGCGACACCGAGAAGGCCCGGGTGGACACTCCCGCCTCGACGCACTGTGCGACCAGGTCCAACTGCGCGTCCAGCGGGGTGCGCGCGCCGCCGGTCGCCGTCGCGGGTGCCTGCTCGCCGTCCTGCTCTGCCGCGTCCGGGTCGGCCGAGTCGCGTACCTGGCGGATCATCTCGTCCACCGACCGCAGATCGGCGAAGCAGGCGGCGGCCCGGCCCCGGGCCGCCGACTCACCCGCCTCGGCGGCGGCGAGCGCGCCAAGTGTCTCGGCGGGCAGTCCCTTGGCGGCCTTCCGGTCGCTCACCGGCACGGCGGCACCCGCGCTCCGCGCCCCGGCCAGCAGCGGCGGCAGCGCCGGCTCGAAGGAGACCGCCAGCCGGGGGTCGCCGCCGGCGGAGTCCAGCCAACGACCCAGCCAACCGGTGTTGCCGGGCCGGTCCGGCTGCGCGGTGTGCCAGATGTCCATCGACCGGAAGTGGCTGCGGTCCGGCTTCGGGTAGCCGACTCCGCGCACGATCGCCAGGCCACCGCCGGACCAGCGCTGGTGCAGGCCGGCCAGTGCCGGGTTGAGGCCGAAGCCGTCGTCCAACCGCAGCACCTCCCCGTCCGGGTAGGCCAGCTCGGGACGGGCCGCCCGGTAGGCCGGATCGGCGTACGGGATGACCGTGTTCAGCCCGTCGTTGCCGCCGTAGAGGGTCACCAGCACCAGCGTGCGAGCCTGTGGATCGCGGTCGCCGCTGGTGTCCAGCAGGTCCCGCAGGCGGTACGCGCCGGCGCCGGCGGCCAGCGCGCCCGCGCCGACCACCCCGCTGGTCAGCAGGAACCTGCGTCGGGTCTGGGTGTCCATGTCGACTCCTCCGCTCAGCTGACTGTGTATTCGGGGCTGACCAGGCCGGCGGCCAGCAGCTTGCGGGGCTCGCCGGCCAGCGGGGTGAGCGCGGTGCGGGTACGCGCGCTCCAGCCGTCGACCACGAGCAACCGGGCCAGCGCGTCCGGCCGTCCGGCGGCGGGAGCGGCGGTCAGCCGGGCCAGCACCGCGGGATTCACCGCGGCGGCGAGCATTCCGGCCGTCCGCAGCCGGGCCTGCAACGACGAGGTGGTCAGCCAGGCGGCCCCGGCCGGCCAGCCGCCCACGCTCGGCGGTCGCAGCGGCACCTGGTCCAGCGCGTTCAGGCCGGCCAGCAGTTGTTTGTGTTGCTGCTCGGGCAGTGCCGAGGGTCGGATGCCGAGCTGTCGCAGCGCGCCGACAAGCCATTCCACCGGCTGCTTGACGAGCGTGCCCCGGGTCTGGGCGAAGGCCGGCGCCGAGAGGATCGCCCGCAGAGTCGCGACGGTGTCCGCGCCGGCCAGGCCCTCCGGTGCCGGGACCTCCGTGCCGGCGTAGCGGAACCAGAGCCGCCCGGCCACGAACGTCGCCGCCGCGGGTTGGGCGGCCAGCAGCCCGGCGTACGCCTCGGCGTCGAACCGGCCGCTCTGCCCGAGGATGGTCTTCTCTCCGGGGTCGTGCCGCTTGGCTTCGAAGCGGGCCACCCCGGTACGCCTGTCGACCACCCAGCCCGTCAGGGCGCGTGCGCCGGCCTTCACGTCCGCCTCGGAGTAGGCGCCGATGCCGAGGGTGAACAACTCCATCAGCTCGCGGGCCAGGTTCTCGTTCGGGGCCTTCCGGGTGTTCTTCTGCCCGTCCAACCAGAGGATCAGGGCGGGGTCGCGCACCATCGCGGCGACAAGTGGGGCCAGTGGCCCACGTCCGTGCCGGCGCAGCGTGTCCAGTTGGCCCTGCATCACCCGGGCCGACTTGACCTTCTGCGCGCTTGTCGCCCAGTGCCCGTGCCAGAAGAAGAGCAGCTTCTCGGTCAGCCCGTCCTCGGCGGCCACCATCCGGTCCAGCCACCAGGCGGTGACCTGTTGGAGCTGCTTGCGCCGCTCCGCGTTGGCCTGCTGTCGCTGCTCTCGGGTGGATTCGCCGGTCAGCCGGGCGTACGGGTCCGGGGCCAGCACCGGCGGCGGGGTGGCCGCCGCGCCACGGTCGCTGCGGGTGGGGGTGAGCAGGTTGTCCAGGGTGGCCGCCGGTCCGGCCCGCTCGGCGGCGTCCACCTCGTCTGCGGTCGGCCCGAAGGTGGCCCGGCGCAGCAGATGCGCCACCGCTTCACGATCGCTCATACCGGGCGACGCTAGGCGGTGAGTGTTCGAGGACGGTAAGGGCGGCGTGCGAATCGCGTTCAGCGTCCCTCGAAGACCGGTTTCTGCTTGCCGACGAAGGCGAACGTGGCTGCCCGGTGGTCGGCGGTGGCACCGCAGATCGACTGGGCCTGCGCCTCGGCCGCGAGGGCGTCGGCGAGAGTGCCGGCGTCGGCGATGGAGAGCTGCCGCTTGATCGCCCCGTAGGCGACAGTCGGGCCGGCGGCGAGGCGGGCGGCCAGCTCCTGGGCGGTTGGCAACACCAGCTCGTCGTCGTCGACCAGGCGGTTGAGCAGGCCGATCCGGCAGGCCTCCTCGGCGCGGACGGGCTCGGCCAGCATCAGCAGCTCCACCGCCTTGGCGTGGCCGACCAGCCGGGGCAGGGTCCAGGAGGCGCCGGTGTCGGCGGCGAGGCCGACCTTGGCGAAGGCCATCAGGAAACTGGTGCTCGGGCCACCGATGCGGATGTCGGCGAGGAAGGCAAGCGACGCGCCCGCGCCGGCGGCCATTCCACGGACCGCGGCGACCACCGGCTTGGGCAGGTTGGCGAGCCGGGCGGCGATCGGGTTGTAGTGCGCCCGCACGGTACCCAGGGGATCGCTTGCGGAGTTTTCCAGCGTCGACACGTGCTCGCGCAGGTCCTGACCGGCGCTGAACGACCCGCCCGCCCCGGCCAGCACGACCGCCCGGCAGGACCGGTCGGTCTCCAGCTCCGCCAGGGTGTCCCGCAGCGCCTCCTTCAGCGCCACGTCGAGCGCGTTCATCGCGTTCGCCCGGTTCAGCGTGAGGGTGACGACGGCGTCGGTCCGGTCGACAAGCAGCGGCTCGGTCACGTGTCTAACGACCCTTCTGTCGAACGAGGCGGTTGCCGGCGTCGAGGCACTGTTCGACGTACCGGTCCGCGGCCGGACGCAGGCGGGCCGCGTGCCGGTCGAAGAAACTGGCCGCGGCGGTGCCGGGCCAGCGTTCGGGCAGCAGCGCCGGAGGCAGCTGCGGGTCCCGGAAGAGGAACGTACGCCACGCGTGCACCAGCCGGAACCGGGTCGCGTACGCCTCCTCGTCGCTGCTGCGCACGGTGACGGCGGAGAGGAGTGGGCGCTGGTCCGCGACGAACTGCTCATAGGCGCGGCCGATCTCGGTCAGGTTCCAGGCTCGCCGGACCACGCCCATGGCACCTGGGGTGCCCGCGAAGTGCGAGGCGGTGAACCGTTCGAACCGGATGCCGGCCTCGGCCAGGATCAGGTCGACGTCCTCGGCGGGCCGGGTGGCGACCCAGGTCTGCTCGTCGAGCGTGCCGTAGCCGAGGAAGCTCAGGTTCGCGGCGAGCCGCTGCCGGTCCCGTCGGGAGCCGGGGGCCTCCAACACCAGCAGATCGAACCGGCCGTCCCAGGTGACCCGGCCGGTCCGGTAGATCCGGGAGGCCGCCTCGTCGAGTCGCCGGGCGGCTTTCGGTGTGATCGAATATCCCGGTCCGGAGATCAACCGGAGCGGTTCGAGCCAGCCCTGACGCACCATCCGGGACACGGCGGTGCGAACGGCTGGCGGTGCGATTCCCAGCGGCGCCAGCAGTTTGACCAGGGCAGCAACCGGTGCACGGCCACCCCTCGGCCGGAGGTGGTCGCCGTACAGGTCGAAGAGTGCCGACCGTGCCTGCATGACCGCACATTGTGACAGGCCTTCTCAAGATAAGCTAGATGCTGTTACATCAATGCTGCTCCGGTTTGGGTCCGGCGGTGTTCATCAGGGAAAATCGTCAGTCGACACCCCCGCGACCGTTGCGGGTGGTCGTGACGAAGTGGCTGTGGGGCAACCCACCGACCCTGGTGTAGGTCTGAGGGGAGACAACATGGCGGCGATGAAGCCGCGGACGGGCGACGGTCCGCTGGAAGTCACCAAGGAGGGGCGGGGCATCGTCATGCGGGTCCCGCTGGAGGGCGGTGGCCGGCTCGTCGTCGAGATGACTCCCGACGAGGCCAACGCGCTCGGTGACGCGTTGAAGGCGGCGGCCGGCTGAGTAAGGAGTGGTCCGGGCGGCTTCCACCGCCCGGAGCGTTCTTCGACCCTGAGCCACCGGTATCGCCGGTGGCTCAGGGTCTTCATCACTGCGGGCAGGCGGGCTGAGTTCCGCTCCGCGACATTCCTGGAGGTACGGTTCCGCGTGCTCGCCATCCGTCTGATCGCCGAGCCCGACCGGCTCGACGTCCTCGTCCTGCCTGTCCGCCCCGCCGATCCGGCAGCGGGAGGTGACGCCCCGGCCGAGCCGGTGTCGACCGCCGCGGCCCCGCCGGACGGCACGGCCGACGAGGCAGCCGCGCTGGTGTCGGCGGCCCGGCTGAACGGCCGAGCTGGCGAGATCCACACCCAGTTGCGCCCCGGACGTACCCCCGGCCGGCTCCTGCTGCTCGGCATCGGCGACGGTGGCGAGGCGGCCTGGCGGACGGCCGGCGCGGCCCTGGCCCGCTCCGCGGCGGATGAGACGCATATCACCATCGCGTTGCCGGCCGAGCTGACGCCGGCGGCAGTGCGCGGACTGACCGAGGGGCTGCTGCTCGCCCCGTACCGGTACCGGCTGACCCAGGCCGGCGACGCACCGACGCTCACCGGCGTCGACCTGCTGCTCGCCGACCCGGCCACGTTCGAGGCCACCGTCACCACGGCCCGGACCACCGCGGCGATGACCCACCTCGCCCGTGACCTGACCAACACCCCCTCCTCGGTGAAGACCCCGCAGTGGTTCGCCGACCAGGTGGCGTCCGCCGCGGCCGACCTGCCGGACCTGCGACTGCGGGTCCGCGGCCCGGACGAGCTGGCCGCCGAGGGCTTCGGCGGGATCCTCGCCGTGGGCGGTGGCTCGGCCAGTGGCCCCCGGCTGGTCGAGTTGGACTGGCACCCCGCCGACGCGCGTACCCACGTGGTGCTTGTCGGCAAGGGCATCACCTTCGACACCGGCGGCATCTCGATCAAGCCGGTGCCGGCGATGAAACTGATGCGCAAGGACATGGCCGGCGCGGCCGCGGTCGTCGCCGCCACCCTCGGCGCCGCCGCCCTGCGGCTGCCGGTCCGGATCACCACGCTCGCCCCGCTCGCCGAGAACATGGTCAGCGGCTCGGCGTTCCGCCCCGGCGACGTGGTCCGGCACTACGGCGGAACGACCAGCGAGACCACCAACTCCGACGCCGAGGGCCGACTGGTCCTCGCCGACGCCCTGGCGTACGCGGTGCGGCAACTCAAACCGGACCTGCTGCTCGACCTGGCCACCCTCACCGGCGCCAACGCCGTGGCGCTGGGCAAGCGCACCGCCGCCCTGTACAGCGAGAACGACAAACTGGCCGCTGACGTGCTGGCCGCGACCGAGGCGGCCGGCGAGTCGGCCTGGCGGATGCCGCTGCACAACGACTACGCCGAGTACCTGGGCAGCGACATCGCCGACCTCTACAGCGCGCCGGCACAAGGCGCCGGCTCGGTGCTGGCCGCGCTCTACCTGCGCGAGTTCACCGGCGAACTGCGGGACCGCTGGCTGCACCTGGACATGTCGGCCCCGTCCTGGGCGGACGGCGACCAGGCCGAGGTCAGTCGCGGTGCCACCGGTTGGGGCGTTCGGTGGTTGCTGCGTTGGCTGGCAAGCGTCGACTGAGCACCGGTCAGCACTTCACCGCGGCGAGCACCCCGTGCCCGACCGGAAGCAGCGCGGGGATCCAGTGCTCCGACTCCCGGACCGCTTTGATCGTCTCGCGGACCGTCACCGTCTCCGCGTCCCGGGCGGCCGGGTCACCGATCCGGCCGCCGGCCAACACGCCGTTGAGCGCGAGCACGCCGCCCGGGCGCAACAGCCGCAGCGCGGCTTCCACACAGGCGTGGAAGCCGGTCGCCTCCGCGTCCACGAAGACCAGGTCGTACGCGCCGTCGGCGAGCCGGGGCAGCACGTCGAGCGCCCGACCGGTGATGATCCGCGTACGGCCGGCCGCGAAGCCCGCCTCGGCGAAGATCCGCCGGGCGATCCGTTGATGCTCCACCTCCACGTCGATGGTGGTGAGCACACCGTCGGCGCGCATGCCGCGCAGCAGCCAGACCCCGCTCACTCCGGTGCCGGTGCCGATCTCCACCACCGCGCGGGCGTTGCCGGCGGCGGCAAGCAGCCGCAACGCGGCTCCCGCACCGGGGGTGACCGCGTCGAGGCCCACCTCCAGGGCCAGGCTGCGGGCGGTGCGCAGGACGAGATCCTCGGTGACGTAAGACTCGGCGAACTGCTGAGCCTGGGCCGTCGAACTGCCGGTACCGGCGACCGTGGCGATGGGGCACCTCCGGGGGCGGTGCGTGGTGCGGGGGCGGGTTGGCACTGTGAGCGTAGAGGCGACCGCCAGGGGGCGCAGCCGCGCCTCCGCCCGACGCGATCACCGGGGCAACCGCTGACTCCACAGCGGGCATCCGTGCAATCCTGGAAGCGGTATCCCGTCAGCCGCGACCAAACCGGCCCGTGGCCGGGCGACGCGGCGCGGGATCCGGGGACGGACTGGGAGGCACCGACGTGACCGACGGCTGGGACTGGCGCCGGGGCGGTGAGACTCCGGCTCCGGCGCGACCGCCCGGGGCAGACGCCCCGCCGGTGGGATCGCCAACCATGCCGGGGGCCGGCAGCACGCCTGCTGTGGTGCCACCGGGCAGCACGCCCGTCGTGCCGCCGGCCGGCGTACCGACATCCGGGTACCCGCCGGTGCCGCCCGTGGCGGGTGGGCAGCCCGTGGGGTCGTCGCCGAGTTGGCCGGCGCCGGTCGCGGGTGGGCCGGGCACGGCCGGGGCGTCGCCCTGGTGGTCGGACGCGCTCGCCGATCCCTGGCGGGACCCGGCGGCGCCGACCGCGGTGGTGGTGCCGGGGGTGGTGGCGGCCGGCTCCGAGCCCGAGCCGGTCACCGATCCGGACGCGCCGGGTCGGCCGACGCTACGTCACCTCTTGCTCATTCCCGTGATCACCGCGCTGCTGGCCGGCACCCTCGGTGGGGCGCTCGGCTACGCGTTCGCGGTCCGCGGCGGGGCTGGTGGGGTGGTGCTCGGCGGTGCGCCGGCGGAGCCGCCGGCGCTGGCCCAGCGCAAGCCGGAGTCGCTTGCGGGTGTCGCCGAACGTGTCCTGCCCAGCGTGGTCACCGTCCGGGTGAGCAGCCTCGGCGGGACCAGCGAGGGCTCCGGCTTCATCGCCACCGCCGACGGCCACGTGATCACCAACGACCATGTGGTGGCCGGCGGCAGCGGCAAGGCCTCGGTGGTCTTCAACGACGGCACCACCGCGCCGGCGACAATCGTCGGTCAGGATCCCGAGTCGGACATCGCGGTGATCAAGGTGAGTCGGAGCGGGCTGCGACCTGTGGAGTTCGGTGATTCCGACGCCCTGGCCGTCGGTGACCCGGTGCTCGCCATCGGCTCGCCGCTGTCGCTTGCCAACACGGTCACCGCCGGCATCGTGAGTGCCCTGGACCGGACGATGCAGGCCGGCGAGCCGGGTGGTCCGATCCGCTACTACGCGGCCATCCAGACCGACGCGGCCGTCAACCACGGCAACTCGGGCGGGCCGTTGGTCGACGGCGCCGGACGGGTGGTCGGGGTGAACTCGACAATCAAGTCACTTGTCGCCGAGGGGCAGGAGGCGGGCAACATCGGGCTCGCCTTCGCCATCCCGATCAACCAGGCCAAGCGGGTGACCCAGGACATCATCGGCACCGGCAAGGCCCGGCGTACGGTGATCGGCGCCCGAGCGGACGGCCCGACCGGCGTCGTCGGGGGTGGCCTGCGGCTGGCGGAGGTGGAGCCGTCCGGCCCGGCGGACAGCGCCGGGTTGAAGGTCGGCGACGTCATCCTCAAGATCAATGGGCGGCCGATGACCGAGCCGACGGACCTGACCGCGTTGGTCCGCAAGTTCGCGCCGGGCTCGGTGGTGTCCGTCGAGTTTCGACGGGGCTCCGCCCGGCAGAACACCTCGGTAACTCTCGCCGCGGACGCGAAGTGAACATGGCTCACCCCTTGCCCCAACGCCGTCCGACGTGCGTAGTCTTGCTGCTGAGGCGGAGAGGAGGCCAGCGGGATGTTCGAGAACCTTAACTGGTGGGAGATCGGGGCGCTGCTGCTCCTGGCGCTGCTGATCTTCGGTGATCGGCTGCCCGCGGTCATCAACGACGGCCTTCGGCTGGTGCGCAACCTGCGCAACATGGCCCGTAACGCCACCGGCGACCTGAGCCGTGAGCTGGGCACCGACATCCAGTTGGAGGACCTGCACCCGAAGGCCTTCATCCGCAAGCACCTCCTCAGCGAGGAGGACGAGGCGGCGATCCGCAAGCCGTTGCAGGGTGTCTACGACAACCTGCGCGCGGACGTCAGCGGCGTGCACGACGACCTGAAGGACGTGGCCAGCGCCGCGGATCTGCGGTCGAACGGGACCCGGCCCGGCACGGCCACCAGCACTCCCTCGACGCCGGCTCCTCGGGCCAGCTACGACGACGCCACCTGAGCGACCCGTAGCCTGACCGCCCTGACCGGCCTGACCGGCTGGTGCCCGCGCTGCCCGGACTCGGCCGGATCGTGCCCGCCTGAGCCCGGCGTCGGCTCTGATCAACTCGGGTTTTTGACAGTCGCGGTGTTCGACGCGGGTTGAAGGGCCGACTTCCGGAAACCCGAGTTGACCAAACCAGCCACGACTCAGCCCGCCGGCCAACAACGGCCGACGGGCTGACGGTGCTCGGGTGGTCAGCGACCGGCGGGCTTGAGGCCGAGCGGCTTGCCGAGCAGCGACTCACGGCGCAGCGCGAGCCGGTCGGCGACCGCCCCGAGGGCCTGCGCCGCCGGGGACTCCGGCTCGGCGAGCACGATCGGGTTGCCCGCGTCGCCGGCCTCGCGGACCCGGGTGTCGAGTGGGATCTGACCGAGCAGCGGCACCTGGGCGCCGATGGTCCGGCTCAGCGACTCGGCGACGGCCGTGCCACCCCCGGCACCGAAGATCTCCATCCGGGAGCCGTCCGGCAGCTCCAGCCAGGACATGTTCTCGATGACGCCAACCACCCGCTGGTGGGTCTGCAGGGCGATCGCACCGGCCCGCTCGGCCACCTCGGCGGCGGCGGTCTGTGGGGTGGTGACGATCAGGATCTCCGAGTTGGGCAGCAACTGGGCAAGCGAGATGGCCACGTCACCCGTGCCCGGGGGCAGGTCGAGCAGGAGCACGTCCAGGTCGCCCCAGTAGACGTCGGCCAGGAACTGCTGCAAGGCCCGGTGCAGCATCGGGCCGCGCCACACCACAGCGGCGTTGCCGGAGGTGAACATGCCGATGGAGATCACCTTCACGCCGTGCGCCTGCGGCGGCATGATCATGTCCTCGACGCGGGTGGGCCGCGCCTCCGTGCCGAGCATCCGGGGCACCGAGTGGCCGTAGATGTCCGCGTCGACCACGCCGACGGAGAGCCCGCGGGCGGCGAGCGCCGCCGCCAGGTTGACCGTCACGCTCGACTTGCCGACGCCACCCTTGCCGCTGGCCACCGCGTACACCCGGGTGCGCGAGCCGGGCTGGGCGAACGGAATGACGGGCTCCTCGGTGGCGCCCCCGCCGCGCAACTGCGACTGCAACGACTGCCGCTGCTCAGGGGTCATCACACCAAAATCGATCTCCACACCGGTCACGCCGGGCACCGCGGCGACAGCTGTGGTGATGTCCGTACGCAGCTTGTCCTTGAGCGGGCAGCCGGCGACGGTGAGCAGCAGCTCGACCCGTACGACGCCGCTTGCAGCGATCGTGGCGGAGCGGACCATGCCCAGCTCGGTGATGGGCCGGCGGATCTCCGGGTCGTTGACGGTGGCCAGGGCGGCCAGGATCGCGTCCTCGACGGTGCTCACGGGTGCTGACATGCCCGCAATGCTACGTCGCGGGGCATCCGCTGCCGCTGCTGCCCGGGTCGGTGTGAGCCAATCGATGACCCACGGATCAGGCGTCCGGCAGGCGCGGCCCGGTGCCGTCCGGGCGGGCGTCCCGGGCGAAGTCGCCGTCCAGGTCGTCGCGTGGTTCGTCCAGGCCGACACCGTCGGTCGGCCGCTGACTCCGCTTCTCCTGCCGGCTGTCCTTGTCGTGCTGGCGGCGCTCCAGCCGTTGCCGGCGCTGCCCCGCCTCGTCCAGCTCCTCGGCCAGCCGGGCCAGCTCGGAGCGGAGGAAGTCACGTGTCGCAACCTCACCAAGCGCGATCCGCAGTGCCGCGATCTCCCGGGCCAGGTACTCGGTGTCCGCCTTCTGCGCGGTGGCTCGCCGCCGGTCCTCCTCCAGGGCCACCCGGTCCCGGTCGGCCTGGCGGTTCTGGGCCAGCAGGATCAGCGGCGCCGCGTAGCTGGCCTGCAACGACAGCACCAGGGTCAGGAACGTGAAGGTGTACGGGTCGAAGCGCAGGTCCGCCGGGGCCACCGTGTTCCAGACGAACCAGATCGTGATCACCACCGTCATGACGACGATGAAGTTCGCGGTGCCCATGCCCCGGGCGATGCCCTCCGACCACCTGCCGAACGCCTCCGCGTCGAACCGGGGCAGCTTGATGCCCCTGGGCTCGCGCGGCTGGTCGAGCCGTTCGGTACGCCGCTGCTCAGCCATCCGCGCCGTCCAGCTCGGTGTCGGTGGTGCCCGGGGCGACCAGGGCGTCGCGGTCGCGCCAGTCCCGGGGCAGCGAGTGGTCCAGCACGTCGTCGACCGTCACGGCGCCGACCAGCCGGTTGTTCCGGTCGATCACCGGCATGGCGACCAGGTCGTAGGTGGCCATCCGACGGGTGATCTCCGGCAGCGGCGTGGTGGGGCGCAGCGGGTCGATGTCGTTGACCACCACCTTGCCCAGCAGGTCGGCCGGGGGTTCGCGCAGCAGCGCCTGGAAGTGGACCATGCCCAGGTAGCGGCCGGTCGGGGTGTTCTGCGGCGCCCGGGTCACGAAGACCTGGGCGGCGACGGCGGGGGAGAGCTGCGGCTCCCGGATCCGGGCCAGTGCCTCGGCGACCGTGGCGTCCGGCGGCAGGATGACCGGCTCCGAGGTCATCACACTGCCCGCCGTTCCGGGCGTGTACTTCAGGAGCTGACGCACCGGGTCGGCCTCGTCCGGCTCCATCAGGTCCAGCAGCACGTCCTGCTCCGGTGGGGGCAGCTCGTTGAGCAGGTCGGCCGCGTCGTCCGGGTCCATCTCCTCAAGCACGTCCGCGGCCCGTTCCCGGTCCAGGGCGGCGAGGATCTCCACCTGGTCGTGCTCCGGCAACTCGCTGAGCACATCGGCCAGCCGCTCGTCGTCAAGCGCGGCAGCGACCTCGTTGCGCCGGGCGTCGGGCAGATCCTGAAGCGCGTTGGCCAGGTCGGCGGGGCGCATGTCCTCCAGGACGGCGAGCAGATTCGCCGTACCCCGGTTGTCGGCGATGCCGCTGAGCCCGCGCACCCGGTCCCACTCGACCTGGTGCAGGTGCCCGCGGCGGGTGAGCCGCCCGGTCTGCTCGCGTACGGCGACGCGGGTCAGCGACCACTCACCGCCCCGGGTGCACTCCATCGCGACGTCCACTACCGCGCCGGGCTGGCCGCCCGGGTCGAGTTGCACCCGCCGGTCGAGTAGTTCCTGGAGGACCAGCAGCTCGTTTGGCCGCTTCTCGAAGCGGCGCAGGTTGAGGGTGCCGGACCCGAGCACGACGGCGTCCGCGTCGATGGAGGTGATCCGGTTGATGGACAGGAAGATCCGGCGACGCATCGGCATCTCGGCGACGAGGCCCACCACCTCCGGGGGTCGCTTGGTCGCCCGGAGCCGGGCCACGGCGTCGCGGACCCGGCCCACCTGATCGCCGTTCGGGTCGAAGACGGCGACTCCGGCGAGACGGGCGATGTAGACCCGGGTCGGCGTGCTCACGGGCACCAGCCTAAGCGCCTAGTGTTTATCAACATGTCGACCTTGGCCTACGAGATCGTGGACGTCTTCACCGACCGCCCCTTCGCCGGCAACCCGCTGGCCGTGGTGTTCGGCGCGGAGGCGCTGGCCACCGAGCAGATGCAGGCGCTCGCGCTGGAGTTCAACCTGTCCGAGACGGTGTTCGTGCTGCCGCCGACCCAGGTCGGTGCCACCTACCGGGCCAGGATCTTCACCCCGGTCGAGGAGTTGCCGTTCGCCGGGCACCCGAGCGTCGGCGCGGCGGTCACCGCGAGCCGGCGAGGCATGTTCGATGTGGGGCAGGTCACCCAGGAGTGCGGAGCCGGGGTGCTGCCGATCGAGGTGACCGCGACCGGGGCGACGCTTACCGGTGGCACCCCGACCCTCGGGCCGGAGTTGGACCCGGAGCCGTTGCTGGAGATCGCCGGGTTGACCGCGGACGACCACGTCGGGCCGGCACCCCGCGTCGCGGGCTGCGGGCTGGAGTTCCCGTACCTGCCGGTGCGGCCGGAGTCGGTGGCCCGCGCCCGGATGGAGCCGGCGGCGGCGCAGCGGTACGGGGTGTCGCAGGTCAGCGTCTTCTCCTGGGACGCGGCCGCGCAAACCGCGCACGCCCGGGTGTTCGTGCCGGGGATGGGCGTCCCGGAGGATCCGGCGACCGGCTCGGCGGCGCTCGGCCTGGGTGTCTGGCTGGTGGCGAGCGGGCTGCTGCCCGGTGCGGGGCTGTCCCGGTACTCGGTGCGTCAGGGTGTGGAGATGAACCGCCCCTCCGCGCTGGCCTGCACGGTCACCGCGGCGAACGGGGTGGCGGTCGGTGCGACGGTCGCCGGTCAGGTGATGCCGGTGGCCCGGGGCGAGATCACCGTCCCGCCCTTCGTGGGTTGAGCGCGGGCGCCGATGGGGGAGGATGCGGGTGTGACGGACGAGGACGCCCCGAGGGGCACACCGCTTGTCGACGAGGCGATGAAGAAGGCCGCCGTGGCCTGGGTCAGCGTGTCCGGCGGGCCGGCGCTCGCCCTCTGGTGCGCCCCGCTGGAGGGCGCGCTGCTGGTGGTCTCCGGGCCGGGCGAGCAGGCCGCGCCGGGTCTGGCCGACGCGACCGAGGCGCAGGTCACCCTGCGCGGTGATCACGGTGGTCGGATCGTCACCTGGCCGGCACGGGTGAGCCGGGTGCGGCCGGGCACCGAGGCGTGGGACACCGCCGCGCCGCTGGTGGCGGCGAAGCGCCTCAACGCACCCGGTCCGACGGCCGACCTGGTGGCCCGCTGGGCGTCCGACGGCTGCGCGGTGAACCGACTCACCCCGGCCGGTACGCCGCTGTCCGGCGCGGACCTGCCCGCCGACGCGCAGACCGAGCCACCCCGGGCCACCCCGGCGGTCCGGGCCACCCGCAAACCGTTCCGGCTGCACCGGGTCCGTCGCCGCTGACGGCGGCCACCCGCGACAGGGTCGCGGGCGCTGCTCGGGTCAGCCGGCCCGGACCACCTCGACGTAGCTGTCGACGACTGTGAGCACCTCACCCAGTGCGCCGAGCGTGGGGCCCCGCCAGTCCCGGTCGGCGTTGAACACCATGTGCGTGGCCAGGTCCGGCGCGGCGAGTCGGACGGCGGTCATCCCGGCCCGCTCGGCGCCGGTCAGTTCCTGGCTGCCGCCGTCACCGACGTAGAGGCAGTCGGCCGGCGTGAGCCCGAGCCGCTGGCAGGCGGTCAGGTAGAGCACCGGATCCGGCTTGCATCGCCCGACCTGCACCGAGAAGACCCGCACGTCGAGCAGCGGGGCGACCGCGAGTTGGGGCAGGAAGGCCGGCAACTCGTGCGTACAGTCGCTGATCACGCCGGTCCGCAGGCCGCGCTGGCGCAGGGCCGCCAGGACGGGCACGGCCTCGGCCCGCAACCAGGTGTCCGCGCGGACCGCCCGGTGCCGGGACGCCACGGCCGCCCGCACCGCGTGGTCGCTCGGGTGTACGCCGGCCTGGGCGCACACCCACCGCAGGGTCGCCTCGGCGTTGCCGAGCTGGCCGGTGGCCCGCTGGTAGTAGGTGCGGTCCAGCACCTCGGTCAGGGTGTCGGTGTGGCAGCCGAGCAGCTCGGCGGTGCCGACGTGCGCGACACCACGCTGCACCGAACGGGTCAGGGTGCCGAAGAAGTCGAACAGCACCGCCTGGTAGCTGGGCATGGGAAACGCCTCCGGGCGGTCGGGGGTCGCCGGCGGGACCCGCGTGATCGTAACGGAGTGCTGACCGTCCGTGTTGACCGTCATACGTGTGAGGATTACGTCCCGTGTCCCCAGCTCCGCACCGTCCGTCTCCGGACCTGTTGACCACCGGCGCCGTCGGCCTGGCCGTGGTCGCCGTGTCGTCGTCCGCGCCGCTTATCGCATACGCGGCCGCCCCCGCGCTGGCCATCGCGTTCTGGCGCAACCTGCTCGCGGTGGCCGTGCTGAGCCCCTTCTCGCTGGCCCGGCGCCGCGCCGAGTTCCGCAGGCTGACAGTGGGGGCGGGGCGGCGGGAGGGCCTGTTCTGCGTCCTGTCCGGGGTCGCCCTCGCCGGGCACTTCGCCACCTGGGTGCCCAGCGCCCAGCTCACCTCGGTCGCCACGTCCACCGCCCTGGTCGCCACGCAGCCGGTATGGCAGGGGCTGATCGCCCGCGCCCAGGGACGCCGGTTGCCGCGGGTGGTGTGGATCGGCATCGCGGTGGCGGTCGGCGGCGCGGCGATCGCCACCGGAACGGACGTGGGTGTCTCCGGTGCGGCGGTCCTCGGTGACGTGCTGGCGCTTACCGGTGGCGCTTTCGCGGCCGTCTACACCGCCTTCGGGGAGCGGGCCCGCGCCAGCATCAGCACCACCACCTACACCACCATCTGTTACGGGATCTGCGCGCTGATCCTGCTGCTCGTGTGTCTGGTCGGCGGCGTGCGGCTGACCGGGTTCGACGGGCGAACGTGGCTGGCCATCCTGGCCCTGGTGGCCGGCGCCCAGTTGCTCGGGCACTCGATGTTCAACTACGCCCTGCGGAAGGTCTCGGCGACCACGGTGAGCGTGCTGATCCTGCTGGAAGCCCCCGGCGCGGCCCTGCTCGGCTGGGCCTGGCTGGGTCAGCTTCCCCGCCCGTACGCGCTGGTCGGGATGGCGCTGCTGCTGGTCGGTGTGGCCGTGGTGGTGCTCGGTGGCCGTCGGACCGCGCCCGCCGCGCTGCCCACCGACCCGACCCCGCTCGACGACTGATCGCACGGCGCGAGGAATCTGGGCACCGGTTCCCTCCCCGGCGGGCCTGTCCGGCGTCTATCTCGGTGAGGAGGGCGATCCGTTGACGACTGAGGACCGCACCCGGGACGGCTTCGCCGACTTCGTCCGGGCCGAGACCGCCGGGCTGACCCGGCTTGCGTACCTGTTGACCGGTGACCGGCATCATGCCGAGGACCTGGTCCAGGTGGCGCTGGCTCGGGTCGCGGTGCGCTGGGAGCGGGTCGCGGACCCGCACGCCTACCTGCGCCGGGTGCTCTGCACGCAGGCGGCCAGTTGGTGGCGCTGGCGGCGGGCCCGCCCACCGGAGCGGCTGGACGGGGTGGTGCCGGAACGACCTGACCCGGCTGACGACGCCGACGTCCGGCTGGTGTTGTGGACAGCGCTGGCCCGGCTGACTGTGCGGCAGCGTGCGGTTCTCGTGTTGCGCTACTACGAGGACCGCACGGAGACCGAGACGGCCGCACTGCTCGGCTGTCGGGTCGGCACCGTCAAGAGTCAGACCCGGCACGCCCTGGGTCGGCTGCGGGTGCTCGCCCCCGAGTTGGCCGAACTCGTCGGCCAGAGCCCGCAGGAGGTGACCTTGCGATGACCGTCCGACTCTCCGAGGCGCTGCGCCGCCTCGCGGCCGATGTGCCACCCGCGCGCGTACCGGACGGGCTCTTCGACGCGGCGCGGACCCGGCACCGTCGTCGCCGGGCCGTCGTCGCCGGTGCGCTCGCCGTCCTGGTCCTCCTCCTCGGCACCGGGTACGCGCTGCACCCGGTGGCCCTCCCGCTGCCCGCCGGCCCGCGTCACGAGACCCCGGGCCTGCCCACCAGGCTCGTCGACCCGCCGCTGCGGACGGCCTCGGTCGGCTACTCGGCACCTGGCGTGGCGGCGATGCTCTTCGGTGGTCCCGCCGTGCGCACCAACTGGTTCGAGACCCGGATGGGTGTGGTGGCCGCCGACGACGACCGCTACCGCGTGCTGGACGGCGACCCGGCCGTTGCGGGTTTCGAGGCGTCGCTCTCCCCGGACGGCCGGTACGTCTGGGTGGGCGATTCCCTACTCGACCTGACGTCCGGGAAGACCACCCCGAATCGCCCGGACGGCTACCCGCTCGCCTTCGCGCCGAACGGGAAACGCCTGGTCTACGCCGACGACGACACCACGTTCACGTCCCCGAACACCTACTCCACCCCGTACGTGGGGGTCTACGACCGGGATCGCGGAACGGACGTGCTGCGGGTGCGGGTCGGCACCACCTGGATCCCGCCGGGGCGCACGGCCGCGCTGTCGTCGGACGGCGGCGATCTCGCCCTCCAGATCCGCGACGAGGTCTGGCTGACCCGGGTGGGCGACGCGGGCGCGGATCGGGTCGCCGAGCCATACCGGAAGCTGCCGCTGGCGGGCGGGCGGCTCGCCGGGGCCGGGTCGTGGCTGCCGGACGGCCGTTCGGTGGCTGTCCTCGGCCGGTCCACCTGTACCGACTGCCCGGTTCCGTCCTACCGGAGAACCTGGACACTGGCCCTACGGTCCACCGTCGACGGCGCCCCGTTGGCCGGCGCGGCGTTCCCGCCGTTGCGCTCCCGCTCGTTCGTGCAACTGCTCGGCTGGCGCTCGGCGGACGAAGCGGTCGCGTTGGTCGGTGTGCCGGGTCCGGCGGCGGTGGACCTCCCGGAGAACCACGACATCGCCTGGGGGCCGTATCACGAGGTCGGCACGGAGGCGGTGGAACTGGTGGCGCTACGTCGGGGGGCGACCGCGCCGGAAGTGCTCTTCCGAACGCCGGAGGGCATCACCGACCTGTCGGTCGCCGCCGACCTCGCGATCAGCGGGGCGGTACGCGAGTCCGGCCGCGCCCACTACGGGCCGCCGCCGTTCTGGGCGCTCGTGGTGGGGTTCGTCCTGGCGGTTCTCGTCGCCCGGCCCGTGCTGTCGCTGCTGCGCCGCTGGCGCGGCCTGCGAGGGCCCGGACCTAGACCTCGTGGACCTCGATGACCCGGGTGGTCGGCGCGGCGTCGCCGAGAGCCGCACGCAACGCGGCCCGCTCCGGGTCGGCGAGGAACGACTCGTAGCCGGCCCGGTCGTCGAAGATGATCACGTGGACCTCGGTCCGCCCGTCGGTGCCGCGCAGCCGTCGTTCCAGCCGGCCACCGTGCCGGTCGAGCAGCGTCAGCACGGTGTCCTCGTAACGCTGCCCGGCGGCCTCGGCCCCGGCCGGATACTCGACGAGCGCGACAAGTGTCAGCATGACGGCCAGGCTAGGTGTCGAGACCGACGGCCTTGGCGCTGGCTGCCCAGAGCCGGGCGGCGAGCTGCGGATCGGCGGCCTTCCGATATGGCCGGTGGAGTCGACGGTCGACGTAGTAGCCGCCGTCGACCAGTCGGGAACGGTCCTGGTTGGTCAGCCACACCAGGGTTTCGGCGGCCTTCTGCGGGCTGCGGAACGGCAGGAACCGCATGCCGAGCGCGACAAGGCGGCTGTCGTTGCCGAACCGGGTGCGCACCACCCCGGGGTGGAAGCTGTACGCGGGAGTGTCCGGCCAGCGCCGTGCCGCCTCGGCGGTGAACAGGATGTTCGCCTGCTTGCTGGTGCCGTACGCGCCCAACGGGCGGTAGCCGCGCAGCGGGGCGTTCAGGTCGTCCGGGTCGAGCGCGCCGAAGCGGTGTGCGCCGGAGGCGGTCACCACGATCCGGCCCAGCCGGTCGGCGAGCAGGTTGGTCAGCAGGAACGGGGCCAGGTGGTTGGCCTGGATCGACATCTCGAAGCCGTCGACGGTGCGCAGGGGTTGCAACGCGATCGCGCCGGCGTTGTTGGCGAGCACGTCGATCCGGTCGTACGCGGCCCGGAGCTGCTCGGCCAGTCGGCGTACGTCGTCGAGGATCGCGAAGTCGGCGCGGAACAGCTCCGGATGCTCGCCGGAGGTCTCCCGTATCCGAACGGCCGCGGCCTGGAGGCGGGCCGGGTCCCGTCCGACCAGCACCACCCGGTCACCCCGGCAGGCC
The DNA here is from genome assembly GCF_040639415.1 of Micromonospora sp. NPDC023888. Lineage (NCBI taxonomy): Bacteria > Bacillati > Actinomycetota > Actinomycetes > Micromonosporales > Micromonosporaceae > Micromonospora > Micromonospora sp. NPDC023888. The sequence goes on along the minus strand of NZ_JBEZZW010000009.1, from coordinate 83,180 downwards.
AGGTGCACGGCGGCGGCCAGGCCGATGCCGGAGCTGGCCCCGGTCACCACCACCAGTCGACGCCCAGTGAGATCTTCCACAGGTCCATTCACCCCGGTCATGGCGCGAGGTTACCGTGGCGTCACAACGCCCTTTGGGATCGTTAAGTTTCCCTCGGAGTCAGGTGGCGTCGGCATGCCCGCCGGACGCTGGAAGGAGCACATCCATGGCCGCAGTCGGTCGTCCCCGCCGGTCGTGCCTCGCCGTGCCGGGTTCCAGTGTCAAGATGCTCGGCAAGGCGCAGGGGCTGCCGGCCGACCAGGTGTTCCTCGACCTGGAGGACGCCGTCGCCCCACTGGCCAAGCCGGACGCGCGCAAGAACATCGTGGCCGCTCTCAACGAGGGCGACTGGGCCGGCAAGACCCGGGTCGTGCGGGTCAACGACCTGACCACCCCGTGGACCTACCGGGACGTCATCGAGGTCGTCGAGGGCGCCGGCGCGAACCTGGACTGCGTCATGCTGCCGAAGGTGCAGACCGCCGAGCAGGTGCACTGGCTGGACCTGCTGCTCACCCAGATCGAGAAGACGCTCGGCCTGGAGGTCGGCCGGATCGGCATCGAGGCGCAGATCGAGAACGCCGCCGGTCTGGTCAACGTGGACGCGATCGCCGCCGCCTCGCCGCGCGTGGAGACCATCATCTTCGGCCCGGCCGACTTCATGGCGTCGATCAACATGAGGTCGATGGTGGTCGGCGGCCTGATCCCGGACTATCCGGGCGACCCGTACCACTACATCCTGATGCGGATCCTGATGGCCGCCCGCATGCACGACAAGCAGGCCATCGACGGCCCCTTCCTGCAGATCCGGGACGTCGACGGGTTCCGTGCGGTCGCCAAGCGCTCGGCGGCGCTGGGCTTCGACGGCAAGTGGGTGCTGCACCCGGGGCAGATCGACGCCGCCAACGAGGTCTATCAGCCGGCGCAGGAGGACTACGACCACGCCGAGCTGATCCTCGACGCGTACGAGCACTACACCTCCGAGGCAGGCGGCAGGCTGGGCGCGGTGATGCTCGGCGACGAGATGATCGACGAGGCGTCCCGCAAGATGGCGCTCGTGATCGCTGCCAAGGGCCGGGCCGCCGGGATGAGCCGTACCTCGTCGTTCACCCCACCGGCCGGCTGACCGGTCGGGCCGGGACGACCGCCACCGGCTGTCGATCCGGCCCGACGATCGGCGGTACGCCGACCCCGCCCGCCGGTCAGTAGCTACTGTTGTTGCTCGTCGCGATCGCGATGATGATCGCGACGACGTAGCCGACGAGCAGCAGCCCGAGCAGCCCGGTGAGGATCCAGCCGATGATGATGGCGGCCTTCGCCATCCCCGCACCGCCCTCGCCGGTGAGCCGGATCTGTTTCTGCGCCACGTGCCCGAGGATCGCGCCGACCGGCGCGGTGATGCAGGACGCGAAGCCGACAAGCGCGAGCACCAGCGCCGCGATCGCCATCCCGTTGGTCTTCTGCGCCGGCGGGTAGCCGTAGCCGGGGTACTGCGGCGGGTAACCGGGCGGCGGGTAGCCGGGCGGGGCGTAACCGGGCATCGGCTGGCCCACCGGCGGTTGCCCCCCGGCGTACGGGTCGACCGGCGCGTACGGGTCGGTGGGGCCGGGCTGGGCGGGCACCGGATGGCCGGCCACGAGGGTCGGGTCCGGTGCGGGGCTCGACGGCTGGGCCGACCACGTGGGATCGGACCAGTTGCCGGGCGGCGGGGGATTGGTCATGCCAGCTCTCTCCGTCAGGTCGGGGTGCGGCTGTCAGGGTAGCCAGCACGGCCCAAACCCGACGCCCCCACTACCGGGTGCCGCGTTGCTCGGACCGGTCCCAACGGGCAGGATCCTGGCATGGCATTCGACGCGCGCGCCGCGGACCGTTCCGGCAGCCGACCCAGACGGGACGTCAGCCGCCCGGGTGGGGCCCGGCGTGCCCGCGCGGCCACACCGGCGGGCAGCCCCGGCCCGGATGAGCCGGTCCCGCTCGCCGACCCGGTGACCATGCGCCTCGACGGGCGGGTCGCCCTGGTGACCGGGGCGGGCAGCCCGGACGGCATCGGGTACGCCACCGCCCGGCGGCTCGCCGACCTGGGCGCGCGAGTTGCCATCGTCTCCACCACCCGGCGTATCCACGAGCGGGCCGGTGAGCTGGGGGTGACCGGCTTCGTCGCGGACCTGACCGACGAGTCCGAGGTCGGCGCGCTCGCCGACGCGGTCGCCGAGCAGTTGGGCGACGTCGAGGTGCTTGTCAACAACGCCGGCCTCGCCAGTCGGGCCAGCCAGGGGGTGCTGCGGCCGGTCGCGCAGCTCACCTACGACGAGTGGCGCGGTGAGATCGACCGCAACCTGTCCACCGCGTTCCTGTGCAGTCGGGCGTTCATCGGTGGGATGGCCGAGCGGGGCTGGGGCCGGATCGTCAACCTGGCGGCCACCGCCGGCCCGGTCAACGCCCTGCCCACCGAGGCCGCGTACGCCGCGGCAAAGGCCGGGGTGGTCGGGCTGACCCGGGCGCTGGCCATGGAGATGATCGCGGACGGGGTGACTGTCAACGCGGTCGCGCCCGGCACCATTCACACCGCGGCGTCCACGGTGGCCGAGATCAAGCAGGGGCTGGGCACGCCTGTCGGTCGACCTGGCACTCCGGACGAGGTCGCCGCCGCGATCAGCTTCCTCTGTTCGCCGGCCGCCTCGTACATCACCGGTCAGATGCTCGTCGTGGACGGCGGCAACAGCGTCCGTGAGGCCCGGTTCCGCTGATCGGCGCGCGGGTCAGTAGCCGCCGCTGTCGCCGGTGTTGCCGAAGGCCACGAGTGCCAGCCAGCCGCAGCAGGCCAGCACGGTGAGCCCGGTGAAGACGTACCCGAGGATCAGCCCCCAGGTGGCGAGTTGGTCGCCTTCCTCGCCGCTGGTGCGGATCTGCCGCTTCGCCAGGTGGCCGAGCACGGCGCCGGCCGGCGGAAACACGAAGGCGAAGACGAGCGACAGGATCGCCAGCACGTTCGTGGGCCGACCCGGCCCGGACGGCGGCGGGCCGTACTGGGCGTAGGGGCCCTGCGGGGGGTACGGCGGCTGCTGACTCCAGTGCCCCGACTGGTGCGGTCCCTGCTGCCCGTACGGCGATGGTTCGTCCGCGGGCGGCCCGTACGGTGAGCGTTCCGCGGGTAGCTCGAACGCTTGCTGCTCGGGCTGTGGCGCGTACGGCGGCTGGCCGGGCGGCGGCGGCGCGTACGGCGACTGGTCCCGGGGTGGCTCGTAGGGTGACGGCGGTTGCTCGTCTGCTGGTGGTCCCGACGGCGGCGGGTGGCTCACGCGCTGTCCTCCTCCTGCCGGTGCCGGAAAAGTCCCTCTTGCCGGACGCTACCCGCAGCGGTGAACCTTTTCACAGCGGTTGTGTGGACTGGTCACCTTGGCCTGGTCGGCACGGGAGGCCGATACTGACCGAGCGTTCAGTTACCCACGAGTAGTGCGCGGATCCCCGGAGGCTGAGATGGCTCGACTCGCCCAGACGCCCGGCCTGACCGATGTGCAACAGTCGATCCTGGAGACCGTTCGGGACTTCGCCGACAAGGAGATCATTCCGCACGCGCAGCGGCTGGAGCACGCCGACGAGTACCCCACCGACATCCTCGACGGCATGCGCGAGATGGGGCTGTTCGGCCTCACCATCGACGAGGAGTTCGGCGGCCTGGGCGAATCACTGCTCACCTACGCGCTGGTGGTGGAGCAACTGTCCCGGGGCTGGATGTCGATCTCCGGCATCGTCAACACCCACTTCATCGTGGCGTACCTGATCTCCCAGCACGGCTCCGCCGAACAGAAGGCCCGCCTGCTGCCGAGGATGGCGACCGGCGAGGTGCGCGGCGCGTTCTCCATGTCCGAGCCGGAAACCGGCTCCGACGTCTCGGCGATCACGTCCCGGGCCGTCCGCGACGGCGACAACTACGTGCTCAACGGGCAGAAGATGTGGCTGACGAACGGGGCGTACTCCTCGGTCGTGGCCACCCTGGTGAAGACCGACACCGGCGCCGAGTCGGTGTACGGCAACATGAGCACCTTCCTGCTGGAGAAGGAGCCGGGCTTCGGCGAGACCGCCCCCGGCCTCACCATCCCCGGCAAGATCGAAAAGATGGGTTACAAGGGCGTCGAGACCACCGAGATGGTGCTCGACGGCGTGACCGTGCCCGACTCCGCCATCCTCGGCGGCCCGGACCAGGTGGGCCGCGGCTTCTACCAGATGATGGACGGCATCGAGGTGGGCCGCGTCAACGTGGCCGCCCGCGCCTGCGGCATCTCCATCCGCGCCTTCGAGCTGGCGGTCAGCTACGCCCAGCAGCGCAAGACGTTCGGTCAGCCGCTCGCCAAGCACCAGGCGATCGCCTTCAAGCTCGCCGAGATGGGTACGAAGATCGAGGCCGCGCACGCCCTCATGGTCAACGCCGCCCGCCTCAAGGACGCCGGCCAGCGCAACGACGTCGAGGCCGGGATGGCCAAGCTGCTCGCCTCCGAATACTGCGCCGAGGTCGTCCAGGAGGCGTTCCGCATCCACGGCGGCTACGGCTACTCCAAGGAGTACGAGATCGAGCGGCTGATGCGGGAGGCCCCGTTCCTGCTCATCGGCGAGGGCACCTCGGAGATCCAGAAGACAATCATCTCCCGCGGCCTGCTCAAGGAGTACAAGCTCTGATCCGCCGTCGCCCGGTCGGTCTGCCCGCGTCGTCGGTCAGGAGCGTGATGACTGTGAGGCATCACGATGACTCAGAGGCATCAGGCTCGTGACCGAGGCCGTCCGCGCCGACGCAGCAGGGGTCAGGCGAGGCGGGTGAGGCCGGCGGCGGCGCGTTCGACGATGAGACAGCGGTCCTCGACGTAGTCCATGCCTGCCTCCTCGGCGATCCGCCGCGCCTCGGCCGAGACGATGCCCAGTTGCAGCCAGACCGCCGGGGCGCCGATCGCCGCCGCGTCCCGGACCACCTGCACGGCGTCGGCGGCCGGCCGGAACACGTCCACCAGGTCGACCGGGTGCGGGATGTCGGCAAGCGACTTGTACGCCCGTTCCCCGAACAGTTCGTCGACAGTCGGGTTGACCGGGATGATGCGCCAGCCGTACTGCTGCATCTGCAACGGCACGCCGTGGGCGGCCTTCGACGGGTCGCGGGACGCACCCACGACGGCGATCACGGCGGAGTCGGCGAGGATCTGCGAAGCGGTACGCACCCGCCGACTGTAGCTCTGCCCCGGGCTAGAGCAGGGTGAGCTGTTCGGAGGTCGGCGGTGCGGGTGGCTCGGGCAGGCTGCGGTCGTCGCCCCGCTCGCCGCGGTGCAGCCCGTGCCGGCGGGACGCGATCCGCACCCGTGCAGTCAGCTCCCGCTGGTACGCCTGCGGGGCGTAGGCACCGGCGCGGTAGAGCTCGCGGTAGCGGGGCACGAGGTGCGGGTGCTCCCGGGCGAGCCAGTGCGCGTACCACTCCCGGGCGCCGGAACGCAGGTGCAGGGGCAGGGCGGTCACGCTGGTCGCGCCGGCTGCGGCGATCGCCGACACGGTGGCGTCGATCGACTCGTCGCTGTCGCTGAGGCCCGGCAGGATCGGGGCCATCAGCACCCCGACGGAGAAGCCGGCGTCGGTGAGGGCCCGGACCGCGTCCAGCCGCCGGCGTGGGTGCGGCGTGCCCGGCTCGACGGAACGCCAGAGCTGCTCGTCGACGAAACCCACCGAGAAGGAGATGCCCACCGTGGTGACCTCGGCGGCCTGACGCAGCAGCGGCAGGTCACGCAGGATCAGCGTGCCCTTGGTGAGGATCGAGAACGGGTTGGCGAAGTCCCGCAGGGCCGCGATGATCTGCGGCATCAGCCGGTAGCGCCCCTCGGCCCGCTGGTAGCAGTCGACGTTGGTGCCCATCGCCACGTGCGCGCCCGGCCACTTCGGCGCGGCCAACTCGCGCCGAACCAGCTCACCGGCGTTGACCTTGACGATCACCTTCCGGTCGAAGTCCGCACCGGCATCGAGATCGAGGTAAGTGTGCGTGTTTCGGGCGAAGCAGTTGTGGCTGACCACTCCGTTGGCGATGAAGTCCCCGGTGCCAGTCGTGATGTCCCAGAGCGGCAACTCCAGCCCGAGTGCCTCGATGCCGACAACCTTGAGGGCGCCCTGATGCTTCAGTGCGCCACCCTCGATCGACCGCTTCCGGGTGATGGCAGGGTCGGTCAGGTGAAAGAACCGGAGCCGGGCGGCGAGGCCCCCGGTCAACCTGATCTCCCGCACACGGTTGGGTAGGCCGCGGTCTTCTCGCACGCAGGCGAAACCGAAATGGCGCAATGCTGCCGTCGTCTGGTCGAGGATGGCGTCGTCGCTGTTGCTGATGCGCAGAATGCCTCTGCTGCAACTGCCCTCCGCGTCGAAGATGCCGGCCAGGAAGCCAAGCCGCCAGTCGTCACTGGGCTCGACCGGCCAACGAACGAGTTCGGTGATCGCCAGGATGTCCCGCTGTTTAGAGGTTCGGATTGCGGCCACTGCACGTCGCGTGGGACTGGCCGGGGTGAAATCGAAACGCTGTGTCTTGATCTCTTCGAGGGCGAGGTACCGCTCACTGCGGCTCAATGCCTCGCCATCGGCCAACGCCAGCCGGAACCGGTGCACAGTCCCGTACGAGTACGAGAACGTGCCCAGGTGCGCATCTCCACGGACCATGCCGCACAGGTATCCCCGGCGATAGTCGGGTGACTCCTTGGGCCCGGAGGCAAAACGACCGGTGCCGATCAGGCGGTTGTTGATGGTCAGGTAGGGGCGTCGGGCGTTGCCATGCATGGCGCCGGTGACGTACTTCCAGCCACGTTCAGAGAGGAACCGGTGGTCCCCGCTGGCGATGAGTGTCGTGCCGTCCTCCAGTGTGACCCGGTAGGCCGGCTTCACCGTGGACCACTTGTCGAGGACGGTGGTGGTCACGTATCGGCGGTAGGCGCCCCGTCGCTCGGTCCCGTAGATGCGGTCGCCCGGCTCCAGTTCGCTGATCGGCTTCGTGCGACCGTCCGCCATCAGGATCGGGGTGTCGGCGCCCAGGCAGTACACACACGCATGAGAACAGCCACGGTACGGGTTGATCGTCCACTCGAACGGGACGCGGGACTGCCCTGGCACGCGGTTGAGGATGGACTTGGCCTGCACCTCGTAGAAGGTCATCCCGGCGAACTCGGGAGTGTCGAAGGTGCGGGCGATGGCGCCGGGCAGCGCCAGCGGCAGGGGTGGCGTCGCTGGCGCTGCCCGCTCGGGGTCTCCCTCAACCGGGGGAGCGGTGAGGTTGTCCCAGCGCATGGGCACTATTCGAACACGCGTACGAGTGGAGTGCAAGTGACCCGCCGTACACCGGTGGTCGTTCGGGTGGCCGGAGAGGGGAGGATGGACGGCATGGAGACGTCGACCTTCGTCTACGACGGGGACTGCGCGTTCTGCACGCAGTGCGCCGAGTTCATCGCTCGCCGGATCCCCACGGGCGCGCGGGTGGTGCCCTGGCAGTTCTCCGACCTGGACGCGCTCGGCCTCACCGTGGCCGAGTGCGAGGAAGCCGTGCAGTGGGTCGGGGCGGACGGCGCACGTGCCGCCGGCCCGGACGCCATCGCGAAGCTGCTCGCCGACAGTGGCCCGGTCTGGCGGATGGCCGGGGCGGGCCTGCGGTTCCCGCCGGTCCGCGCGGCGGCCTGGCCGGTGTACCGGTGGGTGGCGCGCAACCGGCACCGCCTGCCGGGCGGCACGGCGGCCTGTTCGCTGCCCCAGGAGGCCCGCGAACGGCTCTACGGCCCGGCCGGACGCCCGACCACGGGGGCCTGATCGCCGAGCTGGGTCCGGTCCGCGCCGGCGCCGACCCGTTCCTGATCGGGCGGCGGCGATCCGGTGTCGACGTCCGCCGAGGTCGATCCGGGGATGTTCCGGCCGGCGAGCCGGCGGGCCCAGACCACCGGGCGGACCCGCTCCAGCGGCAGGAAGCTGGTCATCGCCGCCAGGTGTGGCGCGAACGAGATGGTGATGGTCGCGATGGTGACCACGTGGAACGAGTAGAAGAAACCGACCATGGCCAGCCGCCAGCGGGCCGGCAGCAGGAAGACGAGCGGGCTGAACAGTTCGAAGGCGACGATGCCGAACTGGGCGACGATCAGCAGGTACGGCACCTGGGCGATGAGGTCCGCGAGGTCGGTGCCGCGCCGGATGATCGCGCGGGCGAGCACCGAGCCGGTCAGCCAGTCCAGGCCGCCGAAGCGCAGCTTGGCCCAGGCGGCCAGGAAGTACGTGCAGATCACCGCGAGTTGGGTGACGCGCAGCGCCCACCCGCCGGCCTCGGTGCGCGTGGTGTCGCCGTGTCGGGCTCGACCGGCGGTGGGCAGGACGGCAAGTGCGACGAGCAGCCCGAACCGGTCGTGGTCGACCTTCCCGTAGCTCATCGCGATGATCATCCACTCCAGGTACAGCGCGCAGACCGCCCAGCCGAGCAGCCGGGGCGCACGCCCGGTCGCGGCGAGCAGCGTGAGCAGCAGCAGTAACCAGAAGATGACCGCCACCAGTGCCGGGGTGGGCGTCGGCAGTGGGAGGAGGCGGCCGACGAGCAGCGGCTGGTACAGGTCGCCGGGCACGCTGACCCGGGTGCGTACCCAGGGGGTGAAGATCACCAGGTCGGCGGCGACGAAGAGGTAGATCACGGTCCGGAACGCGGCGATGCGACCACGCGGCACGGCCTCGGTCAGCCAGCGGCTCATCGGGGGGCCTGCCAGCGGACCACTGTCTCGTCGGTGTGCTGCCCGGTCGGCCGGCCGGCACGGATGCCGTGCCAGCGGATGACGATGCGGATCTCGACGAGCGCGGCGGCATCCGGGTGGCGTTCGGCGTACGCGTCGGCGACCTCGGCGAGCAGCGCCGGGTCGGCGGCGTACCGGTCCTGCTGCCCCTCGATCTCGGCCCGGCGGATGCCTGTGGCGTCCTGGTCGAGGTCGACCACGGCGCCGGCGCTGTTAACCCCCTCGACCCGGGTGTCCGGGGCGGGTGCGTTCGGCGGGTTGGAGGTGGCGTACATCCGGAACGGGCCGAACGGGAAGTCGTCGTCGCTGCCCCAGAAGGTGCCGACCAGCAGCAGGGCGAGAACGAGTGCGGTCGCGCCCAGCCGGGTCACGCGCCCGCGGGTGGTCAGGGTCTCCATCAGCTCGTGACGATACGGGATGTACCGGCCGCCTCGGGTCCCTCCGATGGTCAGTTGGGCCTGCCCAGGCAGGTGATCACGGAGGGGACACGACGAAGGCCGGGCCCGCGTCGGGCCCGGCCTTCGGATGCCGTCGTGGAGACGACTCAGTGGTTGTGCTCGGCGAGCTGCTTCCGGACGTCGTCCATGTCCAGAGCCTCGACCTGCTCGATCAGGTTTTCCAGGGCGGACTCCGGAAGAGCGCCCGGCTGGGCGAAGACGATCACGCCGTCGCGGATCGCCATGATCGTCGGGATCGACCGGATGTCGAACTTGGCGCCCAGCTCCTGCTGAGCCTCGGTGTCGACCTTGCCGAAGACGATGTTCTGGTGCTTCTCCGAGGAGCGCTCGTAGACCGGGGCGAACCGCTTGCACGGACCACACCAGTCGGCCCAGAAGTCGACAAGGACGATGCCGTCGTTGCCGGTCACCTCGTCGAAGTTCGTCGAGGTCAGCTCAACGGTTGCCATTGCACTCTCCGATCACCGCGGTTTGTCTGCGTCCCGTAGAACCAGGGCTGACCGTATCGAATTCCCGGGCGCTCGGGCATGAAACGTGCTCGGCCTGCCGGAGGGTGTCGAGGGTCATCGACCCACGTCTGTTCATCTCGATCTGCGGAACGCAAATGCATGACGCACTTGCGTGACCTGCGGTAATGGGAGCGTTTCCAGGGAGATCCACCCGATCGAGCGCTACGAATCGGTAACTTGGTGCCTGACAAGGAGGTATCCGGCCTGCGGAGATCGCCGATCAACCCTCGCTTCGTCACGGAGAGTAGTGTTACAAAAAGATAAATGTGACCTCGGTCTCTGTCGGACCTACGCTGTCGTAGGGCAGAATTCTCCGCATCAGAGCGTGGGCGGCGGGTGCCGGGGAGGGCCCCGCCGCTCATTGCGTCTCCCCCCGTGTGAGTGACCGGTGTGACATTTCCGCCGGGGTCGCTCCCGGTCGGTTTCCTTAACCAGCGGTAAGGCATGCTGTCCCGAACTCCATCGCCGCCCGTCGAAGGGGACCAGGATGCAGTTCGGCCGCTACTACGAGGAGTTCGAGGTCGGCGCGGTCTACCGGCACTGGCCGGGCAAGACCGTGACCGAGTACGACGACCACCTCTTCTGCCTGCTCACCATGAACCACCACCCGCTGCACATGGACGCGCACTACGCCGCGACAGCCAGCCAGTTCAAGCGCAACGTCGTGGTCGGCAACTACATCTACTCCCTGCTGCTCGGCATGTCCGTGCCGGACGTGAGCGGGAAGGCGATCGCCAACCTCGAGGTCGAGTCGCTGCGGCACGTCGCGCCGACCTTCCACGGCGACACCATCTACGGCGAGACCACGGTGCTGGACAAGCGTGAGTCCGGCTCCAAGCCCGACCGGGGCGTGGTGTCGGTCCAGACCCGCGGCTACAACCAGGACGGCACGATGGTCTGCGTCTTCCGGCGCAAGGTCATGGTCCCCAAGCGGGAGTACGCGGCCACCGCCGTCCCCGAGGGAGTGGATCCGGAGCGGCCCAGCTTCCCCGAGCCCCGCTGAGCGGCGCGGCGGCCGCGGTCCCGGGCCACCCCCTCCCGACAACGGGTTCTGTTGCGAAGGGACGCTGTCCGGGTCGCGGGGGACATATGCTGACGCCGGAGGTTCCGATGAGCCACTCCGTCGCCGGAGAGCCGCCCTCTGCCGGCCGTCGAGCCGCACCCCTGACCACCGCTGTCTACTCCGCCGCCGAATGGGACCTGCTCGTCAGCCTGCCCGGTCGGGTTCTGGTGGCCACCGCGGCTCCCGCCCCCGGTCGCCCGGAACGGGGGGTCATGGCGGGTCTGGCCGGCCTGGATGCCGTGGCCGCGGGCCGAGCCTCCGACAGCGACCTGGTCCGTGCGGTGGTCACCGCCATCTACGCCCGTCCCGACGGCGCCTCGCCGCCCGCCGAACGGCTCACCGACCTGGTGGACCTGCTGGCCGCCTGTCGGGCGGCGAGCCGCTTCCTCAGGCGGCGCGCCGACCCCGCGGACTCGGCCGCGTACCGGCAGTGGGTGCAGTCGGTCGCGGCCCGGGTCTGCCGCGCGGTGCCCGGCCCCGGCGAACGCCGGGTGGACCAACCCGCCACCCCGGCGGACCGGCGCTTCCTGGACCGACTCGGCGCCGCGCTCGGGCTGGGCTGACCGGCGGGCCGTCGCGCCGGGCGCCGGCACGGTCCGTACCCTCTGATGACCGTGACCGACGACCAGCCTGAGGTGGGTGTGGGCCCCTGGCCGGGGGACCCACCGGAAGACCCTCGTTACGACCCGCAGTTGCTGGCGGAGGGGGACCGGCGCAACGTCGTCGACCGCTACCGCTACTGGCGGCACGAGGCGATCGTCGCCGACCTGGACCGGCACCGGCACGGCTTCCACGTCGCGATCGAGAACTGGCAGCACGACTTCAACATCGGCACTGTGGTCCGCAACGCCAACGCGTTCAACGCCGCCGGGGTGCACATCGTCGGGCGACGCCGGTGGAACCGGCGCGGCGCCATGGTGACCGATCGCTACCAGCACGTACGGCACCACGAGACGATCGAGGAGTTCGTCGCCTGGGCGGCCGATCGGCGACTGCCGGTGTTCGGCATCGACAACCTGCCCGGCTCGCTCCCGCTGGAGACCGGCACCCTGCCCCGGGAGTGTGTCCTGCTGTTCGGTCAGGAGGGGCCCGGTCTCTCCGCGCCGGCCCGCGCCGCGTGCGACGAGCTCTACTCCATTGCCCAGTACGGCTCGACGAGGTCGATCAACGCGGGCGTGGCGAGCGGTATCGCGATGCACGCTTGGATTCGTGCCCACGCCGGCGCGCCGCCGGACTGAGTCACGCCCGGGTGCCGAATCGGACGTTCCGGCTTGACGTGCCGCCGGTAGGGGGCGACGGTGGAGATGTGAGTGTCGCGGTGAGTTGTCCGAGATGCGGGGGCCCGGTACGGGCGCCGGATCTGATGCACACCGACTCGAGGTGTCTGCGGTGCGGCCCGGTGCCGCCGCTGCACGTGCCCGAGCACATCGGAGCGGAGATCGTGGCGAGCGTGGTGGAGCGGATCACCACGACCGCGGATCCGCCGGTGACGCCGTTGTGGTGCCCGTGGCCGCTGCCGGCCGGCTGGACGCTCACCGGCGTGGCGTACGCCGGGGACGAGCGGACGGGCGTGCGGGCGACAGCGGTGGCCTGTGCGGGCCCGGCGCCACTCGGCGGTGGCCCGGCGGACCTGGTCTTCGTGGCCGAGGAGCCGGGCGTCGGCCTGGGCACCCGGCTCGCCGGACTGTCCGGCCCGGACCCGGGACCGCAGTTGGCCGGCGCGCTCACCGACCCGGGGCCGGGTCACCCCGACCATGTGGGCCAGGCCAAAATCCGCGTCGGCGGGCATCCGACTCCACTGTGGTTGGTTAATTCTCCGACGGATCGGAGCGCGTACGCCGGCGAGGCTCGGGGAATGTGGCTCCATGCGATAGCCTGGCCGGCGAGTGCGGGTCATCTCCTCGCGGAAGACGTCGTGTTGCACGACCTGACCGAGTGGACTCCGCCCGAGCTCGTGTACGGCGCACCGTCTCCGTACCTACCCGGGAGGGCTTGACAACCTTTCCGGATTGACGGAGAACGGACGCAGATATTCACTGTACGACACCACACTGATACTCTGGGTGCCGCTGCGGTAATGGGACCCGGCGCCGCGCGAGAGGATGGCCCGCTATGGTCAGGAAGGTCCTCACCTGGGCTGGAGTTGCGTTCTTGATCTTCTTCGTCGCCTACCGACCAAACTCTGCGGCGGACGTGTTCAAGTCGCTCGGCGGCGGGATCATGGACATCGCCCAGGGTTTCGGCGACTTCTTCACAAGCCTCGTCGCTTAACCTCCGATGGGCAGCCCCTCCGGTCCACCCTTCGACCCGGACGACCCCGACCGGGAACGTCGCGAGCGAGACACCGAGCCGATCCCGCGGATCGGGCCCGATGACGGCCCGGACTACGGTGCCGGCCCCGGCCTGTCCGACGGTCCGTCCCTTTCGGACGACGTCGGCTACGGCGACGGGCCCGGCTATGCCGGCCAGGGTCGTTCAGGTCGAGCGTGGATCCGTGATCCGGAGGCCGGCTACCAGCAGCCGCAGATCTCCGAGGACGAGCTGGCCGGGTTGCGCGCCGACGCGACAGGCGCGACTCCTCGGCGGGTGCTGCCCCTGGAGGACGAGCCCAGCTCGCTTGTCGCCCGCTACCTCTTCCCCACCGAGCGCTACCGGGGTGAGTGGAAGCGGCACTGGATCCACCTCACCAACCCGCTCCTCATCGGTGTCGCGGCGACCTTCGTGCTCGGCTACCTCTCCGGCTTCCTCGCCGGAAACGACGTGGGCGCGCTGACCACCATCGCCGTGCTGCTCTGGTTCGCGGTGATGGGGTGGGTGGCGTGGAAGGTCGCCGACTGGTGGTATGACCGTTTCATCCTGACCAACAAGCGGGTCATGGTGGTCAACGGCATCGTCACCCGCAAGGTGGCGATGATGCCGCTGGTCCGGGTCACCGACATGAAGTACGAGCAGACGCCGACGGGTCGCGCCCTCAACTACGGCACCTTCGTGCTGGAGTCCGCCGGCCAGGAGCAGGCGCTCCGCGAGGTCAAGAATCTGCCCAACCCGAACGAGCTCTACCTGCGTGTGGTCGAGGAGATGTACGAGCCGCAGGCGGTCGAGGCGCGGCTCGGCAAGGAGGCCGACGAGGCCAAGGCCGACGACGGGGCGTGAAGGTTTCCGACCGAACATCGGAGTAAGTGCGCACCTTTCGTCATGGACCGGAACGCCTCTGACGTGGCACTCTGCCAAGACGGCTGGGGTGTGGAGGTGGGCGGTGGCGAGCAGGGACCCGTTGGAGGAGCAGTTCCGCGAGTTCGTCGCGGCCCGCTCCGCCGCGCTCCTTCGCACCGCCTATCTGCTCACCGGAGACTGGGCCACGGCCGAGGATCTGCTCCAGACCGCGCTGACCAAGACCTACCTCGCCTGGAAGCGGCTCGGGGGGATCGAGGCTGTCGAGTCGTACGCCCGACGTGTGATGGTCAACACGTCGACGAGCTGGTGGCGGCGACGTTGGCACGGTGAACGCCCCACCGAGGTGCTGCCCGAACGCGCCGGTGTCGACGAGATCGAGCAGCAACTCGACCGGGACCTGCTCTGGCGGCACCTCCGCGAGTTGCCCAACCGGCAGCGGGCGGTGCTGGTGCTGCGCTACTACGAGGACATGTCGGAGGCGCAGACCGCCGCGATGCTGAACATCTCACCGGGCACGGTGAAGAGCCAGGCGTCCCGAGCGCTGTCCACGTTGCGCCGGCGGATGGGCGCCAACGCACCGGACCTGACCACCGCCGCCGGCGCTGCCGGTCGGTCGGCCACTGCCGGCAATGCCGGTCGGTCGGCCACTGCTGGCGCTGCCGGTCGTTCGGCTACTGCCGGTGCCGCCCGGTCCGGCGGCTCGGGTGCCCCGACCGGTCCGGTCCCGGCCGCCGGTGTCGCCGCCACGCGCCAAGCCTCTCCGGCGGCCGGCCGACCCGTGCCCCGCCCGGCCGTCCCCCGCCCGGCCGCGCCGCGGCCGATCGGCCCGCAGGTCGTGCTCCCCTCCGCCCCGGCGGCCGTGCCCGTCGGCACGGGCCCCGGAGAGCAGCAGTGAGCGCATTCCCTGGTGAGCCCGACAACCTGACGGACGGCCCGCCGCGTTCTTACCAGGTGCCGCCTGACGAACTGGAAGGTGCGGTGCGGGAGACCCTCTCGCACCAGGTCGCCGTTGCCCGTCCACTGGGCGTCGACCCGGCGGGCCAGGCCATCCGCCGCGCGAACCGGATCCGGCGTCGGCGTACCGCGGCCGGTCTCGCCGTCGCGGCGGTCGCCACCGTCCTGCTCAGCGCCGGCATGGCACAGCTCGGTGCCGAGACCGGGCGCGACGGGGCACCCATCGTGGTGATCGGTGATCCGGACTTGTCCGGTCGGCCGTTCCCGACAGCCAGCGTTCCCGGCACCGATCCATCGCCCAGACCGTCGGCGGCTCTGCTCGGGAGCGAGACGCTCGTCAGCGCCGAGGGACGACGGCTGGTGCTGCCCGACGTCGGGCCGGCCGACCGCGTCCAACTCCTGCCCGACGGCGGCGGTTGGCTGGTGGTCAGTACACAGACCACCGCGGGCCGTTCCCTCCGGGTGGTGCAGAACGACGGACTGGTGCAGGTGCTGCTTGCCGGAGCGGGCCCCATCGTCCTGGCACCGGACAGCCGTCAGGTCGCCTGGCGGGACGGCGGCGACCTGCTGATGGCGGGGGTGGTCGGCGGTCAGCTCATCGGTGCGGCGCGTACCGCCGCGCCCGCGGGCGCGGTGCCGGTCGGGTTCGTCGGCGACAGCGTGCTGGTCCGACCCGACCCGGCGGACGCCGGCCACATCCTGTGGCGGCCCGGCGCGGGACCGTTGACCGAGGCCGTCGACCGGAAGACCGTCAACTTCTACGGAGGGCTGCCCGACGGGCGGCTCGTCGGGCAGATCTCCACCGATCCGGGCCGGACCTGCCTGGCCGTGCTCGACCCGAACCGTCACCTGACCCCGGTCGAGACCGGTTGCGGGCCGGACCTCAGCCAGGACGGAGTCGGCGGGATCTCCACCGACGGGCGGTGGCTGCTGGTGAACGGGCGGATCGGCAAGGCCAGTCAGGCACTGCTTGTCGACCTGCGGCAGCTCGGGTCGAACCCGGCTGCCGTCTCGGCCGGGCCGCCGATGACCGGCGCGGTCATCTGGACCGACGGGTCCCACGCCGCCTACCTCGACGCCGCCGGCAAGCTGGTCCGGGTCGACGTCGGCCGGGTGCGGGGAGGACAACCCGCCAGCCCCACCGCGGTGCCCGACGTGCCGGCCGGGGACCGGCCGGTCCTGGTGGCCCCCTTCTGACCCACGCGGTCGAGGTGACCTCCGTGAGTCGGGCTCGGTTGTTCCTCGGTAGCGTCGGACGGTGACCTCGCGTACCGGCTCCGCCCCGCGCATCGACCTGCACACCCACTCGACGGCCAGCGACGGCACGCTGCCCCCGGCCGAGCTGGTTCGCGCTGCCGCCGAGGCGGAGCTGGACGTGCTGGCGATCACCGACCACGACACCACCGCCGGCTGGGCGCCGGCCGTGGAGGCGCTGCCGCCGGGACTGCGCCTGATCCGGGGGGCGGAGCTGTCCTGTCGATGGTCCGGAACCCGGCCGGCGGTGCCGCTGCACCTGCTCGCGTACCTGTTCGACCCGGACCACCCGGAACTGGTGGCCGAGCTGGGCCGGGTGCGGGCCGCCCGGGAAGAGCGCGGCGAACGGATCGTCGGGCTGCTGCGCGCCGACGGCATCGACGTGAGCTGGCCGGACATCCTGGCCGGTGCCGGCGGCGGCACCGTGGGCCGCCCGCACATCGCGCAGGCGCTGATCCGGGCCGGCCTGGTCGGCAGCACCCGGGAGGCGTTCGGCCCGGACTGGCTGGGCGAACGCTACCGGCTGCCCAAGGACGACATCGACGTGTTCCGGGCGATCCACCTGGTCCGGTCGGCCGGCGGCGTGCCGGTCTTCGCCCATCCCCGGGCCACCCGGCGCGGTCGGGTGGTGCCCGACGAACTGATCGCCGAACTGGCCGTGGCGGGGCTGGCCGGGCTCGAGGCCGACCACGAGGACCACAGCCCCGCCGAGCGGGAGCACGTGCGGGCGCTCGCCGCCGAGTTGGGCCTGTTCGTCACCGGCTCGTCGGATTTCCACGGCACCCACAAGACCGTCCAACTCGGTGCCTTCTCCACGAGCGCCGATGCGTACGAGCGGATCGTCGCCGCCGGGGTGACCGAGGTCGCTTCGGGGTGATCCGGGTATTTCGTCCACTGCGCCGCGGCTAGGTTGATCACGTGGATCTGAAGCTGTTCGGCGAGGTCTTCGTGACCCTGCTGGTGATCACCGACCCGCCGGGCATGATGCCGATCTTCCTGGCGTTGACCGGCCCGCTGCCCGCCCGCGACCGTAACCGGGCCGCCTGGCAGGCCGTCACGCTGGCGTTGGGCGTGATCGTGGTCTTCGCGGTGGCGGGGCAGACCCTGCTCGACTACCTGCACGTCGACCTACCGGCATTGCAGGCGGCCGGTGGGCTGCTGCTCGTGCTCGTCGCCCTGGAACTGCTCACCGGGAAGACCGACGGCCCGAGCTCGGACGCCACCTCGAACATCGCCCTGGTGCCACTGGGCACCCCGCTGCTGGCCGGGCCGGGCGCCATCGTGGCGACCATGCTCTTCGTCCAGCAGGCCGACGGGTGGGCCGACTTCACCGCCATCGCCGTGGCCATCCTCGCCGTGATGCTCGCGGTGTGGATCGTCCTGCGCTTCTCCGGCGGCATCGTGAAGATCCTCCGGCCGGGCGGGATCGAGGTGCTGACCAGGATCGCCGGCCTGCTGCTGGCCGCGATCGCCGTCCAGCTCATCGCCGACGCGGTGTTCGCCTTCGTCACGCAGTACGTGAACATGACCTGACCGGCGTACGCGCGGTGTCGGGGGTGGGTGGCAGGATCGCAGGGGTGCGACGATCCTCCTCAGCGGGACGGCCGGCGGCCGGTGGCCGGGCTCCCCGACAGCGCGCCGGCGATGCCGAGCAGCTTGGCTTCGAGGGCATGCCGGAACGCCTGTTCGTCTGCACACCGAGCAAGCTCGGCGCGTACGCGGACTGCCCTCGCCGCTACCGCTACTCCTACGTCGACCGGCCCGCCCCGCCCAAGGGTCCGCCGTGGGCACACAACTCGCTCGGTGCCAGCGTGCACACCGCCCTGAAGAACTGGTACGCGCTGCCCGCCGACCGGCGCCGCCCCGAAGCCCTGGCCACCCTGCTCAAGGGCACCTGGGTGCGCGAGGGTTACCGCGACGACGAGCAGGAGCGGGCCGCCTACCGGCGGGCGTTGGGCTGGTTGGAGGCGTACGTCGAGACGCTGGAGGCCGACTCCGACCCACTCGGCGTGGAGCGGGTGGTGGCGGTCAAGACCGCCGTGCTGGCGTTCAACGGCCGAGCCGACCGGATCGACTCGCGTCCCGGGCCGGACGGGCCCGAGTTGGTCATCGTCGACTACAAGACCGGTCGCACCGGGCTGGACACCGACGACGCCCGAGGCTCGCAGGCGTTGGCGCTCTACGCGTACGCGGCCGAGCGGGTGTTCCGCCGGCCATGCCGTCGGGTGGAGCTGCACCACCTGCCGACCGGCACGGTCGCCGGCCACGACCACACTGTCGAATCGCTGGCCCGGCAGTTGACCCGCGCGGAGGAGACGGCCCGCGACATCATGGCCGCCGAACGGGCGGTCACGGACGGTGCCGACGCGGACGAGGCGTTCCCGGTGGCACCCGGCCCGCGCTGCGGTTGGTGTGACTTCCGGCGGCACTGCCCGACCGGAGCGCAGGTGCCGGGCAAGGAGCCGTGGGCGGCCATGGACCGGCACACCGACGGCTGACCTCCGGCGGCGGCCCGGGTCAGCCGACCAGCGGGGTCGCCGCGTGACGGGCGGCCCGCTCCTTGGCGGCCTGGATCAACGGCCCCTCCAGATAGCGACGGGGCACGGCGGCGAACGCGAGCCGCAGCGCGCGCACGCTCAGGTCCGCCGACACCGCTGTGGTGGGCAGACCGAGCCCGCCGTACATCCGGTGTGCCCAGGCCGGCAGCAGTGCGAAGGCGGTGCCGGCGAGCCCCAGGTACGCCCAGCGTGGCGGACCGAGGGTGAGCCCCAACCGGGCCGGCAGGCTGAGCTTCCACGGCAGCGGCGGGGCGGTGAGGAAGAGCGCCGTCTCGGCGGCCTCCCTGGTCATCCGCAACTGCGGCCGTACGGCGCGGTAGTAGTCAGTGACCTCGGCCGCCGAGCCCGGCACGGTGCCCGGGTCCAGGCCGACCAGGGCGGCCGAGCGGCGCTGCTCGGTGTAGTAGCCGTCCACCTCGTCGTCGGTGAGCGGCAGTCCGGCCCGCCGGGCCGTGCTGAGGAACGTCTCGACCTCCGTGACATGCACCCAGCGCAACAGGTCCGGCTCGTCGATCCGGAACTCCTCGCCGGTACGCGGGTCGGTGGCCCGCAGCCGGTCGTGCAGCCGGCGGAGCCGGGCTCCGGCCGCCTCCGCCTCGGCGGTGGTCCCGTAGACGGTTGTCGCGACGTAGGTGGCGGTGCGGACCAGACGGCCCCAGGCGTCGGTGCGGTAGTTGCTGTTCTGCGCGACCCCGGCCATCGCCAGAGGGTGCAACGCCTGGAGGTAGAGCGAGCGCAGGCCGGCGACGATCAGGATCGGCTCCTCGTGCACCTTCCACGTGACCGAACCCGGACCGAAGAGGCCGAGGTCATCGGAGTCCACCGCCCAAGAGTGCCACGCTCGGGCCGACCCCGTCGGGCACGTCCCGGCGGTGCCGCCGGGTCACACGTCGGCGGAGCGGCGTGCTCGGCAGCCCGGGCAGAGACCCCAGAACGTCACTTCCGCCTCGTCCACCTCGAACCCGTGCGCCACGTTCGGCTCCAGACACGGGGCGCTGCCCACCGCGCAGTCGATGTCGGCGATCTCGCCGCAGCCCCGGCAGACCACGTGATGGTGGTTGTCGCCGACACGTGCCTCGTAGCGGGCGGGACCGCCGGCCGGCTCGATCCGGCGGGACAACCCGGCCCGGGACAGCGCACCCAGCACGTCGTACACCGCCTGGGTGGAGACCGAGTCGAGGCGTTCCCGGACGCGCCGGCTGATCTCGTCGACCTCCAGGTGGCCGCCGCCGGCAAGCACGTCGAGCACCGCGAGGCGGGGCCGCGTGACACGCAGGCCCTTCGATCGCAGCAACTCCTCGGCGGTGGACATGCGCCAATGACAGCACGCCCGACAAGCGTCGACAACCGTCGCCCGGCCCGGGTGGTCACCGACACAGACCGGGAAGATCGCGTCTGCGGCCCGCGACGGTGAACCCGATCGACGTGGCGCGCGTGTGACCGGTCGAGAGCCTCGGGACGGCCGGTGGACCGTACGCTGGCCCTCCCCTGACCGCGTGATCCACCTGGAGGGTTCGATGTTCGAGGAGATCCTGGGTCTACCGGGACACGTCCTGGTGGTCCACGCGGTCGTCGTGTTCGTGCCGTTGCTGGCGGCGCTGGCCATCGCGTACGTGGGGCTGCCGCGGTGGCGGCACCGGCTGGACTGGGCCCTGGGCCTCCTGGCCGTGGTCGCGCCGGTGACCGCGTTCGTGGCCGTCAAGTCGGGTGAGGTGTTCACCGACGCGCTCGTCGCCCGGGGCTTCCAGGGGCCGATCCTCGACCAGATCTTCGAGCACTCCCGCTACGGCGACATCCTGTTCCGCATCGTGGTGCCGCTCGGGATCGCGGCCATCCTGCTGCTGGTGGCGACCAGTGGGCATCCCCGGGTGCCGCGACTGCCGGCGCTCGTCACCCCGGTGCTGGCGGTGGCGGTCGTGGCGCTGTCCATCGCTGCCCTGGTCTACGTCTACCTGACCGGCCACAGCGGCGCCGAGGCCGTGTGGGGCACCACCCTCTGACCCGCTCGGCTCGTCGTTCAGAAGATGATTCGTGAACAGAGCAGGCAGACCACGACCACCAGCACCACGCCGGCCGCCACACCGAAGCCGTAGGTGACCCGCTGCGAGCGCTGCTCAGCCACGTCCAGCTCGGCCATGTCCTGCGGCGGCAGCCGTCGTGGGGGTGCCGGCTGCAGATGCACGGGGGGACGCCACCCGGTCGGCGGCGGCACGCTCGGCGGCGGGCCGGCATAGCCGCTCGCCGGGTTGTTCGTGGACGTGGCGGGAGGCTGGCCCGCCACCGATTCGGCACCGGCGCCGGGCCGTCGCCAGTAGTCGTCGGGGGTGCTGCCACCGCTGGGGGTCGTCACGCCGTCCGACGCTACCAACGCGGCCGGCGGCCCGTCCGCTTCTGCACGACGCGCCACCGTCGACTGCCCGTCCGCGGCCCGCCGGCGAGCGGTCCGCTGCCCGTCCGCGGCCCGTCCGCTGCGCTAGTCTTGCCGCTCGTGAGCACCATGGACCCCGGCACCCAGGCCGCGCCCGACGACGACCGCACCGTCGACCTGAGCGAAGACTTCGTGGTGTTGCCCGAGCAGACCTCCGACGACACCGACCAGGGCTGGGGCGAGCGGGCCAGCGGCAACGACGACTGGCTGCTCGCCGAACGTCCTCCGCACTGGGAGTGACGCCGAGCGCCAGCTCCCGTGGCGGTTCAGTCGCGGACGACAACGGCGAAGCGGGTGCCCTCCGGGAGGCCGACGGTGCGTTGCGCCTGGTCCGGGCGGAGCGCCAGGTAGAGCGCCGAGGACCCGTCGGGCGTGGCGGCGCCCAGCACGCCGAGCACCAGCGCCGCGGGAGCGAGTAACGCCCGTTCCGCGCCCGCCCCGCCCGGTGCCGCCGCGAGCAGGTCGACCCGGGCTCCTGGGCGGACCACCGCCGGGGCGGCCGGCTCGGCCAGCCGGACCGGCACCCCGACCGCGCCGCTCGGCACCGGCAACGGGCTCACCGTGCCGGTCCCGGTGCCGTGGGTGATGGGAGTGCCGTCGGCGGCCTGTCCGGACGTGGCAGTCGCTCCCGCCGGCCCCGGGGAGGGCGCGGTGGGCGGCGGGCAGCCGGTCGGGGTGTGCAGGACGGCGGCGGCCAGGCCGAGGAGGGCGGCGACCAGACCGGCCCGGAGCAGGGTGGGCCCGCCGGGCAGGGTGGGTCGGCGCAGCGGACGTAACGCCCGCGCGGAGTCTGGATCGCCCATCGCCTCTGTCGCCTCCCGCCCGGGGATGTCGCAGTGACAACCCCGTGGGCGGCAGACTAGGCAACTCAAGCCCTGGTCAGCCGGCCGTTCGTCGGTGCCTGTGGACAACCGGACGGCCTGTGGACAACGCCCGCCTGCCGGCTCGGTCTGCTAGGCGGACGGATGTGCCGAGCCCCGCAGCCCGCTGATCGACCCGGGGTCACGGAAGCCGGGGTATCCGGTCCGCATGGACGGGCCGATTTCCGTGAACCCGAGTGGATCAAGGTTGGGTCGCCGAGCGCGTCGGCGCTGGCGGATCAGGACGCGGAGCTGGCCGCCGGGGCCTTGCCGCCGCTCGACCCGCCGGACGAGGACGAGGACGACCCGGACGACGACGAACCCGACGACGAGGACGAACCCGACGAGGACGAGCTCGACGAGGACCCCGAGGACGAGGACGAACCCGACGATCCGGAGTCGCCACCCGAGGACGACGACTCGGACTTGCCGGGCTTGCTGGTCGTGCCGCCGGCCGTCGCTTCAGAGCCGGACGCCCGCGAGTCGGTGCGGTAAAAGCCCGAACCCTTGAAGACGATGCCGACCGAGTTGAAGACCTTGCGCAGCCGCCCCTGACACGCCGGGCACTCG
This sequence comes from Micromonospora sp. NPDC023888, assembly GCF_040639415.1. Lineage (NCBI taxonomy): Bacteria > Bacillati > Actinomycetota > Actinomycetes > Micromonosporales > Micromonosporaceae > Micromonospora > Micromonospora sp. NPDC023888. The sequence goes on along the minus strand of NZ_JBEZZW010000009.1, from coordinate 60,548 downwards.
GTCAGCGGCTCGTCAGAGAAGGACTGCACCGCCTCGAGCTGGTGACCGCACGTGGTGCAGGCGTACTGGTACGTGGGCACGTTCTCCTCCGGATCTGGGCTCAGCCAGTTGGCACTCGACGTATTCGAGTGCCAATGGTGCGTCATTCGCCCCGGGTTCGTCCAGCGGACGTGTGGGGCGCGACACCGTGCGGCGCACCCGGGCCGGCGTCAAGCGTACGCACCCCGTCGGCCGGGGTGACGACCGCGCGGACACGACGGTCGTGCGGTTCCGCCGGTAGCGCCTCGACCAGCTCGCCATCGTGCAGCGGCACCACCGTCAGCGTCGCCCCGGGCACCCGGGCGAGTGCCCTGTCGTACGAGCCGCCGCCGCGTCCGAGTCGCCGACCGACGCGGTCGACCGCGAGAGCCGGTACGAGCACCAGGTCCGCCTCGGCCACGGCGTCCACCCCGAGACGGGCGCCGGCCGGCTCCCGGATACCCCGACCCGCGGCGATCAAGGCTCCGGGCCCGGTATAGGCCGCCCAGTCCAGATCCAGATCGGCGAGGAGCACCGGCAGCAGCAACTCGGCGTCGGCCGGAAGTGCCGCTCGCAGCACCTCCGGCAGGTCCGCGCCGCCCGGTTCGGAGCCGACCGGCACGTACGCCGTGATCAGGCGCGGGCGCAGCCGGCGTACCAGTGTGACCAGCTCGGCCTGCACGCGCCCGGCGGCGACGGCCCGGGTGGGGCCGGTCAGCGACCGGCGGCGGGCGAGCAGCTCGACGCGTGCGTCCCGCTTCGCCAACCGGGTCACTTCCGCTTCATCAGAAAATTCCGCCACGCAACACTCCTGACGCAACGCCTCTCTCACGGTTGCACTGTGTCAGCATCGCAAGCAACGGAGGCGGAACTTCCGGGGGGACCGAGTGACGCTACGCGGGCGGTTGACAGCAGCCTTCCTCGTGGTGGTGCTCGGGCCGGTCCTGCTCGGGGCGCTCTTCGTCGCATCCACCGTCAGCGCCGTCGATCGCAGCCGCTCCACCGAGCGCCTGGCGGTGGCCGCGTCCACCGTGCGTACCTCGGTCGACGCGCTCTGCCAGCAGCTCCGCGCCACCGCCGACGTGGTGGCCCTCACCGCCGACCCGGCCGTCGCCGCCGCCCAGTTGATCGGCCGGGGCCTCGTCGCCGCGGTGCTGATCACCGACGTGAAGGGCGAGGTCACCTACGTCTCGCCCGGGGCGCCGTCGACCCCGTGGCGGGACTGCTCCGGCCCGACCACTGATGCGACAAGTCCGGTCCGCGCGCTGGCCGCCCACGTCGACCTCCGCGACCGCGCTGGTGCACTGCTGGGCACGGTGACCGCCGCGCAACGTGTCGACCCGGACTTCGTGGCCCGGCTGGCCGCGGTGACCGGGGTGGCGGTCACCCTGCTCGACAGCGGGGCCAGCGCCGCCCGGGTCACCCACACGACCGAAACCCGCGAGGTACGCGACGCGGTGCTGGCCGCCGCCAGCGCCGTCGACGGTGAGCGGGTGACCGAGACCAGCCAGGGCCGGTACGTGCGCAGGATCGGGCCGTCCGACACGCAGCCGCTGCCACTTGTGGTCTCCGTGCCCAGCGAGCGCCCAGCGGGGCTGCACGCCACGCTGATCGGGGTGGTCGTGGTGGCCGCGTTGCTCGCCGTGCTGACCGCCTGGCGGCTGGCCCGGATGACCACCCGACCGCTCATCGAGTTGGCCGGCGCGGTCGACCGGGTGGCCCACGGCGACCTGACCGCCCGGGTGCCGGTCCGCAGCCGTGACGAGCTGGGCACGCTGGCCGCCGCGTTCAACCGGATGACCCGGGAGACCGGGGCCTACGTCGCGGCGCTGACCAGCAACCGCGACCAGCTCCGTGGTCACCTCGCGGTGCTCGGGGACACCCTGGCCAGCACGCACGACCTGCAACGCATCCTGCGGGTCATCCTGCACAGCGCCATCGGCGCCACCGGCGCGCGGGCCGGCGCCGTGCTGCTTGTCGAGACCGGCGGGATGCTCGTCGCACAGTGCACCGAGGGGTTGGACGGGCGCTGGCCCGAGGTGAGCGGGGACGGGTCGCCGACGCTCCGGGTGCCGGTCGGGGTCGGCGTGGTCGGCGCCGTCGCCGCCACCGGGGAACCACAACGGGGGAGGGCGGAACCGACCGACGCCCCGTCGATCGAGCCACGCTGCCGCACGTACGTCGCCGTCCCGTTCGCCACCCCCGGCTCGGCCGCGGCCACGCTCAGCGGATCCTCCGGCCCGGCCGACGAGGCCGGCGTGGCGGCGGCGCTCGGCGTGCTGGCCCTCTACGACCGCCTGGGCGCCGACGAGTTCGACGACGACGACCTTGCCACCCTGCGCACCTTCGCCGGACACGCGGCGGTGGCCGTCGACAACGTCCGGGTGCACGAGGAGGCCCAACGGCTCTCCCTCACCGACCCGCTCACCGGGCTGTGGAACTACCGCTACCTGCGCGAGTCGATCCGCCGTGAGGTGGAACGGGCCAGCCGCTTCGGGCGGATGCTCAGCGTCCTCGCCCTGGACCTCGACCGGTTCAAGGACGTCAACGACACGTACGGGCACGCCGCGGGGGACACCGTGCTTGCCGAGTTCGCCAGGCGGGTGCGCGGCGAGATCCGCGAGGTCGACCTGGCCTTCCGGCAGGGCGGTGAGGAGTTCGTGCTGCTGCTGCCGGAGACCGACGCGCGGGGCGCGGCGATCGTCGCCGAGCGGCTCGGCGCGGCGGTCCGCGAGACGCCGATCGCCGTCGAGGCGTACGCCGGGCCGGTGATGGTGACGGTGTCGGTGGGTATCGCCGTCTACCCGGACAACGGCAGCACCGGGCGGGAGGTGCTGGAAGCCGCCGACGACGCGCTCTACGCGGCCAAGGCGGCCGGCCGCGACACCTACCGGGTCGCCGAGGTACGCCCGGACGTGGACACGCGGGAGATACCGGTGCTCGCCGGTGCCGTCAGCCCACCCGACGGGCTGCCGCGCGCCGGCCAACCGGTGCCTGTCAACCGGGAGCCGGGCGGTCCCGCCCGGTCGGAGCCGGCGGTGGGCGTACCGGAAGGGTCACCGGCGCACGCGTGGCCCGACCCGGCCGACGACCCGGCGGACATCGACGCGGATGCGGCTCGGGCCGGCCCGGACGCCGCGCGGCCGGGGGCGGGTGGCGGCGCGTCTTCTGGGCCACACCCGCCGCGGCAGAGCCGTGGCCGATAGTCTCGCGGCATGTCGGAGCACTCAGCGAACCCCTCATCGGCGGCCGCCGCAACCGGCCGTCCCCTGGCGGTCAAGGCCGTCATCCCGGCCGCCGGACTGGCCACCCGGTTCCTGCCGGCCACCAAGGCGGTGCCCAAGGAGTTGCTGCCGGTGGTGGACCGGCCGGTGTTGCAGTACATCGTCGAGGAAGCCACCCAGGCCGGCATCGGTGACGTGTTGCTGATCACCGGTCGGGGTAAGACATCGATGGTGGACCACTTCGATCGTCGTCCGGACCTGGAGACCAGGCTGGAGGAGAAGGGTGACGTCGAGCGGCTGGCCGCGGTGCGTCGGCCCAGTGAGCTGGCCGAGATCTACACAGTGCGGCAGCCCGAGCAGCTCGGGCTCGGTCACGCCGTCGGGTACGCCGAGTCGCACGTCGGCGACCAGCCCTTCGCGGTGCTGCTCGGCGACGAGTTCGTCAAGCCGTCCGAGCCGCTGCTGCCGGCGATGCTCGAGTTGCAGGCCCGCACCGGCGGTGTGGTGCTCGCCTTCTTCGAGGTCGACCCGGCCGAGACCAAGCGGTACGGCATCGCCTCCGTCGAGCCCGCCGAGGCGGAGCTGACCGACATCGGTGAGGTCGTCAAGGTGACCGGGATGGTGGAGAAGCCGCAGCCCGAGGACGCCCCGAGCAACCTCGCGGTGCTCGGCCGGTACGTGCTGCCGGGCAAGATCTTCGACGCGATCCGGCGGACCAAGCCGGGCAGTGGCGGCGAGATCCAGTTGACCGACGCGATGGAGCTGCTGCGCACGGAGGGCACTCCGGTGCACGCCATCGTCTACCGGGGCACCCGTTACGACACCGGCATGCCGCTGGGCTACCTCCAGACGGTGGTGCAGATCGCCGCCGAGCGCGAGGACCTGGGCGCCGAGTTCCGGTCCTGGCTGGCCGACTTCGTCAAGGCCGACGCGGCAGGCGGATCTGGTACATGACCGCGACGGCCGACGCCGAGGCGGCCGCGAACGAGTTGACGCCGCTCGCCGACTACCTGGGCAGCGTGCTGCGCAGGTTGCGCGCGCTGCCGCCACTCGACCTCGACCTCACCCAGGCGCACGGCAACGTCCTCGCCGAGGACGTCGTCGCGCCGCACGCCTTCCCGGCCTTCGACCAGGCGGCCGTGGACGGGTATGCGGCCCGCTGGGAGGACATTTCCGGAGGGGGCCGGGGCCCGAGCTACGTCCCGGCCCCCTCCGGCACGCCCGGCGGGCGGACCATCCGGCTCAACGTCGTCGGCGATCTGGGGGCGGCGAGCTGGCGGCCCGTGCGACTCACCCCGGGCTCCTGCTTCTCGGTGGCCGCCGGGGCGCCGCTGCCGGTCGCCGCAGACGTGGTGGTCCCGGTGGAGTGGACCGACCAGGGCATGGCCGCGGTGGAGATCTTCCGCACCCCCAAACGGGGGTACGGGGTCCGCCGCGCCGGTACGGAGCTGCCCGCCGGCACCCTGCTCGCCCGCGCCGGCACGTACGTCTCCCCGGCCCTGGTCGCGGTGTTCGCCGCCACCGGAATCGGGCACGTGGTGGTCCGGCCCAGCCCACGGGTCGTCATCGTGGCCACCGGCGACGAACTTGTCGACGTGGGTCGGGGTAGCCAGCCGGGGCAGGTGGTGGACGCGAACTCGCACGCGCTGACCGCCGCCGCGGCCGAGGTGGGCGCACTCGCGTACCGGGTGGGGATCTGCGACGACGACCCGGAGGGGCTGCGCGGGCTGCTGGAGGACCAGACCCTGCGCGCCGACCTGATCATCACCACCGGGGGGACCGGCACCGGCCCCGGGGACATGGTGCGCCGGATCCTGTCCCGCCGCGAGGGCGGCCGGGCCGGGCCCGTCACCTTCACCGACGTGGCGCTCTATCCCGGCACCGCGCTGGGGTTCGGCACCGTCGGCGCCGAGGAGGTGCCGGTGGTCTGCCTGCCCGGCGACCCGGGCGCCGCGCTCATCGGGTTCGAGGTGCTGGCCCGTCCCGCCATCCAACTGCTCGCCGGCGCCGAGCCGGTGTTCCGCCCCAGCGTGCGGGCGCACCTGCTGGAGACCGTGTCGTCCCCGGCGGGGTTGCGCGAGTTTCGGCCGGCGCACGTCGCCGAGCGGCGCGGGGGCGGGTACACGGTGCAGCCACTCAGGGGTGGGCCGTTCACCCTCTCCGGGCTGGCCGAGGCGAACGGGCTGCTGGTGCTCGGTGAGCGGGTCACCACCGCCGCGGCGGGTTCCACCGTGGACGTCCTGCTGCTGGACCGCCGCCGGTGACGGTTCTCCGGCCGAGCCGCCGATTGGCTGCCCGGACCCCGTCCGATCGTCGGGTCAACGTTGTGGTTCCACTTGCGCACGTCACGGTCCCGCGCGGGAGACTGTACGGGTGAGTCTCTTCGGACCCCCGCGGGCACCGGGCTGGCCGGTGGAGTTGGCGGACGGCCCGGTGTTGCTGCGACCCTACCGACGCTCCGACGCGGTGCCGTGGTCGGAGATCCGGCGGGCCAACAGGGCCTGGTTGGCGCCCTGGGAATCGTCGCTGCCCGGCGGTTGGGACGAGCTGAACTCACCTGCCGCATTCCGCTGGGTGCTCCGTGACCAGCGGCGCTCGGCCCGTGAGGGTGACGGCATGCCGTTCGCGGTCTGCCTGCGCGAGGGCGACCGCGACCGGCTGGTCGGGCACATCAACGTGGGCAGCATCGTGCGACGGGCGCTCTGCTCCGGCTATGTCGGTTACTGGGTGGACGCCCGGGTCGCCGGCCAGGGCGTGATCCCGACGGCGCTCGCCCTCGCCGTGGACCACGCGTTCGGCCCCGGCGGGCTGCACCGGGTCGAGGTCAACATCCGTCCGGAGAATCGGCCGTCGCGGCGGGTGGTGGAGAAGTTGGGCTTCCGCGAGGAGTCGTACCACGTGCGCTACATGCACATCGACGGCGCGTGGCGCGACCACATCGGATACGCCATGACGAGTGAGGAGATCGCTGCCGAGGGCGGCCTGCTGGCCCGCTGGCATCGGGTGCGCGCCTCCGCCCGCTGACCGGCTGTCCCACGGACGGGATCGGCGCGGCGCGACGGCTTCCTGGTCGGTGCGCCGTAACCTCAAGTAACTGCAAGTTGCGGCGAGCGCTCTCCGGCCGGACGATCCACGCACCCAGGCGCGATCGGTGGAAGATCCTGCGGTTGGGTGGCGGTTGCTCCGAATTCGGTGACGGGAGGGGTGAGGGTGCCGACCTCGGTGCTCCTCGCCGTCCTCGCCGCCGCCGGCCTGCTCGCCCTGGCCCCGGCGTTGGTTCGCCGGTACGACGCCACCGAGCGGTTGGTGGCGGAGCGGGCGCAGTCGACGGCGCGGGTGCTCCAGCGCCGCCGGCGGCGCCGTACTGTCCCGGGGCGGCGTCCGGTCCACCCGCCGCGCTCACTTGTCGTCACGCTCACCGAGGATGCGACCACCGGGGCGCTGACCGCACCGGTCTCCGCGCCTCCGGGGGGCCGCCGCTCCGGCCGCCTGCGCGCCGTGCCACCCGCACCGAAACGGTCCCGCCGTCGTCCGCCGCCGCGCCGTCAGCACACCCCGGCCGTGTACCGGCGTCGCCGGGTGCTCGCCGCCCTGCTGCTGCTCAACGTCGTCGAGCTGATCGGCGTGCTGTTCGCCAGCCCCGGCTTCTGGATCGGCTTCGCGGTCACCTTCCTGCTCCTGGCCGTGTACGTCGTCCACCTGCGCGGTCGCGCCCTCGCCGGGCGTCGCCGCCGCCGCGCCCGGGCCAGGGAGGCCGCCTGGCTGGCCGCCCGGCAGGCCGAGGTGCGCCGGGAACAGGCCCGCCGTGCGGCGGCCCGCCGGGAAGCGCAGCGCCGCCTGGCCGCCCAGCGCGAGGGGGTACGCCGAGCCGCGATGGGCCTGGACCGACCGGGTGACCTGCCGGCGGCGGTCAACGGCGGGTCGGTCTCGTACCGCCGGTCCGGTGGGTTGCGCGGGCGTCCCTACGAGGCCGGCCGAGGCGCCTGACCACCAGCGGACGTCCCTCGTGCCGGCCTGGCGCTCGCCGGGCCGGGCCTCGCCGGGCCTGGCCTCGCCGGGCGGGGTCGCGTCGCGCCTGGCGCTCGCCGGGCCTGGCCTCGCCGGGCCTCGCCGGGTCGGGCCTGGCCTCGCCGGGTCGGGCCTGGCCTCGCCGACGGCTTGATCGACTCGGTTTCCTGGAAAGCGGGGTGTCGCGGCGTCCCGAATGCCCCGGTTTCCCGGAGCCCGAGTGGATCTCGGGGTTGGGTCGAGCGCCGCACCGGGGGCGGATTCGCGGTGGAGGCCGGCGACCTGTTAGCCTTGCTGCCGGCCCGCCCGGTGTAAGCCGGGTGGGACCGAAGCCGGTTCGCCGGTGGGGGGCTGTGGCGCAGACTGGTAGCGCACCTCGTTCGCATCGAGGGGGTCAGGGGTTCAAATCCCCTCAGCTCCACCAAGAAACAGCAGGCCAGGGCGGGTTCTCGGATGATCGAGGGCTCGCCCTTCGCTGTTTGTCGGTCACTCGTCCGCCGGACTGAGTCAGGAGCCGCTGTCGACGTGGTTGGCGGCGCAAGCGGCCCGCCAAGCGCATTTCGGCCCGGCATTGTCGGATCAACGATTCGTCGCACCCCGGTGGCACGGAGCCCTATCGCGCGACGGGCGAGGCGGCCCATCCTGATGACGTGATTGCGTGCGCAGCCAGACCCGCCGCGCGGTCGGGCCGCTCGCCTATTCGTTGCCAGGTCCTTTGGTCACCAAGGGAGTACTCACGTCATGAGTAAATCCGATCAAGTCCCGCGATGGACCCGCCGAGCGGTGCTCACCAAGACCGCTGGTCTGGGCGTGGCAGCCACCGTCCTCGCCACCATGGGCACCGGATCCCCGGCTTCCGCCTGGACGAACACCACACACGCCCCGTACCGGTTCTGCGGCGACTGCTTCGTGATGTTCTACTGGGGCTTTGCTCCCAGCGGGCGCTGTCCGGCAACGGGAAGTACGCACCGTCAGATCGGCTGGATCTTCAAAATCCCGTTCGGGGGCGGCTGGACGCCCAACGACCAGCCCGACTGGCGGTGGTGCCGCAACTGTTTCGGGCTGTTCTTCAGTGGCTTCTTCCCGAACTACGGTCGATGCATCGGCAACAACGTCGAGAACATTCAACACCGGCCGGGTTCCAGCATCCCGTTCAACTACGTACTGCCGCACGACATCGGCGAGCCGCCGGGTACCCAGGCGAACTGGGAGTTCTGCATCAACTGCTTCCAGCTCTTCTTCAACGGCTGGGCGCCCCAGCGTGGAGTGTGTTTCGCCTACGGCGGGCCGCACGTTCCGGATCCGAACGCGTTCCACTTCGCCATCCCAGTCTCCAGCTACTAGTGCTGCCTGCGGAGGTTCGCGGGGCCGGGGAAGGCGAGTAGAGGGGGCCTCAACTCGCCTTCCACGTAGGCGAATCCAGTCATGTCCGGCGCGGTACGGCTCCGTCCTGCCAGCGGTAGAGGTCGCGCAGCAGGGCGATCTCGGCGCCGTGATGGATCAGCTCCCTGTTGACGTGCAGGACAATGCCCTCCATGGGAAACCGCTCGGGACCCACAGTGGGCGGACTGTCCAGGTCGGCGTCCGAGAGCTCGCGGACCCCCGCGTTCCACAACCCATACATCTCGTCGAGCTGTTTCAGCGCCTCGTCAGCGGTCCCCGCGTAGGCGAACGTCTGGGAGTCGACGTCCTGGCCGCCGAAGTGCCATCCGACCCGATAGCCAAGGCAGGAGACGATGATGTGCGCCAGCCGCCAGGCAATCGTGGTCACCGGCGCCGGCACCGGATCCTGGGAGGCGGAGTCCAGCGTCCATTCCCCCGAACCTGCCGACATCGGTGCCGCCGACGTGCCCCGTGGGCGGATGCTCCAGCAGCCGGGCACCGGCTCCCAGAAGTACTCCTCATCGGCAAGACCGTGCAACCGCGGCCGTAGGTTCCTGTGCCAGTGCCGGTCCAGCTGGTCCGCGATTCGCTCGCTTCTTGTCACTTCCCGCACATTACCTACAGCGGGCAGCCCTTTTGTCGTGCCCGCAGCTCTGACGGTACGACGCGGGCGGCTAGCAGAACCGCTCGGTCGTCACGGGTATCAGACCGTGCTGTCGGAGGACTGCCGTCAGGTCGGACAGGGTCGGACCCACCGCGTCGTCGGCGGCGGCGCCCATCAGGACTGTCACGTCGAGAGCCCAGGCGCGTAGGTGGCCGACCTGTCGTAGCTCCCAACCGAACTGGTCGCCGCCCTTCGCCAGGTGGCCGCTCGCGGCCGACGCGCTCGTGCCGTCGACCGGCGTACCCCAGCTCGCCCGGAGGCTCGTCACCTGGGCCGCACTCAGATCCTTGGCGAACAGGATGCGGTAGACGCGCCGTTCGTGGCAGCCGGCCGGCGGCTGGGCGGGGCCGAGCCGCAGCGGCGCGGCGGTCGCGATCGGCTGGTGGTCGAGGAAGTACGTGCGCAGCACCGTGTCGTCGGGCAGGTGCCCGCCACCGAGTGCGCGGTAGTGGCTCTCGGCCTCGGCGCGAGAGGTGGGAACCACCCGCGTCAGCGTGTCCGGGTCGGTGCGGATGCCCCGACTGAGCGAGGCGGAACTCCACCAGCCGGCGGCGGGCGTCCAGCCCGCGCTGTCCAGGCCGGTGCTGACGTGGTCGTGCTGGCGGGTGAACTCCTCGACGACGAGCCCTCCGACCGCTGTGGTCGGGTCAGGGTCGTCGGGTCGGGGCAGGACCAGGTAGTAGTCCAGTGAGGACGGGGACCGGTGTGCCGTTGTGACCGCCGGGCGAGGCGCGGTGCGCGCGGGGTTGGCAGCCATTCGTGACATCTTTCGTCGTGCTTCCGTCGCGGACACCCGGCAAACCGTAGCGCCTGGCGGCCAGGCCGTGCCCGGCCGCCAGGCGTCGACGGGTCAGGACCGGGTGAGCTTCACGACCGAGGTGTCGCTCACGTTCACGTACTCGTCGTACTCGGTGTCGTAGCCGCTGGCCCGGGTGATGGCCTCGGCCAGACCCTTGGCGAACGGGGTGGTGCCGGTCGGGACTGCCGCGGCCGTCCACTGGGTCGGGCTGCCCGGGGTGCAGGTCACCTGGCTGGAGAAGTTGCCGCGGACCAGCACCTTCCGGACGACCTGGGTGACCGTGCCTTCCAGCGACACCGAGGTGGGCTGGTTGCAGGTCACCGTGCCGTGCAGGACCGCGTTGCCGTTCACCCGGTTGGCGATGCCGTCGGTCGCCACGGCAAGGTCGAGCGCCAGCCGCTCGGGCGGCGCCGGGTTGGCGATGTGCACCTCGCCGCGAGCAGCCGCCGTTCCGCCCTCGCAGTGCTGCTCGAACGTGGCGTCGAAGGTCTGCACGTAGCCGTTGGGGCCGAACACCGCGTTGATGACCGTGAAGGTGCCGGTCAGTTCGTTGCAGCCCCGCCCGTTGCCGGACAGGTCGAGGCCGGGACCGGCCCCGTTGAACGGGTATCGGGTCGCCGCCTTGTAGGTGCCCGGGGCCAGCGCCGCGGTGCCGGGCGCGTCGAAGGTGAGCGACCACCAGTCGCCGTTGTAACCGTTGATGCTCACCGACACGCGGCTGTTGTCGACCGCGCCGTTCGTCGTGAGTTCGTCGCCGTCGTCGGTGGAGTACGCGTAGGAGTCGCCACCGGTGATGTAGTCGCCGGGGTCGCCGCTGAAGGAGACCGAACCGGACTCCACGGTCTGCGCCTGTGCGGGCGCCGCCAGGGCCAACCCACCCGACACACCTACGATCGACAGGGCGGCCGCGAGTGCCGCCTTACGCCAGGATCCCTGCATCCCCGTTCCTCTCTGAGGCCAGACAGCCGCGCGGGCGGGTGCCCGATGGTTGCTGTCAGCCAATTACCGCACGGATCGACGACGGTGATCGGCCCGGGCGACAGATCGTACAAAGGGGAGCGTGCCGCACGAGCCGCCCGTACGAACCGAAGCCGGCGGGCCGGTCGAGGACGGGACGGTTAGCATCCGGGTCTCTCGACATGAGGAGCCCACATGACAGCGGCGGCCCAGACCCGGTTCGGCATCGTCGGCAGTGGTTGGCGGGGTGAGTTCTTCCTCCGACTGGCGCGGCTCCTACCGGAGCGGCTCCGGGTGACCGGGGTGGTCACGCGTACCGAATCGCGCGGTGCCGTGGTGGCGGCCGAATGGGGCGTCCCGACGTTCCGTACGACGAGCGACCTGCTCGCCCACGAGCGACCGGACTTCGTCATCGTGTCGGTGCCCTGGCCCGTGACGCCCGACGTGACCCGCGAGTTGGTCGCGGCCGGCGTACCGGTGCTCGCCGAAACGCCGCCCGCCCCCGACCTGGCGAGGTTGCGGTCGCTGTGGGCCGACGTCGGTGGCAGCGGCCTGGTGCAGGTCGCCGAGCAGTACCTGCTGATGCCCGGGCACGCGGCTCGGCTGGGGGTGGTCCGCGCCGGGGTGCTCGGCGAGCCGACCTCGGTCCAGCTCTCCTCGACGCACCTCTACCACGCCGTCTCCCTGATCCGTGGCCTGCTCGGCGTCGGCTTCGACGCCGCCGAGGTCAGCGCGCGCGCCTTCGTCGCACCGCTGGCCGACCCGCTGTCGCCGACCGGCTGGCGGGGCGACAGCACGCCTCGGCAGCTCACCACCACCCTCGCGACAATCGACTTCGGCGGGCGGATGGGCCTGTACGACTTCACCGACAACCAGTGGTGGAATCCGCTGCGCGCCCGCCGGCTTGTGGTCCGGGGGTCCCTCGGTGAGCTGGTGGACGACCGGGTCGTCCGCCTCGTCGACCCGGAGACACCTGTGGAGTCGTCCCTGGTGCGCCGCCAGACGGGGCTCGACCTCAACCTGGAAGGGCTGGATCTGAAGCACATCAGCTTCGACGGCGACGTCGTCTACCGCAATCCGTTCGTCGGCAGCGGAATGTCCGACGACGACATCGCGGTGGCGGACCTCGTCGTCCGTACCGGTGCCTGGGCGCGCGACGAGGGCCCGGCACCGTACCCGCTCGCCGACGCGTGCCAGGACCACCTGATCAGCCTCGCCATCGAGGAATCGGTACGCACCGGCGGGCCGGTCGTCGCCGCAGCTCAACCGTGGGCACCGTAGGCGCGCCCGATTCCGCTGCTGTCATCTCCCCGACAGGCCGCAACCGTGCGGCCCGGTCGACCGTGGCACAGGTAGTAATCGGCGCCCGGGATCACCCGGGCTCACACGGGGAGAAAAGATGACTCACACCGCACGACGAACGCTGGCCGGTGTCACCACCGCCGGACTGCTGGTCACCGCTCTCGGCGTCGCTGTCTCCGCGCCGGCGACCGCCGCGCCCAGGGGCGCCGCCCTCCGCACCTGCACGATCAGCACGCTGCCGTACCCGACCGACACCTACCGCGCCGAAGCGAACGTCATCGACCCGACGGGCCGCATCGTCGCCGGCTCGGCCCTGCGGATCGAGGGCACCGACAACCAGTACCTGCTGCTGTTCTGGGACGGGGATCGGCTCACCGAGGTCGAGGCGCCGAGCATGGCGGTTCCCGCCGACATCAACGCCGACGGCGTCGTGATCGGTAACGGCTGGGGCGAGAGCGGCCCCGGCCAGCCGTGGCGGTACCGCGACGGCAGGATCGAGCTGCTGCCGGTGGTGCCGTCCTCCACTGGCATCTCCGTCACCGCCATCAACAGGGCCGGCGACATCGTCGGCCTCGGCACGGACATCGACACCGGCGAGTACTTCGCGCTGCGCTGGCCGGCCACTCGGCCGGGCACGGTCGAGGTTCTCGACGCCCCGGCCAATGCCCGGCCGACCGGGATCACGGACAACGGGACCATCGTCGTCACCGCCGGTGAGTTCGGGTACTGGACCAGTTGGGTTCGCCGGCCGAACGGCCGGTTCGACGCACTCACGGTCCCCGGCGCCCAGGTGGCTGATGTCGACGCGGCGGCGGGTCACTGGGCGATCGGCCACGTCGAACTGACTGGCAGCTGGGTCAAGGTGCGGTGGAACCTCCGGGACGGCTCGTACACGACGCTCGACCAACGGCTGCCGTTGTCTGAGGACGTCAACGTCAAGGGCGTCGTGGTGGGCGGCGACCGGGTCGCGCGCGGTACCACCTCCCGGGTCCTGCCGGGAGCCAGCGACGGGGTGGGCATCGGTGCCCGGTCCATCTCCGACACGGGCACCATCGTCGGGTTCCGCAACGGGGAGCGACTCACCCCGGTGCGCTGGACGGGCTGCTGACGCCACGGGCAACTGACGCCGAGGGCGGGCACCCGTACGGGTGCCCGCCCTCAGCGCGTGCTGCCGCCCCGCGCCTGCGTCACGACCTCCAGCCGGTGGTACCGATCGCGTTGGTCCTGGCGTCGTCGTCCCCGTTGGTGCTGATGACTGCCGCTACGATGCCGCCCGCGCAGCAGAGCAGGGTGAGCACGGCCGTGGTGATCGCGATGACAACTGCGGTTCTCTTGGAGGCGTTCGTCTGTGCCGTCGCCGGTGCGACGAGCGGATAGCCCGGCAGGCCGGTCACCGGGAATCCTCGACCAGTGCCCGGGTGCCCAGCGCCGGCCGCCGGATACGCGGCACCCGAGAACGGCGGCTGCGGTGTTGCCGGGAAGGGGTGGTTCGGTGGCTCCGGGTTCGACTGCTGGCGGTGGTGCGGCCCGACGGTGGGCTGGGGGTGGGTCACCGTACTCCTTGACGCCTCGGTACTCGCGGTTCCGGGAACCCCGCCGACGCTACCGTGCGTGGCCGGCCGCCTGGTCGCCGCGCCAGGCCGGTTTCGCACCATTGGTGCCGGCGCACGCCGCTCCGGCCTGGCCAGCGCGACACTGTGGACCCGCCGGCCCACCCGTCGTACGAGGTGACCGCGCAGATCAGCGCAGGGAGAGTACGGCGGCGGTGCGGACCAACCCGTCGGCGACCACGAAACGACCGGTGATCGCTGTCGGCGGGTCGTCGACAGCGGCCTCGTCGACCCGGGCTGGCGCGATCCGGGCGGTGAACGTGCCCGCGTCCGGATCGATGTCGAGCCGGGCGTCGTGGAAATCCAACCAGCTCCCGACGACCGGATGCCAGACCTTGTAGACGGTCTCCTTGGCACTGAACAGCACGATCGGCCAGAAGATGTCCCCGGGCAGCCGGGCGCAGTCGGCCTCCTCCTCGGGCAGCAGCACGAGTCGGCGTACTCCCGGGCTGATCTCGCGGTGTTGCTCGGCGTCCATGCCGACGGACCGGATGTCGGCGGTGTGCGCCGCTGCTGCGGCGCAGTAGCCGGTGGTGTGGGTGATGGTGCCGACCACCCCCGCCGGCCAGACCGGCGCCCGGTCGGCGGCGGCCGGCACGGCTGTCGCTGGCAGGCCAAGCCCGGTCAACGCCCGCCGGGCGCAGACCCGGCCGGCGGTGAAGTCCCTCCGACGGGTCGGCACGGCCTGGTCGCTGAGGCACGCCTGCTCGGCGGCGAGCAGTTCGCCGGTCCAGTCGTCCGGCCCGGCGACGGCCACCGCGACCGTCGACGGCAACAGGTCACGCATGGCGGTGGCTTACCCGTCGGTAGGAATGGAGCATCGGGTCAACCGTCAAATTTCCGACTCCCACAACCGGAGAAGGTACCGCAAGGATGTAACACCGGAGGGCCGCATTTCGCCCTCCCTGATGGCTCCGGGGGGACCACCATCGAACCTTGGCCGGGCACCGCTGCCGGCCAGTCCCGTGGACATCTGGAAGGACGTGCGATGACCGATGGCGCCGAACGGGCGGGGGTGCGGGCCGATGATCACGCCCCGAAAACCCCCTGCTGGAGCTGCGGCTCCTGCGGTGACGAGTGGCCGTGCGAGACGAAACGCAGCCGGTTGTTGGCCGAGTACGGAAGTGACCGGGCGATGCTGAGCGTCTATCTGGGCTCCTGCCTCGCCGCCGCCACTGAGGATCTGCGTACCGCCCCGGTGATGTCGCTCCAGGACCGGTTCATCGGCTGGCTGCCACGCGGCCCTCGACGCGGCTGAACCGCTTGTGGCCCCGCCGACGGGCGGGGCCACAAGCGCAGGCGGACTCCGGTCAGCGGCGCCGGGGCCGCCGGGTCATCGCGAAGCCCACCACGCCGGCCACCGCGGCGAGCACGCCGCCGATGCCGGTCCAGACCCAACGCGAGCCGAGATCCGGCAACCAGTCCGCGAGCGGGTCGCCCTCGTCGTCGGCCTCCGGGTCCACCGGGGGTACGGCGTTGAGCACCGTGCCCGCCTTGCTGTTCGGCACCAGCGGCGCGGCCAACTCACCGTCGTCGGCCGAGGCGCCCCGATCGGCGATGGTGCCGACCAGCAGGTCCACGTCGATCGGCGCGCCCAGATCCGGCTCCGGCAGGTCGATCACGGAGAGCCGGACGACGTACGAGCCGGGCAGCGGGTCGGCCGACCAGGGCTCGGCCCACGGCCGCACCTCGCGCAGGGTGCAGCCCAGCGTGACGCTCGTCGCGGTCGCGTCCACGGTCGGGGTCTGCGCCCCCGCGGTGCACGCCTGACGCCGGCGCAGCCCGTCGAAGACGTCGACCGTCCAGGTGGATGAGCCGCTGCGCCCCTTCGGGAAGGTGACGGTGGCGCTGATCTCCTGCACCTGGCCGGCGGTCGCCGGGAACGACCAGTAGAGGTGGTCGCCGATCGAGGCGTCCACCCGCACCGGTTGGCCGGCGGAGATCGGGGTGGCGCTGAGGAACGACGTGCCGGCCCGGTTCACCGGCGTGGCTCCGGGGGAGGGGGTCGGTGCGGCGACGGCCGTGGCGGGGAGCAGCGCGGCCCCGCCGGCAGCCAGCAGCGCCGCCAGCGGACGCAACAGTGCGGTACGCATCAGTTCTCCCTCCAGGTGGCGACCCACCAGCGGGTGAGCAGGCCGGCGAGCAGTCCGGTGAGCAGCCCGGCGATGGTGAGCAGGGCGAGCAGCACCCAGCCCCGGCCGAGGTCCGGTCCGTCCGGCGCGGGTGCGGCGGCGACCACGTCGATGGTCAACTCCACCGGCATGCCCGGAGTCGCAGCGGTGCCGGGGCGTGGGGCGAACGAGTTGCTCACCACCAGGCAGACGGTGGTGGGTTCGACGACCGGTGTGGCGGTCTCCTCGGTTTTCGAGGCGTCCTCGTCGTCGGCGGTGGCCGACCAGCGCAGCCCGGCGGAGAGCACGTCGGCTCGCCCGCTGCCGGCGTCCGCGCCCCGGACCAGTTCCCGGCCGTCCGCCGCGGTGGCCCGCAGCAGTACCCCGTAGTCCCGGTTGACGGGCCGGTCCAGCGCCATGCTGACCGACGCCCGGAGCTCCTGCCCGGGGCGTACCGGCACCCGGTAGTAGCGGTGCTCGGAGAACGCCTCCCGGTCGGCGTAGACGCCGGGGGCGAGCAGTGGCGCGGAGTCGCAGGCGTTCGCGCCGCCGACGACTGTCGGCGCCCGGGTGTTGGTGTCGCCGGCCCGCTCGACGAGCTGCTTGATCCGGCCGGTCAGCTCCTCGGCGCTCTGGGCGGCGGTGTAGGTGCCACCGGTCGCGCTGGCGATGCAGAGCAGTTGCCGCCGGACCTTCTCGTCGGGGGCCAGGCCGAGGGTGTCGACGACCAGGCTGGTGCCCTGGGCGGCCAGTTCCCGGGCCACCTCGCACGGGTCCGGCGGGGCGCAGGTGTCCTCCCCGTCGGTGATCAGCACGATCCGTCGGGTGGTGGCGCCGGTGCCGAGGTCCTGTGCGGCGGAGCGCAGTGCGAGGCCGACAGGCGTGAAGCCGGTCGGTCGTAGCGTCGCCACCGCGCCCTTGGCCGCGGAGCGGTCCACCGGGCCGACCGGCACGATCTGCTGGGTGTCCTGGCAGCCGACCTTCTTGTCCTTGCCGTGGTAGGTGGCGCCGAGCACCCGGATGCCGAGTTGGGTGTCCTCCGGCAGCGCGTCCACCACCTCGTTGAAGGCCTGCTGGGCGACCGAGATCCGGCTGCGTCCGTCGATGTCGGCGGCGCGCATCGAGCCGCTGACATCGAGTACGAGCTCAACCCGGGGAGGCTCGGGCGCCGGCTCCTCGTCGGCCCGCGCCGGGAGCGGCCCGGCCAGCGCGGTGGTCGCCAACAGTCCGAGAAGGACAGCCGCCGATCGTTTGAAGTTGATCACGGCCCGCAGTGTAGTGAGATCCACTTTGGATGATCACTTGGGCTGGTGTGGATTCCGGTCCTGCCGTCGCCGGCGGAGCCGACGAGCAGCGCTGGCGGGGCCGCCTTCGCGCGCTGGGTCCACGCCGGGTCACCCTCGGTCAACTGCTCAATGGCAAGAGTCGGCTTGGCCGCCATCGGTCGGAAATCTGACTTAAGTTGACCCGTTGTGCCGGTGGTGTGCGGTGGTTAAGCTCTTCATGCGCGCCCCAATCGCCCGCTTCCCCCGTGGCAGGCGATCGGGGCGCGCGTCTATGTCAGAAGGGCCCGCACGCTTCGGCGTGCGGGCCCTTCTCCGTCGCGCTGTGCGGCGCGTCGCCTGTCGGTGCTTATATCCACCGGCCGTCGAGCCACATTCGGGACAACCAGTCCGAATACGGGATGCTCTTGCCGACGAAGATCGGGTAGAAGTACGCGAAGCAGAGCGCCACCAGCAGCACGTACGCCCCGGCGGCGATGCTGCCCACCAGTCGGCGTTCGTAACTCGGGTCACCGGGCACCAGCGGCGCCACCGTACCCACGTCACCCCCGGCCGGAGCGATGAGCGCGCCAAGCACGTACACCACGGCCAGCACCAGGAAGGGCAACGCCGGCGCGGCGTAGAACGAGAACATCGTCCGGCCGTCGAGGGCGAACCAGAACCACGGCAGCAGCCCGGCGGCCACGGTGAGCAGGATCGCGCCGGCCCGCCAGTCGCGACGGGCCACGCCCAGCCAGGCGAGCGCCACCAGGGCGGGCAGGAACGACCACCAGAGCAGCGGGGTGCCCAGCAGCAGGATCTCGGAAGCCCACCTCGTGCCGTCGCCGGCCCAGTGGAACGCCACCGGCCGGCCCAACAGCAACCACTGCCACGGCCACGACTGGTACTTGTGCGCATCGTCGAGCTGGGCGTGGAAGCCGTACGCGGCCTTGTGGTACTCGAAGAGGTTGATCAGCGGGCCGATCACCGGGCGGTCACTGAGATGGGCGGCCGGGTAGGCCGACGCGAGGCGGTAGTAGCCGTCGTCGGTGATCAGCCAACCCGACCAGGTGGCGAGATAGGTGCCGATCATCAGCACGCCGGCCAGCACCAACCAGGGCAGCTCGTCGAGCAGGGTGTCCCGCCAGGGCCGGCGGACCCCCGCCGAGCGGCGGACGCCGACCTCCCAGAGAAGGACCAGCAGCGCGAAGGCGGGCACGAAATACAGTGCGCTCCACTTCACCGCGCAGGCGCAGCCGATCAGCACCCCGGCTGCCAACCGCCACCACGGCCAGGTGCGCCAACCGGTCGGCGGCCGGCCGGCCCGGCCCGGCTGGCTCGGGTCGAGCCCGTCGTCAAGCGCCCGCGCCCAGCGGCGACGGCGGGCGTCGCGATCGAGCACCAGCGCGCCGAACGCGGCAAGGACGAAGAAGAGCAGGAAGATGTCGAGCAGCGCCGCCCGGGACAGCACCAGGTGGAAGCCGTCCAGGGCGAGCAGCAGGCCGGCGGCGCAGCCGAGCACCGTCGAGCGGAACATCCGCCGACCGATGCGGACCAGCAGCAACACCGACAGGGTGCCGACCACGGCCGCCGAGAACCGCCAGCCGAACTCCGGCGCGGTGGTCATCAGGTGCCCGGGGACCGAGACCTTCGAGTCGGCGTCCTGATAACCGAAGGCCCACTCGCCGAGGCCGATCAGCCACTTGCCCAGCGGTGGGTGCACGACGTACGACGGGACGTTGTCCTTGTAGTTCCACTCCACACCACGGGAGATCAGCCCGTAGCCGTCCTTGGCGTAGTACGTCTCGTCGAAGATCTTGCCCTTGATGCTGGACAGCCCGACGAAGCGCAGGATCGCCGCGATGGCCACGACCACCGCTGTGGCCGCCCAGGAGAACCTGTCGACCTGGCTGTCGACGGTGGCGAACCGTCGCCGGATCTGAGCGGGCACGCCGCCGTCGTCGGCGGGCGGCGCCGTCGGCTCCTGATTGTGGCTGGGCTCGCCCGTCACCTCGACCATCTTGGGAGGATCGGCGTTCGGGCTCTGCGCTGTCGACGCACTCGTCACCCGGCGATCGTAGGCTGCCAAGGTGCTCGGTGGCGCCCGTCGTCCCCGATACCGGAACTCGCTGTCGATGAAGGAGACGAATCCGTGGGTGAAATGTCCGAAGCTGGGCGCCTGATCCTGCTCGGTGCCCCGCTCGGCAACCCCGCCGACGCCTCGGCCCGATTTCGGGAGGTGCTGATCAGCGCCGACGTGGTCGCGGCCGAGGACACTCGCCGGCTCACCCGGCTGGCCCGCGATCTCGACATCACCGTCGGCGGTCGGATCGTCTCCTACTTCGAGGGCAACGAGGAGCGGCGTACTCCCGAGCTGGTCGAGGTCATCCTCGGCGGATACGTGGTGGCCCTGGTCACCGACGGGGGGATGCCGAGCGTCTCCGACCCCGGCTACCGGCTCGTCCGGGCCGCGTTGGACGTCGGGGCGCCGGTCACCGTCGCTCCCGGGCCGAGCGCCGTCACCACCGCACTGGCGGTGTCCGGGCTGCCCTGCGACCGGTTCTGCTTCGAGGGCTTCCTGCCCCGCACCCCCGGCGCCCGCCGATCCCGGCTGCGGGCCCTCGCCGCCGAGGAGCGAACGCTTGTCTTCTTCGAAGCCCCGCACCGGATCGGCGCGGCGCTCACCGACCTGGCCGACACGTTCGGCGCGGATCGGCCGGCCGCGCTCTGCCGCGAGCTCACCAAGACCTACGAGGAGGTGGTCCGCCGTCCCCTCGGCGAGTTGGCCCGGTGGGCCGCCGAGGGAGACCCGCGCGGCGAGATCACCCTGGTGGTGGCCGGAGCGCCGGTGACCGCCCCGGAACGCCCCGACGACGACACCCTGCGCGCGGCGGTCGCCGAGCGGGAGGCCGGCGGCCGGTCCCGCCGCGACGCCATCACCGACGTCGCCACCGAGTACGCGCTGCGCCGCCGGGACGTCTACACGATCGTGCACACCTGACCGAGCCTCCCGGCCGCGCCGGGGCGCACCAGGGGGTCACCAGGCGGCGACCAGGAAGCCGACGGTGATCAGCGCCGGGCCGGTGACGGCGACCGCCACGGCCCAGCGACGGTGCCGGCGGCCGGGCAGCCGGGCCGACCCGGTCCACCGCACGATGCCAGCGGTGCAGCCCAGCACCACCAGCAGGCCGGGCAGCCAGCGCAGGTGCCGGACCACTCCGGTGTCCGCGTACGCGGTGCCACCGTCCCGGCCGGTCATCCGCGCCGGTAGCGGTGTGCCGGCCACGTCCGCTCCGGCGGGCACGCCGCTGACCCGCACGCCGTGCGCGACGAACCGCCCGTCCTGCGCCGTGAAGATCCCCCGGCACCGCTGGGTGAGCCCGCCGCCGCCGCACTCGGCGATCACCACCGTGCCCGTTCGCGCGTGCCCGACCGCCAGCCAGAACGGGCCGGCGCTGACCCAGGCGAAGAAGGCCGTGACCAGGGCCAGCGCCACAAGCGCGGCGAGCCCGGGCAGTGGATCCGGCGGGGGGACGGCACGGCTCGGCGTGCGGCGCCGCGCCGGGCGTGAACCGCGCTCGCGCTCCGGTGACGGGTCCTCCCGGACCGGGGTGCCGTCCCAGTGCACCTGCTCGATCGGTGCCCAGAAGGCGCCGTCGTCGTCCGGCTGGTCACCGCCGGGCCGTTGGCCTCGCGGCCGGCCGCTCTGCTGCCGGACGGGCACCCGACTCGGCACGGCGTCCACCGGCGCCCCGGTGGTCGGCTCCACCTCGACGGCCTCCGCGCCGACCGGCGGGACCAGCGGGCCGGGGCCCGGTCGTGGGGCCGGGCTCGGTCGCGGCGCGGAACCCGGGTCGACGCCGGGCACCGGCCGGGGCTGGGGCGCGACCCCGGCGCCGCGGGGCGCGGCCGGCTCGGGGTCGCCACCGACCGCCGGGCCGGTGGGACGGTCCTCGTGGTCCCGCGCCGCTCGTCTGCCAGTCACGAGGTTCATTGCACACCGGCCGGGAGGGCGTACCGGGCAGTTGAGGCGCGTGTCGGCGACAAATCGGACCATTGGCCGGGGTGGTCGGTCCGGTCCGCCGGCCCGGCACCCCCATTGGTTCGCGGTTGCCCCGGACGGGTCACTAGGCTTGCTGCTCATGAGTCACGTTCTCGCGGCAGTGGCCTGGCCGTACGCCAACGGCCCCCGCCACATCGGCCACGTCTCCGGTTTCGGCGTTCCCTCCGACGTCTTCGCCCGGTACATGCGGATGGCCGGCCACGACGTGCTCATGGTCTCCGGCACCGACGAGCACGGCACCCCGATCCAGGTGCAGGCCGACGCCGACGGGGTGACCCCGCGCGAGCTGGCCGACCGGTACAACAGGGTGATCGTCGAGGACCTGCACGGCCTGGGTCTCTCCTACGACCTGTTCACCCGCACCACCACCCGCAACCACTACGCGGTGGTGCAGGAGCTGTTCGAGGGGATGTACCGCAACGGCTACATCGTGCCGAAGACCACGATGGGCGCGATCTCGCCGTCCACCGGGCGCACCCTGCCCGACCGCTACATCGAGGGCACCTGCCCGATCTGCGGGTACGACAGCGCGCGCGGCGACCAGTGCGACAACTGCGGCAACCAGCTCGACCCGATCGACCTGATCGACCCGAAGTCGCGGATCAACGGGGAGACCCCCAAGTTCGTCGAGACCGAACACTTCTTCCTGGACCTGCCGGCCCTGGCCGAGGTGCTGCGGCAGTGGCTGGACACCCGGGACGGGTGGCGGCCCAACGTGCTGCGCTTCTCCCGCAACCTGCTCGACGACCTCCAGCCCCGGGCGATCACCCGGGACCTGGAGTGGGGCGTGCCGATCCCACTGGACGGCTGGCGGGACCGGCCCGACAAGCGGATCTACGTCTGGTTCGACGCGGTGATCGGCTACCTGTCCGCCTCCATCGAGTGGGCCCGCCGCTCCGGCGACCCGGAGGCGTGGCGCAAGTGGTGGTCGACCGACGCGGAGGGCAAGGACGCCCGCTCCTACTACTTCATGGGCAAGGACAACATCGTCTTCCACTCGGTGATCTGGCCGGCGCTGCTCTCCGGATACTCCGGCGAGGGCTCCCGCGACGGTGAGCCGGGCCAGCTGGGCCGGCTCAACCTGCCCACCGAGGTGGTCTCCAGCGAATACCTGACCATGGAGGGGCGCAAGTTCTCCTCGTCCCGCAAGGTGGTCATCTACGTTCGCGACTTCCTGGAGCGCTACGACGCCGACGCGCTGCGCTACTTCATCGCCGCCGCCGGCCCGGAGAGCAACGACACCGACTTCACCTGGGCCGAGTTCCTCCGCCGCAACAACGACGAGCTGGTCGCCGGCTGGGGCAACCTGGTCAACCGGTGCGTGTCGATGGCGGCGAAGAACTTCGGGATGATCCCGCCGGTCGACCCGGCCGGGCTCACCGAGGCCGACGAGGCGCTGCTCGCGGTGGCCCGCACCGGTTTCACCACGGTCGGTGACCTGATCGGCCGGCACCGGCAGAAGCAGGCCATCGGCGAGGCCATGAAGGTGGTCGCCGAGGCCAACAGGTACCTCTCCGAGCAGGCGCCGTGGAAGCTCAAGGCCGAGGCGGACAAGCCCCGGATGGGCACCATCCTGCACGTCGCCCTCCAGGTGATCAGCGACGCCAACACGCTGCTCACCCCGTTCCTGCCGCACTCCGCGCAGCAGGTGCACGAGCTGCTCGGCGGCACCGGCGTGCACGCGCCGATGCCGGTCATCGAGCAGGTCGACGACCTGGACGGCGGTCCGGCGTACCCGGTGCTGACCGGTGACTACACAGTCGGCGCGCGCTGGGAGTCGGTGTCGTTGGAGGCGGGCCGGCCGCTGACCGCGCCGAAGCCGGTGTTCCGCAAGCTCGACCCGTCGATCGTCGACGAGGAGTTGGCCCGGCTGGCTGACTGAACGCCCGACGCCCCGGGCGGCAGGGCATCCTGCCGCCCGGGGGCCGTCACATCGCGTACCGGGCGTCCATCACCTGGTCGTCGGTGACCTCGGCGCCCGGCGCCCAGGCCTCGTAGACGCCCCGTTCGTGGCACTGCGCCCCGGTCGCGACCACCGCGTCCGGGTTCGGGTAGCGCAGCCGCACCCGCAACCAACCGGCCTCCTCCCGCAGCACCAGGCACGGCACGCCCCGCCACGTGGCGAATCGGACCCGGCGGGCCACCGCGCTCACCGGGTAACGGGCCGCCCGGGTCATCGCCAGCACCCGGAACCCGCCGGGCAGGTCGGCCACCGCCTCGTACTCGTTGTCGCCGTACCACCCGACAAGCTGGGTGGAGCGCGGCGCGTCGGCGTTCGGCACGTACTCCTGGTCCGGGGAGAGGCCCGGCACCGCGGCCAGCAGGTGCCGCCACTGCGGGCCCACCATGCGCAGCCAACCGCGCTGCTCGGCCTGGAAGGTGTAGAGCACCACCTCCACCCCCTCCGCCGGGTAGGCGATCAGGGCGGCGTTCGCCGGCATCGGCAGGTCGGCGAAGTCGCGGGTGATGAACTCCGGGATGAGCTGAGCGTTGCTCGGCACGAAGCCCGTGCCCAGCACCGGCGCGCCGAGCCGGTCCCGGGATCCCAGCGCGGTCAGGCCGCGGTGTGCCTCGCCCACCGGCACGTCGTAGTCGCCCGGGTCGGACGCCCGCCAGCGCAACGCGTACGCCACCTCCGGTCCGTCCCTGCCGACCTCACCATCGGTACGCAGCACCGTCGTCGTCGCCGGCGTACGCAGATGCGCCACGTCGTGCTCCCGGTAGCAGAAGCCGTGCGGCAACCAGCCCCGCACGTACCCGGCGAGCTGTTGGGCGGAGAGCATCTTCACCATCTTGGTGCCCCGCCGGACCACCACCGACGCCCGTGCCGCGGCAAGCGTCGGGTCACCCGCCGCGGCCGGCTGCTGGCTGAGCTGGTGCAGGTACGCCCAACCCCGCTCGCGGTGCGCCGGCATCATCAGCGGCGTCTCCGGCTCGTCGACGGGCTCCGTGCCGCCGTGCACCGCGGTCACCTCGGTGACGTGCACGAACCGGTGCCACGGCAGGGCGCTGCCCGGTCGGGGCGCCCACTCGAAGCCGGCCACCTCGTCGGCGCTGAACAGCTCGTACGCGGCGCCTCGGGAGATCTCCTCGGCCGGGTAGACGCCTCCGCCGAACGCCACGTGCAACCCGGTGCGTTCACCGGCCGCGCCGCTCGGGCGGGGTGAGACGCTCACGCCGCCGCCTCGCTTCGCTCGGCAGCGGCGCGAGGCGCAACGCTGCGGTGCCTCATGGTTCGCTCGCTGCGCTCGCTCACGCGGCGACGGTAGAGTTGCGCGGCGTAGTCAGGGTGAACGTCGGGTGGCGGGCAGATGGACAGGCCCGGTGTGTGATGCTGTCGCTGATGAGCGAGCCCACTGAATCCCGTCGAGAGCGTGCCGCCCGGCGGGCCGGAGAGTTTCCGCCCGCCCCCGAGCCGCTGCCCCGGCCGGTGCTGGACAGCCACACCCACCTGGACATCACGGTCAGCGAAGCAGGTGTGCCAGGCGGCGGGCCGGCCGACGACCCGGTTGCCGTGGTGGTCGCGTTGGCCGCCAAGGTCGGCGTGGACCGGCTGGTCCAGGTGGGGGTCGACGTCACCTCCTCGCGGTGGGGCGCGGACACCGCCGACCGGTATCCCGCCGTGCTGGCCACCGTGGCGCTGCACCCCAACGAGGCGCCCCGCCTGCCCGACCTGGACGAGGCGTTGCGGGAGATCGAGTCCCTCGCCGCCCGCGACCGGGTCCGGGGGATCGGCGAGACCGGCATGGACTTCTTCCGGACCGGCGACGAGGGGCGTGCCGCGCAGGAGGCCAGCTTCCGGGCGCACATCGCCATCGCCAAGCGGTACGACAAGACGCTTGTCATCCACGACCGGGACGCCCACGCCGACGTGTTGCGGATCCTCGACGACGAGGGTGCTCCGGACACGGTGGTGCTGCACTGCTTCTCCGGTGACGCCGAGTTCGCCAGCGAGTGCGTCCGCCGCGGCTACCTGCTCAGCTTCGCCGGCACCGTCACCTTCGGCAGCGCCACCGCGCTGCGTGAGGCCGCCGCGCTGACCCCGGTGGACCAGTTGCTCGTGGAGACCGACGCCCCGTACCTCACGCCGACGCCGCACCGGGGCCGGCCGAACGCCTCGTACCTGATCCCGCTCACCGTCCGCGCGCTCGCCGCGACCACCGGCAGCGATCTGGACGAGCTGTGCGCCGCCATCTCCGCCACCGGTGACCGGGCGTTCGGCCCGTGGTGAGCCCGGCCCGACGGCCGGCCCCGACGCCGCCGCTACGCTGCCAGCCATGACCGGTCTCCTCGGCCCGGCGGAGATCCGGGAACTCGCCGCCCGGTTGGGCGTCGCGCCCACCAAGAAGCTGGGCCAGAACTTCGTGCACGACCCGAACACGGTCCGCCGGATCGTCACCGCCGCCGGGCTGACCCCCGACGACGTGGCCCTGGAGGTCGGTCCGGGGCTCGGTTCGCTGACCCTGGGGCTGCTGCCGGTCGCCGGGCACGTGCACGCCGTGGAGATCGACCCGGTGCTCGCCGGGGCGCTGCCGGAGACCGTCGCCCGGCACGCCGGCGCGGACGCCGACCGGCTCACCGTGCACCGCGCGGACGCCCTGCGCATCCACGCCGCCGAGCTGGCCGACCCGCCGCCGACCGCGCTGGTCGCGAATCTGCCCTACAACGTGGCCGTGCCGGTGGTGCTGCACCTGCTCGCGGTGCTGCCCACCCTGCGGCACGGCCTGGTGATGGTGCAGAAGGAGGTCGCCGACCGGCTGGTCGCCGGCCCCGGCTCGAAGGTGTACGGCATTCCGTCGGTCAAGCTCGCCTGGTACGCCCAGGCCCGGGGCGCCGGGCGGGTGCCCCCTAACGTGTTCTGGCCGGTGCCCAACGTCGACTCCGGTCTGGTCGCCTTCACCTGCCACGAACCACCCCGGACCGACGTACCCCGGGAGCAGGTCTTCGCCGTGGTCGACGCGGCGTTCGCGCAGCGCCGCAAGACGCTGCGCGCCGCCCTGGCCGGCTGGGCCGGCGGCCCGGACCGGGCCGCCGCCGCCCTCACCGCGGCCGGTGTCGACCCCGGCGCCCGGGGGGAGTCCCTGACCGTCGAGCAGTTCGCCGCCATCGCCGCGTCGGCTCCGGCCGGTACGCGGACCGCGAAGTAGGCTGACGCCGTGCCCGCCGAGGAGGTGTACGAGTGACCGCCCAGCCGATCGAGCCCGCCGCCCACGGGATGTGGACCCCGGATCCCGTCGGGCAGCGGCTGGCCAACCACACCATCGAGGACGTGCTGGCCCTGCCCGACGATGCCCCCCGCGTCGAGCTACGTGACGGAGTCCTCGTCGTGGTTCCTTCCCCGACCTTTGGCGACCAGAACACCGGCAACCTGTTGTGGATGTGGCTGCGGCAGCACGCGCCGGCCGAGTTGACGCCGGCCACCGCCGTCGGGGTGGCGATCAACTACCGGAACTCCCTCGAACCGGACGTCGTCCTGGTGAAACGTCCGGTGGCTGCCGATCACCACTACTTCGAGGCTGAGCAGGTCGTGCTCGCCGTCGAGGTCGTCTCGCCCGGCACCCGGCGTCGGGACCGGCTGGAGAAGCCTGCCGACCACGCCGACGCCGGGATTCCGCACTACTGGCGCATCGAGCAGAATCCGGTGCACGTTTACGCGTACGACCTGGTCGACGGCCGGTACGAGCTGGTCGCCGACTCCGCCGAGGAGCTGATCGTGGCCAAGCCGTTCGACATCCGCCTGCACGTGCGGGACATCACCCCGTGACCGAGGCCTGGCGACCGGACGGCGAGGACGAGCGGCGTGGGGCCATCGGGCCGGTGAAGGTCCGGGTGCCCGCGAAGGTCAATCTGCACCTCGGGGTGGGCCCGCTGCGCCGCGACGGCTACCACGAGCTGAACACCGTCTACCACGCCATCTCGATCTACGACGAGTTGACGGCCCGCCGGGGCGACACGCTCGCCCTGACCATGGAGGGCGAGG
Source organism: Micromonospora sp. NPDC023888 (assembly GCF_040639415.1). Taxonomy (NCBI): domain Bacteria; kingdom Bacillati; phylum Actinomycetota; class Actinomycetes; order Micromonosporales; family Micromonosporaceae; genus Micromonospora; species Micromonospora sp. NPDC023888. The sequence goes on along the minus strand of NZ_JBEZZW010000009.1, from coordinate 33,167 downwards.
GCACCGGCGAGCTGGCGCTTGACGACAGCAACCTGGTGATCCGTGCCGCGCACGCTCTCGCCGGGTACGCCGGGGTGCTGCCGCACGCCCGACTGCACCTGCGCAAGCAGATCCCGCTCGCCGGTGGGCTGGCCGGTGGCAGCGCCGACGCGGCTGCCGCGCTGGTGGCCTGCGACGCGCTCTGGGGCACCGGGCTGTCCCGGGACGAGCTGGCGGGGATCGCCGCCGACCTGGGCTCCGACGTGCCGTTCCTGATCTACGGCGGCACCGCGCTCGGCACCGGCCGGGGCGAGGCGATCAGCCCGGTGCTGGTCCGCCCCACCTCCTGGCACTGGGTGGTGGCCATCGCCGACGTCGGCCTGTCCACCCCGGCCGCGTACCGGGAGTTGGATCGGCTCCGCGACGCCGGTGCGGCCGGTGCCCCGTTGGGCAGCACCGACGGGCTGCTGGGCGCGCTGCGCCAGCGCGACCCCCGGGTGCTGGCCCGGGCGCTCGGCAACGACCTCCAGGACGCCGCGCTGGCCATGCGCCCCGCGCTCGCCGACACGCTCAAGGCGGGTGAGGCGGCCGGCGCGCTCACCGGCATCGTCTCCGGTTCCGGGCCGACCTGCGTGTTCCTCGCCGCCGACGCGGCCGACGCGGAGCGGATCGCCGCCGAGTTGACCGCTGCCGGCGTGTGCCGGGAGGCGCGGGTCGCGCACGGTCCGGTCGCCGGCGCCCGCGTCGGCTGACGTCGCGTCCCAGCGGGCCGCGGGCGCGCGGCGCGGGCAACGAGGGCGTCCGCGTACCCTTGGGTCAGGCGTCCAGGTGCCCGCCGGCACCCGGACGCCTTGATCATGAAGGGTGGAACGTGGCGAACATCGTCAATCTGGACCGGGTGTCCAAGGGGTACGGCGCGGCAGGGCGGCTGCTCACGGACGTCTCGCTCGGCCTGGACGACGCCGACCGGATCGGCGTGGTCGGCCTCAACGGTGCCGGCAAGTCCACCCTCCTGCGGCTTCTCACCAAGCAGGAGGACCCCGACGACGGCCGTGTGACCCACCGCCGCGACCTCCGCGTGCTCTGGCTGCCGCAGCAGCTCACGCTCGCGCCCGACGCCACCGTCCGGGATGTCGTGCTCGGCACCGCCTGGCTGAACGAGGGCATGGGCGCCGAGCACGAGTGGGCCGGCGACGCCGGGGTGCGGGGCATCCTCGACGGCCTCGGCATGCCGCACCTCGGCCTTGACCAGCCGGTCGGCCCGATGTCCGGTGGTGAACGGCGGCGGGTGGCGCTCGCCGCGCTTCTCGTTCGCGACTCCGACCTGCTCATTCTCGACGAGCCCACCAACCACCTCGACGTCGGTGGTGTCGACTGGCTGGCCCGGCACCTGGTGGGGCGCAAGGGCGCCCTGGTCGTGGTCACCCACGACCGGTGGTTCCTGGACGCGGTCTGCACCAACACCTGGGAGGTCGCCGACCAGACCGTCCGCGCCTACGAGGGTGGTTTCGCCGCCTGGACCCTCGCCCGCGCCGAGCGCGAGCGCGTCGCCGCCGCGACCGAGGCCCGCCGGCAGAACCTGCTCCGCAAGGAGATCGCCTGGCTGCGCCGTGGGCCGCCGGCCCGGACCTCCAAGCCCCAGTTCCGCATCGACGCCGCGAACGCGCTGATCGCCGACGTGCCGCCGGCACGCGACACCATGTCGCTGCAGCGCATGGCCACCTCCCGGCTCGGCAAGCAGGTGTACGACCTGGAGAACGTCGAGCTGCACGCCGGCCCCAAGGAGATCCTGCGCGACGTCACCTGGCTGGTCGGCCCGGGTGACCGGATCGCCATCCTCGGCGCCAACGGCGCCGGCAAGACCACGCTGTTGCGGATGCTCGCCGGCATCACCCGCCCCGACGGTGGTCGCCTTGGCACCGGCTCCACCGTGCGGCCCGCGTTCCTGTCGCAGGAGCTCAGCGAGCTGCCCGGGCACCTGCGGGTGCTGGAAGCCGTCGAGGAGGTCGCCCGCCGGGTGCAGCTCGGCGACCGGGAGGTCTCCGCCGCGCAGCTCGCCGAGGTGTTCGGCTTCGACGACAGGCGGCTCTGGACCCCGGTCAGTGACCTCTCCGGTGGGGAGCGCCGCCGGTTGCAGATGCTGCGGTTGCTCGCCGGCGAGCCCAACGTGCTGCTCTTCGACGAGCCCACGAACGACCTGGACACCGACACCCTCGCCGCGCTTGAGGACCTGCTCGACTCGTGGCCCGGCACGATCATCGTGGCGAGCCACGACCGCTACCTCATCGAGCGGGTCACCGACACCGCGTACGGGATGTTCGGCGACGGCCGGTTGGTGCACCTGCCGGGCGGTGTCGACGAATACCTCGCCCGGACCGCGGAGCGGGCCGGCTTCTCGCGGGCGGGCGTCTCCTCGCCCTCCGCGCCCGCTGGTCCCTCCGGAGGCGGCATGTCCGCCGCCGAGGTCCGGCAGGCCCGCAAGGAGTTGACCCGACTGGAACGGCAGCTCGGCAAGCTCGATCAGCGCGAGACCACGCTGCTCGACCAGCTCGCGGCGGACGCCACCGACTACGCCCGGGTCGCCGACCTGGACGCTCAGCTCAAGGATCTGCGCGCCGAGCGGGAGCGGATCGAGGAGACCTGGATGACGCTCGCCGAGGAGCTTCCCGAGAGCTGACCGGGCCGGACGCACCGGTCCGGGGGCCGTGTGCGGCGTCACACCGCCACGTGCGGGACAATCGTCGGCGACACCTACCCCACGGCGTTGGAGACTCAGACATGGCCCACACCCCCGTCAACCACCCCGCGCGGCCGATCTACCGGGCGATCGGCGGGCTGACCGGTCTGTACCTGGTGGTCTTCGGTGTGCTCGGCATCATCACGAGCACCGGCAACGAGATCCTCGCCCAGGATGACACCCGGGTCCTCGGCCAGGGCACGAACCTCGGCTTCTCGCTGCTCAGCGTGCTGCTCGGGCTCGTCGTGCTGGTCGGCACCGCGCTCGGCCGCAACATCGACGTGGCGATCAACCAGTGGCTGTCGTACGCCCTGATGGTGATCAGCCTGGCCAGCCTCGCCTTCATCCGGACCGACGCGAACATCCTCAACTTCAGCATCGTCACCGTCATCGTCGTGATGGCCGTCGCCCTGGTGCTGCTCATGGTCGGGATGTACGGCAAGGTCGGGTCGGAGGAGGAGGCGGAGGCTTTCCAGAAGGCTCGGCTGGTTCTCTGAGTCTTCTCTGTGGTTGCGGTTGTGGTTTTCGCCGGAGCCCGAGCTGCTCCGGGCGGTCAGGCTTGATCCCTGCGCAGCTCGGGCTCCGGCGAAAACCTGACCTGGTCCAGCCTTCCGGCGGACCCTTTCGGGCTTAGGGGTTCTTCGGACAGTTGGCGCTTGCCTGGGTGACAATCCTCCTGAAACGGTCGATTCAGGGGGTCTGGGTATGCCGCACTTTCCGGTGAACCATCCGGCACGGCCGCTCTACCGGGTCCTCTCCGGTCTGATCGGCGTCTACATCCTGATCTTCGGTGTCTGGGGCGTCGCCGAGACGATCGGCGACCCGCTCTTCGACCGAAGCAGCACCTGGGCTCTCGGGCTGCGTACCAACCTGGCCTTCTCGCTCGCCTCGGTGGTTTTCGGAATCGTCCTGATCATCGGGGCGTCCCGGCGCACCAACCTCGGCCACTACATGAACCTCACGGCCGGCGTGGTGTTCCTGGTGACAAGCATCCTGATGATGTCGGTGCTGCAGACCGGGGCGAACTTCCTCAACTTCTCGATGTCGACGGTGGTCGTGTCGATGCTGTTCGGCCTGATCCTGCTCGGCACCGGCCTGTACGACAAGGTCGGCCCACCGGAACACGCCGAGGCCGAGCTGGAGAACCGCAAACACCCGGTGGCCGACGTGCACCGCCGCTGACGAGTGCTCAGCGCCGCCGGGCGGTGATCAGCGTCGGCTTCGCCTCCAGGTGCGACAACCCGTTCCAGGCCAGGTTGACGAGGTGTGCCGCCACCGTCTCCTTGCGCGGCTTGCGCACCTCCAGCCACCAGCGGCCGGTCAGTGCCACCATGCCGACGAGCGCCTGCGAGTACAGCTCGGCAAGCTTCGGGTCGTACCCCCGGCTCTTGAACTCGGCGCCCAGGATGTGCTCGACCTGGTGCGCGACGTCGTTCATGACGCTGCTGAAGTTGGCAGTGCCGGACATCAGCGGCGACTCGCGGACCAGCACCCGGAAACCGCTGGTCTCTTCCTCGATGTAGGTCAGCAGGGCCAGCGCCGCCTGCTCCAGCAGCTCCCGCGGATGCCCGGCGGTCAACGCGTTGGTGATCCGGTCCAGTAGGGCCCGGACCTCCCGGTCCACCACCACCGCGTAGAGCCCTTCCTTGCCGCCGAAGTGCTCGTACACCACCGGTTTGGAGACCTTGGCGCGAGACGCCACCTCCTCGATGGAGGTGGCGTCGAAACCGCGTTCGGCGAAGAGCTGCCGGCCGGTCGCGATCAACTGCTCGCGTCGCTGGGCCGCCGACATGCGGACTCGGGAGGCGGGTTTGGGTTTGGGCACCGGGACCGACGGTGTCACCCGTCGGCCGCCGGCACCGTCACCGTCAGTGACCTCAGGCATGTCGCCGCCTCGCTGGCGCTCGGTGACGCCCTGCCGTGGAATGGTGCCTCCGCTGTGCCCGTTCACGTCGTCGCCTCACTGGCCGGCGGTCCGACCGCCCTGCCGCCCGTCCGACCGTACCCGGATCGGTCCCGGCCCCCGTCTGCCGAGCCGTCCGGTCCCCCGCGTGGCTCGGTCATCCGGCCATCCTGCCAGGCGGCAACCTGGCGTACCGCCCGGTTTTACCGGGGTGCGACCGGCTTCACCAGCTTGGCGGCGAGACGTTCCGGCTTTGGCCAGCGCACCTGCGTCGCCGCGCCGACCTTCTCGAACAACCAGATCACCCGGGCGGAGATGTCCACCTGGCCACGCAGCACGCCGTGCCGGGCGCTTGTGGGGTCGGCATGGTGCAGGTTGTGCCAGCTCTCGCCGAACGACAGGATCGCCAGCGGCCAGAAGTTCGACGCGCGGTCGCCCTGGCGCATCGCGAACGGACGCTCGCCGTAGACGTGGCAGACCGAGTTGATCGCCCAGGTGACGTGGTGCAGCAGGCCGATCCGGACCAGCCCGGCCCAGAAGAACGCGGTGAGCGCGCCCTGCCAGGACCAGGTCACCAGGCCGCCGATCAGCGCCGGGCCGAGCAGCGAGATGGACACCAGCACGGGGAAGAGCCGGTCGACCCGGCTGATGTCCCGGTCGGCGATGAGGTCCGGGGCGAAACGCTCCCGGTTGGACAGCTCCCGGCGGAACAGCCAGCCCACGTGCGCGTGGAACAGGCCCCGGGTCAACGCCCAGAAGCTGGTGCCGAAGCGCCAGGGGGAGTGCGGGTCACCCTCCAGGTCGGAGAAGGCGTGGTGCCGTCGGTGGTCGGCGACCCACTGGATGATCTCGCCCTGCACCGCCAGCGACCCGGCCACCGCCAGCGACACGCGCAGCCAGCGCTTGGCCTTGAACGAGCCGTGCGTGAAGTAGCGGTGGAAGCCGACGGTGATGCCGAGCCCGGAGACGACGTACCAGACCAGGCCGATGACCACGTCGGTCCAGCCCAGCCAGCCGCCCCAGGCCACCGGCACGGCGACCAGCAGGGCGACGAAGGGGATCACCACGAAGGCCCAGAGGGCGGCCAGGATGCCGGGGGCCTGGCTGCCGTCGGTGAGTGGTTTGGGACCGCTGGCGGGCGGGTTGGGATCGAGCAGGGTGGTGGACATGAGACCTCGCAGGGGGACGGGAACGATCACGAAGCTACGCCTACGTCACCGTAACTTACGGCCCCGTAGATCGCACGGGGAAGTTTCGAAGAGTTCTCGGGTAGCCGGCCAGATCCGCAGGTCAGGCACGGTGAAGACGCCTGGTGAGGTGGCCCGGGGGGGCGGGGTCGGGGCGGTCGGCTCGGCTCCTCTCCGGGCTGATCGACTCGGGTTCGCCGAACACGCCGTATCCCCGCGTTCGGATGCCCCGACCGCAACGAAGCGGAATTGATCAGGCTCGCGCTCGTGCTCCGCCGCTCCCGCTGGAAAGGGATGAGCGATGGCGTCCGACGGCCGGGGCGCTAAGGTGTAGCGGCGGGATCATCCATCGCCCGCGCGACGTCCTCGCGTCGCTGATCGGCCGTGGTGTAATTGGCAACACCCGGGTCTTTGGTACCCGTATTTCAGGTTCGAACCCTGGCGGCCGAGCTGCCCACCTACGTCCGTTTTAGGGTCGGGTGGGGGTAAGAGGGAAAGGTGCCGGGCCTCGCGGTTAGCATGGCCGCGGAAGTGTCCGCCGTCCCGACGGGAGCCAGTCGTGCCCCAGCCCCACCTTCGTACCGTCGTCGTACTCGCCGCCGGTGAGGGCAAGCGGATGAAGTCGACACTGCCCAAGGTGCTGCACCCCCTGCTCGGTCGGACCCTGCTCGGTCACGTGCTGAGCGCCGCCGCGCCGTTGGCCGCGGACCGGACCGTCGTCGTCGTCGGACACGGCGCCGACCAGGTTCGGGGGCACCTGACCGAGGTCGCCCCGGACGCCACACCCGTGCTCCAGGCCGAACAGCTCGGCACCGGCCACGCCGTGCGGATCGCGCTGGACGCCGTCCCGGACGGTGCCGGCACGGTCGTGGTGATCAACGGAGACGTGCCGCTGCTGCGTCCCGAGACGGTCGGCGCGCTGGTGACCGCACACGAGGAGGCGGCCGCGGCGGCCACCGTGCTGGCCGCCGAGGTGCCCGACCCGACCGGGCTCGGGCGGATCGTGCGGGACGCCGACGGCCGCCTGGAGCAGATCGTCGAGGAGCGCGACGCCGACGCGACGCAGCGCGCGATCCGTGAGATCAACGCCGGCATCTACGCGTTCGACGCGGTGCGGCTGCGCGAGGCGCTGAGCAAGCTCTCCACCGACAACGACCAGGGCGAGGAGTACCTGACCGACGTCTTCGGCCTGCTCCGCTCCGCCGGTGAGCCGGTAGCGGTGCACGTGGCCGTCGACCACGTCGAGACGTTGGGCTGCAACGACCGGGTGGAGCTGGCGACACTGCGCCGGCTGCTGCGCGACCGGGTCAACGAGGCGTGGATGCGTACCGGGGTGAGCCTGCTCGACCCGGTGACCACCTGGATCGACGTGACGGTGGCACTCGACCGCGACGCGGTCGTCGACCAGAACACCCAGTTGCGCGGCGCGACAGTGGTCGGCGCGGGAGCGTCGGTCGGCCCGGACGTCACGCTTGTCGACACCATCGTCGGCCCCGGCGCGTCGGTGGTCCGCAGCCACGCGGTCGGCGCGGAGGTCGGCGCGGGCGCCAGCGTCGGGCCGTACGCGTACCTGCGGCCCGCCGCGCGGCTCGCCGACAAGGCGAAGGTCGGCACGTTCGTCGAGGTGAAGAACTCCGAGATCGGCGCCGGCTCGAAGGTGCCGCACCTGACGTACGTGGGTGACGCGACGATCGGCGAGCAGACGAACATCGGCGCGGCGTCGGTCTTCGTCAACTACGACGGCGTCAACAAGCACCGCACGGTGATCGGCAGCCACGCCCGGACGGGCGCGGACAATATGTTCGTGGCACCGGTCGAGGTGGGCGACGGCGCGTACACGGCGGCCGGCTCGGTGATCGTGGACGACGTGCCGGCGGGCGCGATGGGTGTCGCCCGGGCGCGTCAGCGCAACATCGAGGGCTGGGTGGTGAAGCGGCGGGCCGGTACGCCGGCGGCCGAGGCCGCTCAGCGTGCCGGCGACGCGAAGGGTGCGTCGAAGGTGGCCGGGGCCGCAAGCGACAGTGAGGCAATGCACGGGGTGGCCGAGACGGTGGGCGGCACATCCGGCGCGGGAGATACTGCAACCGAATAGTCCCCGACCCACCACCACCGGGTCGGGTACCGCCGACATAACGGGAGCAGACGGGCCCATGGGCAGCATCGTCGCCGAAAACCGCAAAAGCCTGATGCTCTTTTCCGGACGTGGCTTTCCGGAGTTGGCCAAGGAGATCGGCGAGGTGCTCGGCGTCGCGCCGACCCCGGCCGACGCGTACGAGTTCGCCAACGGCGAGATCTTCGTACGGTTCAAGGACTCGGTGCGTGGATCGGACGCCTTCGTGGTGCAGTCCGTCACGCACGGGGTGAACACCTGGGTCATGGAGACCCTGATCATGGTGGACGCGCTGAAGCGGGGGTCGGCCAAGCGGATCACCGTGGTGCTGCCGTTCTACCCGTACGCGCGCCAGGACAAGAAGCACCGCGGCCGCGAGCCGATCTCGGCCCGGCTGGTGGCGGACCTGCTGAAGACCGCAGGCGCGAACCGCATCCTCACCGTCGACCTGCACACCGCGCAGATCCAGGGCTTCTTCGACGGCCCGGTGGACCACCTCTTCGCCATGGACATCCTGGCCGAGTACGTGGAACACAAGTACGCCGGCCGGCCGATGACAGTGGTGGCACCGGATTCGGGCCGGGTGCGGGTGGCCGAGCGGTGGACCGACCGGCTGGGCGGTTGTCCGCTCGCGTTCATCCACAAGACCCGTGACCCGATGAAGCCGAACCAGGTCGTCGCGAACCGGGTGGTCGGCGAGGTGGAGGGCCGGGTCTGTCTGATCGTCGACGACATGATCGACACCGGTGGCACGATCGCCAAGGCCGCGGACATCCTCAAGGAGTCGGGGGCGGCGGAGATCGTGGTCGCGTCCACCCACGCGCTGCTGTCGGACCCGGCGACGGAGCGCCTGAAGAACAGCTCGATCAGCGAGATCGTGGTGACCAACACCCTGCCGCTGCCGCCGGAGAAGCAGTTGGACAAGCTGACCGTGCTGTCGATCGCGCCGCTGCTGGCGCGGGCGATCCGGGAGGTCTTCGACGACGGCTCGGTGACCACCCTCTTCGGTGGCCTGAGCTGAGCGCGGTCTGAGCTGAGCGAGGCGTGAGCCCCGTTTCCGCCAGTCGACACGCCGGTGGGTCACCGGGCTGACAAACTGGGGGAAACGGGGCTGGCACGCTGGCGGGAACGCCGTCGGCGCGCCGGCTTGGAGCCGTGACCGGGGACTGCCGGAAACCCTGGAAACAGCTCGGGTAGACTGGTGCGGTTGCCACGGCGAGGGTGCCCGGCGGGCCGCTGAAAAGCGCCGCACGGAGGCACCGTCATCGACGCGGTGCTCCGGGCAGTCGTTCATGACGCATGAGCCCCAGCGAGCCCCTCGCCCCAGCACCGCCAGACGACAAGCCGCCGCAGCGAAAAGCATCAGGAGTTTCCCCGTGTCCGAGGTAAAGATCAGCGCCGAGCCCCGCACCGAGTTCGGCAAGGGTGGTGCCCGCCGTACCCGCCGGGCCGGCAAGGTGCCCGCCGTGCTTTACGGTCACGGCGAGAAGCCCAAGCACATCGCGCTGCCGTCGCGGGAGTTCGCCGCGGCGATCCGCAAGGGCGGTGCCAACCAGCTCTTCGCGATCGACATCACCGACGGCACCCAGGTGCTGGCGCTGCCGAAGGCGATCCAGCGGGACCCGATCCGGGACACCTTCGAGCACGTCGACCTCATCCTGGTTCGCCGGGGCGAGAAGGTCACCGTCGACGTTCCGGTGCAGCTCACCGGCGAGGCCGCTCGGGACACCCTGATCGTGCACGACCACGACACTCTCTCGGTGACCGCGGACGCCACCAAGGTTCCGGACCACCTCGACGCGTCGATCGAGGGCCTGGAGGCGGGCACCCTGGTGACCGCCGGCGACGTCGAGCTGCCGTCCGGCGTCGAGCTGGCCGTCGACTCGGAGCTGACCGTCGCGTCGATCACCGCCGCCCCGACGGCCGAGCAGCTCGAGGCGACGCTGCCCGAGGTCGAGGTGGCCACCGACGAGGCTGAGGCCGAGGTCGGCGAGACCACCGAGGGCTCCGAGGGCGCGGACACCGCCGAGGGCGGAGAGACCACCGAGGCGCGCACCGAGGCCTGATCGGTTCGTACTCTGCGACAGGCGCTCCCGGACGTTCGGGGGCGCCTGTCGGCGTATCAGGATTCGGTGGGACGAGCGTCGGGAGGGACGGGTCGTGACGGACGAGGCGGCGGGGCCGTGGCTGGTGGTCGGCCTGGGCAACCCGGGTCGGGAGTACGCCGGGAACCGGCACAACGTCGGGTTCATGGTGGCCGACCTGCTGGCCGGGCGGTTGAGCGCACGGTTCGGCAGGCACAAGCGGGCGGTTGCCGAGGTGGCCGAGGCACGGCTGGGATTCGGTGGGCCGAAGCTGGTGCTGGCGAAGCCACTGACGTACATGAACCTTTCCGGCGGACCGGTGGCCTCCCTGGCCCAGTTCTACAAGGTGCCGACGACGCAGGTGATCGCGGTGCATGACGAGCTGGACATCGACTTCGGCCAGGTGCGGATCAAGTTCGGCGGTGGCGAGGGCGGGCACAACGGCCTGCGCTCGATGTCGAAGTCGTTGGGTACGAAGGACTACGCCCGGGTCCGGTTCGGCGTCGGCCGACCGCCGGGGCGGCAGGATCCGGCGGATTACGTGTTGTCGGATTTCGGCACGGCAGAGCGCAAGGAGTTGGATTTCCTTGTCGACCGGGCTGCCGACGTGGTGGAGTCGGTGATCGTCAAGGGCGTGGAACCGACGCAGAACCTCTACCACGGGGGCTGAGCCGGGCGAGGCGTACCGGATCGGAAACGGTCGGCCGGTAGTCTGCGCCTTTCGGCGTGCCGCGACCGGCGACGCTGGTCGCGGCGAATCGGTCCGTGCGGGCACGGGTCGCGGCGAGGCGACAGGAGCGGGCAGATGACCAGTCCTCCGATGATCGACGGCGCGTTCGCCCGATGGTTGGCGTCCCGGGCCGGGCAGGCGCTGCTCGACCTACGCGCCGAGATGGGCTTCGCGGACACTGGCGCGCTGAAGTCAGCCGGGGACAAGGTGTCGCACGACCTGATCCGCACGGAGTTGGCGAGGTGGCGGCCGGGCGACGCGGTGCTCTCCGAGGAGGACGAGGGGTCGCGGCTGGCCTGGGCGGCGGAGGTGAACGCCGGGGCGGTGTCGCGGTTGACCTCGGACCGGGTGTGGATCATAGACCCGTTGGACGGCACCCGGGAGTTCTCCGAGGAGGGCCGCTCGGACTGGGCGGTGCACGTGGCGCTCTGGGCGCGCAGCGCGCCGAGCCCACACGGGCTGGTCGCCGGGGCGGTGGGGTTGCCGGCGCAGCACCGGGTGCTGGGCACGGACTATCCGCCGGCGTACCCGCCGATGACTGTGGAGGCCGCGACGGCAGGCGAGCGGAAGATCCGGCTGGCGGCCAGCCGGAGTCGGCCGCCCGTCTTCCTGACCGACCTGGCCGAGGACGTCGGGGCGCATCTGGTGCCGATGGGCTCGGCCGGCGCGAAGATCGCCGCCGTGGTCACCGGCGAGGTGGACGCGTACATCCACGCCGGTGGGCAGTACGAGTGGGACTCGGCGGCCCCGGTGGCTGTGGCGACGGCCACCGGACTGCACGCTTCCCGGATCGATGGTTCTGCGCTGAAATACAACGAGGCGGATCCGCGCCTGCCGGACCTTCTGGTCTGTCGCAAGGATCTCGCCAGCCGGTTGCTTGCAGCGTTGCACAGACATTCCGGGTAGCCTGAGCGCACTTTCTTGACATGTCCGACCGGAAAGGTCTGGAAATCGGATGAGCGAGCGAATCGAGCCGGTGTCATGACCACCCCCGCCGCCTACCGGGTCTCCCACCTGGATGCCCTGGAGGCGGAGAGCATCTTCGTGATGCGCGAGGTGGTCGCCGAGATGGAACGGCCGGTGCTGCTCTTCTCCGGCGGCAAGGATTCGATCGTCATGCTGCGGTTGGCGCAGAAGGCGTTCGCCCCGGCCAGCATCCCCTTCCCCGTCATGCACGTCGACACCGGGCACAACTTCCCCGAGGTCCTGGAATACCGCGACCAGCGGGTCGCCGAGCTGGGGTTGCAGCTCGTGGTGGCGAGCGTGCCGGAGGCCCTGGCCAGCGGCATGGTCCGGGAGTCCGGCGACGGGATGCGCAACCGGATCCAGACGCCGGTGCTGCTGGACGCGGTGGAGAAACACCGCTTCGACGCGCTGTTCGGCGGCGCCCGCCGCGACGAGGAGAAGGCCCGGGCCAAGGAACGGGTGTTCAGCTTCCGCGACGAGTTCGGCCAGTGGGACCCGAAGAACCAGCGGCCGGAGCTGTGGTCGCTGTACAACGGCCGCCACCACCCCGGCGAGTCGATCCGGGTCTTCCCGCTGTCCAACTGGACCGAGCTGGACGTCTGGCACTACATCGCCCGGGAGCGCATCCCGCTGCCCTCGATCTACTACGCGCACGAGCGCGAGGTGATCGAACGGGACGGCATGGTCTACGCGGTGAACGAGTTCTTCCGCCCCCGGGCGGGTGAGGAGCGGTTCAAGGCGCAGGTGCGCTATCGCACCGTCGGCGACGCCTCCTGCACCGCCGCGGTCCGATCCGACGCGGACACGGTGGAGAAGGTCATCGAGGAGGTGGCGGCCACCCGGATCACCGAGCGCGGCGCCACCCGTGGTGACGACCGGGTCAGCGAGGCCGCCATGGAGGACCGCAAGCGGGAGGGCTACTTCTGATGAGCACCGAGATCATGGCCCCGGCCGCCGAGGCGCGCGCGATGGACCTGCTGCGGTTCGCCACCGCCGGCAGCGTGGACGACGGCAAGTCGACGCTCATCGGTCGGCTGCTCTACGACACCAAGTCGCTCTTCACCGACCAGTTGGCCGCCGTGGAGGCGGTAAGCGCGGCCCGCGGTGACGAATACACGAACCTGGCGTTGCTCACCGACGGTCTGCGGGCCGAGCGGGAGCAGGGCATCACCATCGACGTGGCGTACCGGTACTTCGCCACCCCGCGCCGCAAGTTCATCATCGCCGACACCCCCGGGCACATCCAGTACACCCGCAACATGGTCACCGGGGCGTCCACCGCCGACCTGGCGTTGATCCTGGTGGACGCCCGCAAGGGCCTGGTCGAGCAGTCCCGCCGGCACGCGTTCCTGTGCTCGCTGCTGCGGGTGCCGCACCTGGTCCTCTGTGTCAACAAGATGGACCTGGTGGACTGGTCGCAGGAGGTCTACGAGCGGATCGCCGACGAGTTCACCGCGTTCGCCGCGAAGCTCGACGCACCGGACCTGACAGTGGTGCCGGTCTCCGCGTTGCGCGGCGACAACATCGTCACCCGGTCGGACAACATGCCCTGGTACGAGGGCCCGTCGCTGCTGCACCACCTGGAGCGGGTGCACATCGCGAGCGACCGCAACCTGGTCGACGTCCGGTTCCCGGTGCAGTACGTGATCCGGCCGCAGTCGACCACCGTCACCGACTACCGCGGCTACGCCGGCCAGGTGGCCTCGGGTGTGCTCAAGCCGGGCGACGAGGTGATGGTGCTGCCGTCCGGCTTCACCAGCCGGATCTCCGCCGTGGAGACCGCCGACGGGCCGGTGTCGGAGGCGTTCCCGCCGATGTCGGTGACGGTACGGCTGGCCGACGAGATCGACATCTCCCGGGGTGACCTGATCTGCCGGCCGAACAACGCGCCCGCGGTGGCCCAGGACATCGAGGCGATGGTCTGCTGGATGGACGAGACTGCCCCGCTGCGGGTCGGCGGCCGGTACGCGATCAAGCACACCACCCGGTCGGCACGGGCGATCGTGCGGGGGTTGCACTACCGGTTGGACATCAACTCGCTGCACCGCGACGAGTCGGCCGACGAGCTGCGGCTCAACGAGATCGGGAGGGTGCGGCTGCGGACGACGGTGCCGCTGCTCGCCGACGAGTACCGCCGCAACCGCACCACCGGAGGCTTCGTCATCATCGACGAAACCACAAACCGCACAGTGGGCGCCGCCATGATCGTCGAAGCCAGCTAACCAAAGCCCCGACCCGACCCGACCCACTCCGGCCCGGCCTCTCGCCCGGCCTCTCGTCCGGTGATCAAGAGGTTTGCGTCAGTTGGAGCCCCAATATTGACGCAAACCTCTTGATCAACCCGGCGGGGGTGGGGGTGGGGTGGGGTCAGGGGAGGCGGGTGGCTCCTGGGGCGGGGAGGACTGTCAGGGTGTTGGGGGTGGTGAAACCTCGCTCGGCGTATGCGGCCTCGACGGCGGCGGCCGTCTCGTCGGCGCGGTCGGCTTCGATCAGGGCCAGGACGCAACCGCCGAAGCCGCCACCGGTCATCCGGGCACCCAACGCGCCGGCCGCCAACGCCGCCTCGACCGCGGTGTCGACCTCCGGCACGGTGATCTCGAAGTCGTCGCGCATGGAGACGTGCGACGCGGTGAGCAGCGGGCCGATGTCGCGGACCCGGGCCGCGCGCAGCAGCGCCACCACGTCCAGTACGCGTTGGTCCTCGGTGACCACGTGCCGCACCCGTCGCCGGGTCTCCTCGTCGTCGAGCTGGGCCAGCGCGGTGTCGAGCTGGTCGACGCCCACGTCCCGCAGCGCGGCGACGCCGAGGGCGCTGGCCCCGGCCTCGCAGGAGCGGCGGCGGGCGGCGTACTCACCGTCAGCGTGCCGGTGCGGCGCCCGACTGTCGATGACAAGCACCGCCAGACCAGCGGCGTCCAGGTCGAACGGGATCTGCTCGACCGACTCGTCGCGGCAGTCCAGGAAGAGGGCGTGCCCGGCACGGCAGCGGATCGCCGCGGACTGGTCCATGATCCCGGTCGGCGCGCCCACGTAGACGTTCTCCGCCCGCTGCGCCAGCCGGGGCTGTAGTTCCGCGGGCAGCTCCAGCCCACCCAGGTCGAGCAGGGCAGCCAGCACTGCCGACTCCAACGCGGCCGAGGAGGAGAGCCCCGAGCCCAGCGGCACGTCGGAGGCGATCGCCAGCCGCGCGCCCGGAACCGGGTGGCCGGCCTCGCGCAGCGCCCAGACCACCCCGGCGACGTACGCGCCCCAGCCGGTCACCCGACCCGCCTCGGCGACGTCGTCCGCCCCGAAGGTGATCGTCTCGTCGGAGAGCTCGGACCAGACCGTCCACTGCTCCGCGTCCTGCCGGTCGGCGGCGACGACGGTACGCAACGGCAGCGCGAAGGGCAGCACGAACCCCTCGTTGTAGTCGGTGTGCTCGCCGATCAGGTTGACCCGGCCGGGAGCCGCCCAGCGGCCGGCGGCCTGGCCGCCGTACTGCGTGGTGAAGCCGGCGGCGGCCCGGTCGGCCACGGCACGCGCGGGGTCGGTCACGGCTGCTGCTCCAGGATGTGCGTGCGGTAGAAGGCCCAGGCATCGCCGACCATGTCGTGCAGGGTCGGCTTCTGCGGCACCCAGCCCAGCTCGTCCCGGGCCAACGCGGAGGAGGCCACCAGCTCGGCCGGGTCACCCTCGCGGCGCGGGGCCACCTCGACGGGCAGGTGGTGCCCGGTGACCTCGCGGACCACGTCGACGACCTGGCGGTTGGTGAAGCCGTTGCCGTTGCCCAGGTTGTAGATCCGGTGTTGGCCGCCGGTGGCCGCGTCCAGCGCCAGCAGGTGCGCGCGGGCAAGGTCGGCGACGTGGATGTAGTCGCGGACGCAGGTGCCGTCCACTGTGGGGTAGTCGTCGCCGAAGAGCTGGAGCTTCTCCCGCCGGCCGGCGGCGACCTCGAGCGCGATCGGGATGAGGTGCGTCTCCGGGTCGTGCCGTTCGCCGAGCGCGACGTCGCCGTCGAGGTGGGCGCCCGCCACGTTGAAGTAGCGCAGCGACACGGCGGCCAGCCCGTGCGCGATCGTCTCGGAGGTGAGCGCCATGTCGGCGGCGAGCTTGGTGGCGCCGTACGTGTTGGTGGGCGCCTTGACCGCGGTCTCCGGAATCGGCAACCCGGTGGGGTTGCCGTAGACGGCGGCGGTGGAGGAGAAGACCATCCGGGGCACCCCGGCGGCCCGGACCGCGTCGATCAGGGCGAGTGTGCCGACAGTGTTGTTCTGCCAGTACAGCTCCGGCTTGACCATCGACTCGCCGGCGGCGATCAGGGCCGCGAAGTGCAGCACCCCGTCGAAGCCGGCGTCGGCGGTGAGGACGCGGGCGGCGTCGTGGATGGACGCCTCGACGTGGGTCGCGTCCGGGGCGAGCGCCTCGCGGTGCCCGGTGCGCAGATCGTCCAGGACGACCACCTGGTGACCCGCGTCGAGCAGCATCCGGGTCACTACGCTGCCGATGAAGCCGGCACCCCCGGTGACGAGCAGTTTCACGTCGTTTGCCTCCTGCCTGGCCCGCCCGGGACGTGGCCTTCGCTGATCACCCTAGGGTGACGGCCGGTGCCCTGACCGACGGCACCGCCATCCTCATTCCATCATAAACTCTCATGATTAAACAGACCCGAACATGTGGGGTCGGCTCCGCCCGATCCGCCGGTGCGGTGAGCCAACGGTGTCTACCATCTCTGTCATGCGGGAAGCGGCCCGTACCGGGCTCCGGCGACACGCGCGGGTGCGACCCCGCCGCGACCCCGGGCCGCTCGCCCGAGCCGTCGCCCGCGTGCTGGTCCGCACCGCCGACGGCGCCTCCCGACTCGTCACCGACCTGCTCGGAGCCGGGCCGGCGGCCGGCCGGGAGCGCATCACCGAGGCCGAGTTGCGGGACCTGGTCGCGGCGAACACGGTGCTCGACCCGGACGAACGGCGGATCATCGACGAGGTCCTGGTGGCCGGCGCCAGCCTGATCCGCGAGGTGATGATGCCGCGCACCGAGGTCGTCTTCCTCCCGGCGCGGCTCACCATCACCGAGGCCGCCCGGCTGGTCCGCGCCGAGACGCACACCCGCTACCCGGTCACCGACGGCACCCACGACGACGTGGTCGGCTTCGTGCACCTGCGGGACGTGCTGCTGCGTCCGGACGCCGACCCCTGTGCCACAGTCGGCGAACTGGCCCGGGAGGTGAAGCGACTCCCCGGCAGCAAACGGGTGCTGCCCGCGCTCACCGAGATGCGTCGGGAAGGCCAGCACCTGGCGGTGGTGGTCGACGAGTACGGCGGCACCGCCGGCATCGTCACGCTTGAGGACCTGATCGAGGAGCTGATCGGCGAGATCCGCGACGAGTACGACACCACCCCGGACCCGGTGCACGCCGGCCTGCCGGCCGTGGTGGACGGCCGCCTCAACCTCGCTGACTTCGCCGAACGGACCGGGGTGGCGCTACCCGCCGGCCCGTACGAGACGGTCGGCGGGTTCGTGATGGCCGCGCTGGGTCGGCTTCCGGTTACCGGCGACGAGGTGCCGGTGCCAGGTGAACCGGCCGACGTCGGCGGGTCGGATCCGGCCGACCCGCCCGGTGGCTGGCTGCTGCGGGTCCTCGCGCTGGACGGCCGTCGGGTGGCCCGGCTCGCGGTCTCCGCCGACCGGGTGCCAGAGCAGCGCCGCGAGCACGGCGGCGGGGCGGCGCGGGAGACGGTGGCCGGGCAGCACCGAGGGTTGCCGGCCGGGCCGACGCGCCGGGTTGGTCCGGGCGCGCCACCCGAGGTCAGCGCCCCGACACCGGCGGGCCGCAGCCGACCCGCCGGCCCGTCATGACGAACCCGGTTGCTTGCTGACAGAATTATCGCCATGTCCGACGTTCCCGCCCGTCCCCGCGTCTTCTCCGGCATCCAGCCGACGGCCGACTCGTTCCACCTCGGCAACTATCTTGGCGCGGTGCGGCACTGGGTGGCGTTGCAGGAAACCCACGACGCGTTCTACTGCGTGGTGGACCTGCACGCCATCACCGCGGGGCACGATCCGGCGCTGTTGAAGCAGCGGACGCGGGTGGCGGCCGCCCAGCTCTTCGCGGTCGGGCTCGACCCGGAGCGCAGCACCCTGTTCGTCCAGTCGCAGGTGCCCGAGCACCCGCAGTTGGCCTGGGTGCTCGGCTGCATCACCGGCTTCGGCGAGGCCAGCCGGATGACCCAGTTCAAGGACAAGTCGCAGAAGCAGGGCAACGAGCGGGCCAGCGTCGGGCTGTTCACCTACCCCGTCCTGCAGGCCGCCGACATCCTGCTCTACCAGGCCAACGCGGTGCCGGTCGGCGAGGACCAGCGCCAGCACCTGGAGCTGTCCCGGGATCTGGCCCAGCGGTTCAACTCGCTGTTCGGCCCGACGTTCACGGTGCCCGCGCCGCACATCGTCAAGGACACCGCGAAGATCACCGACCTGCAGGACCCGACGGCGAAGATGTCCAAGTCGTCGTCCTCGCCGGCCGGCATCATCGACCTGTTGGACGATCCGGCCCGATCCGCGAAGAAGATCCGGTCGGCGGTGACGGACACCGGTCGGGAGATCGTCTTCGATGCCGAGACGAAGCCGGGTGTGTCCAATCTGCTGACCATCCACTCGGCGCTCAGCGGGCGCGGCATCGACGAGTTGGTGGCCGCGTTCGCGGGCCGTGGCTACGGCGACCTGAAGAAGGAGTTGGCCGAGGTGGTGGCGGAGTTCGTCCGTCCGGTCCAGGAGCGCACCCGCGCCTACCTCGACGACCCGGCGCAGTTGGACAAGCTGCTCGCCGCCGGCGCGGAGAAGGCCCGCGCGGTGGCAGCGGAGACCCTGCGGTCCACGTACGAGCGGGTCGGGTTCTTCCCGCCCGTGCGCGGCGAGTAGCTCCGCGGGACAGGTGAACGGGTCGGTGGCCGGAGGGGCGGCGCGAAGCGTGGATCGCAGTGGCGGGGTGCCGCCGACCGGCGACACCATCCAGATCGGCATCGCGGTGGACATTCCCGAGCCCTGGGGTGCCCAGCTCACCCGGCGGCGCGTCGAGGCCGGCGATCCGCTCGCGGTGCCCGCGCACGTGACGTTGCTCGGGCCCACCGAGATCCGGACGGCGAGCCTGCCCGCCGTCGAGCGGCACCTGGCCGCCGTCGCCGCCGCGCACCTGCCGTTCGCGCTGCACCTGCGGGGCACCGGCACGTTCCGTCCGGTCACCCAGGTGGTGTTCGTCGCGGTGGCCGCCGGCATCAGCGAGTGTGAGTTGCTGGCCGCCGCCATCACCGCGACACCGGACCTGCACCGCAAGGCCCGCTTCCCGTACCATCCGCACGTCACCGTGGCGCAGGACGTCGCACCGGAGGCACTGGACAAGGTGTACGAGGACCTGGCCGACTTCTCCGCGATGTTCGAGGTCGACGCGTTCACCCTCTTCTCGCACAGCGGGGAAGCTCGGTGGCAGCCGCGTCGGGACTTCCACCTCGGCGACTGAACCGTCGGCGACGCGCCGGTAGGTGAGCATCGGAAGCCGTTGCCACTACGGCGGTGGGAGATCGGCGAGGATGACCGCGTGAACGTGATCGGCTGGATCGAAGCGGGCATCGACCGCTGGGTGAGCGCCGCGCGCCACCGGTCGGGGCTCTTCGATCATGTGTGGCGCGCCGGCGCCCTGTACGCCGAGGTGCTGGCCGGGCGGCTGGCCGCCGCGATCGCCTACTACGGCTTCTTCGCCGTGTTCGCCCTCGCCCTTGTCGCGTTCTCCGTCTTCGGCGCGATCCTGGAGGACAACGACGAGGTGAGCGCGGCGGCAGCCGACTTCCTCAAGGAGAACCTGCCCTTCCTGGACGCCCAGCAGATCGCCAACTCCAGCGGCACGGTCGGCGTGGTCGGCCTGGTCATCCTGGTCTTCACCGGGATCGGGTGGGTGGAGGCCATCCGATCCTCACAGCGGCTGATGTACCACCTCAACCAGCAGCCCGGCAATCTGGTGATCCGGCGGCTTGTCGACCTGGGCGTGATGATCGGTGTCTTCGTGCTGCTCGGTGTCTCAGTCGCGGCGGTGGACGCGTTGGAGTCGTTGCTGCGTTTCCTGCTGCGCAGCACCGGCTCGGTCGGTCTCACCACGATCAGCGCGGTGCTCAGCGTGCTCGTCAACGCGGTCCTCGCCACCGCGTTGCTCCTCGCGGTGCCCCGGCTGCGGATGAGCCGGTCCCGGCTCCGCCCGGTGGTGCTGCTGGTGGCGGTCGGTATCACCCTGTTGAACACGGTGGGGCGGTACTACGTGGTGCGTACCGAGCGCAATCCGGCGTACACCGTGGTCGCCGGTGCCGTCGGTCTGCTGCTCTACCTCTATCTGCTCAACCAACTGGTGCTGTTCGGCGCCGCGCTCCTCGCCACCAGCAGGAACGGGCGGGTGGTGGACCTGGCGGAGGCCGCCCCGGCGGGCAGGGTCGACGAGGACACCGATCCCGGTACGCCAGGCGGTGCGAGCTGAGGACGGAAGGTGTGCAGATGCTGATCTCGGTCGACCCGGACTCGTCGGTGCCCCCGTACGAGCAGGTCCGTGGGCAACTCGCCGAACTGATCGGCGACGGTCGACTGCCGGTCGGGTGTCGACTGCCCACCGTCCGGCAGCTCGCCGCCGACCTCAGGTTGGCCGCGAACACGGTGGCCCGGGCGTACCGGGAGTTGGAGGCGGCGGGGCTGCTGGAGACCCGGGGGCGCAACGGCACGTTCGTCGCCCCCGGCCGGGACGACGCCGTCGACCGGTTGCAGCGGGCGGCGGCCGGCTACGCGGCCGAGGCGGCCCGGCTCGGCGTGCCGCCGGCCACCGCGCTCGCCCTGGTCCGCGCCGCGCTCGACGCCGTCCGCCCCGGCTGACCGTCGCCGGCCGCCCACCGGACGGGCGGAAACTGAGCCGAAAGCCGTCGGTGCTCGCGTTCGCGGACCATGATGAGCCGGTGGGCGCACTCATGACACTTGACCTGCCGGCCGACTCGCCGCTGCTCGGGCTGCCCTGGATCATCACCTTCGGTCCGCTCGGTGACCTGGACGAGTGGGAGCCGGTGGTCTGCGGGCCGTACGAGCGGCCGCACGCGTTGGCGCTGGCCGAGGCGGTGGTGGCAGAGGAGCAACTGATGGCGGTGGTGGAGCCGTTGCTGCCGGCGCTGTCCGCCGACGAGATCCGCAGTGAGATCGCCGCCGCACAGGTCGCCGCCGAGGACGAGGCGAGGCAGGTCGAGGGGGCCGATCTGTACGGCGACTTCGACGACGTGATCGACGAGGAGTTGGACGCCGCCGCCGACGAGGCGGGCCACGGTGAGCCCGCCGAGCCGCCGGACGAGGCCGAGGTGCGCGCCGGTTTCACCCGGATCGCGGCGCTGCTCACCGCCAAGTGACGGCGGAACGGCGTCAGCGGGTCGGCGGGCCGTCCAGCACGCAGAACTCGTTGCCCTCCGGGTCGGCGAGCACCGTGAACCCTTCGGTCCCGGTCTGTCCGACGTCGACGTGCCGCGCACCGAGGCTCAGTAGCCGCCGTACCTCGGCCTTTGGGTCCGCGTCCGCGACCAGGTCGAGGTGCAGCCGGTTCTTGCCCCGCTTGGCGGTGCCCGAGCCCTGCAACCACACGGTGGGCGCGGCGGCCGACGACTGCCCCGGCGGCCAGAGCTTGGCGCTGCCGTCGTCGCCCTGTTCGACCTCGTAGCCGAGCGCCGCGGACCAGAACGCGACCATCAGGTCCAGGTCCTCGACGTCGAGTGTGCACTGCGCGATCCGTACCCCCATGGGTTCACCTCCGTAGTGACGGTGCCCGATGCGGTACCCGCGGCGGCGGCCGGCCACACCCCGGAAACAAACGGACACCGGCGCCACGCGGAGCGGACTCCGCGCGGCACCGGTGACACCTCACCCCCCACCACAAGGGGCCGGTAGCCCAGCCGCCCGTCGGCGCGGGGCACAACGAACGACCAGGTCGAGAACGTGTTACCCGCTCAGCGCCGTTGTAACCAGACAGCCGCGTCGACGGGCAGCAGGTGGCCGGCGTCCGGCCCGGTGAGCAGGTCGCTGGCGACGAGCGGCTGGCCGTACCCGTCGATCCGGACCGGTGCGCCGCTGAGGTTGACCACGCAGGTCAGCGCGGTGTCGCCGGCGCTGCGCGCGAAGGCCAGCACGCCCGGCTCACTCTCCAGCCAGGTGATCCCGTTCGCCTCGTCGGCAAGCGCCGGGTGCTGGTGGCGGATCCGCAGCGCGGCCCGGTACAGCTCCAGCGTCGAGCCGGACACACCGGTCTGCGCGGTGACGGACAGGGCCCGCCAGGTTGCCGGAGCGGGCAGCCAGCTCCGCTCGCTGCCGGCCGGCCCGAAGCCGTACGGGGCCAGCTCGCCGCCCCACGGGATGGGCACCCGGCAGCCGTCGCGGCTCTCGCCGGTGCGCAGGAACGCCGGGTCCTGGCGTAGCTCGTCCGGAAGGTCGAGGACCTCCGGCAGGCCCAACTCCTCACCCTGGTAGAGGTAGGCGCAGCCGGGCAGGGCGAGCATCAGCAGGCTGGCGGCGCGGGCC
The DNA here is from genome assembly GCF_040639415.1 of Micromonospora sp. NPDC023888. Classification (NCBI taxonomy): domain Bacteria; kingdom Bacillati; phylum Actinomycetota; class Actinomycetes; order Micromonosporales; family Micromonosporaceae; genus Micromonospora; species Micromonospora sp. NPDC023888. The sequence goes on along the minus strand of NZ_JBEZZW010000009.1, from coordinate 10,914 downwards.
CGGCGCAGCCCTTCGGCACCGTCGCCGTAGCGGGTGACGTGCCGCTGCTTGTCGTGGTTGGACAGCACCCAGGTGGTCGGGGCCCCGACGACGCTCGCCTCGGCAAGTGCCGTGTCGATCACCTTGCGGAACGAGTCGGCCGACCAGGTGGCGTCGAGGAAGTCGAAGCTGAACGCCTGGTGCAACTCGTCCGGGCCGATGTAGCGGGCCAGGCGCTGGGGTGTCTCGGCCCACGCCTCGGCGACCGCCATCCGACCCCCGGGGTAGCTGTCCAGGATGGGCCGCCAGGCGCGGTAGATCTCGTGCACCTCGTCCTGGTCGAAGTAGGGGAGCCGACCCCTGCCGAGCAGTTCGACCTGACGTTGGCCGGTGGTCGTCGTGCTGAAGCCGACGTCCGGCAGCCCCTCGGCCTTGATCATGCCGTGGGCCACGTCGATGCGGAATCCGTCCACGCCCCGGTCCAGCCAGAACCGCAGCACGTCCTCGAATTCGGCGCGGACCTCCGGGTGCCGCCAGTTCAGGTCCGGTTGGGCGGGGTCGAACAGGTGCAGGTACCACTGGCCGTCCGCGACCCGGGTCCAGGCGGGGCCGCCGAAGATGCTCTCCCAGTCGTTCGGGGGCAGCTCGCCGTGCGCGCCCCGGCCCTCGGCGAGGGTGCCGAACATCGGGTCGACGTCCCGGTAGTCGGCGACGTCGTACCCGCCGTCGATCATGGGAGAGGTGTAGAAGGGAGTCAGCCAGAGCGCGTCCACCCCGAGGTCGCGCAGGTACGGCAGGCGTTGCCGGATGCCCTGGAGATCGCCGGTGCCGTCGCCGTCGCTGTCGGCGAAGCTGCGGACGTACACCTGGTAGACGACCGCGGAGCGCCACCAGTGGTCATCATCGGTGTGGGGCGGGGTGGCGGTGCTGATCATCGGAGCAATATGCCGCCCGGGAGCTGCAAGAGTCAAGCAGATCTTGCGTAAGGCAGCCGTGCGGCGCTCGGTACGACAGCGGTGGAGCCGCGCACCACCAGCTCCGGACGGAACAGGTACTCCGAGTGCGGAGCGCCGTACCCGTTGATCTCGTCCACCAGGGCCCGGACGGCGGCCACCGCCATCGCGGCGACCGGCTGCCGCATGGTGGTCAGCGGCGGGTCGGTGAAGGCCATCAGCGGCGAGTCGTCGTAGCCGACCACTGAGACGTCGTCGGGCACGCGCAGACCGCGTTGGCGGGCCGCCCGGATCGCGCCGAGCGCCATCAGGTCGGAACCGCAGACCACGCCTGTGACACCGCGGTCGAGCAGCCGGCCGGCCGCCGCCTCGCCACCCTCCACACCGAACAGCGACAGCTCGGCAAGTGGGCCGAGGTTGGCCTCCGCGACACCGGCGAGTCGGGTCATCGCCGATCGCCAGCCGGACACCTTGCGCTGCACCGGGACGAACCGGTCGGGGCCGGTGACCAGGCCGATCCGTCGGTGCCCGAGCGCGACCAGGTGGGCGACGGCCAGCTCGGCGGCCTCCCGGTCGTCACAGGAGACGAAGGGGGCGCCGATGTCCGGCACGTGCCCATTGATCATCACGACCGGCAGCGGCCGGGCGAGCAGCGCCCGGTAGCGGTCGTGGTTGGCGGCGGTGTCGGCGTGCAGACCGGAGACGAAGACGATTCCGGAGACCTGCCTGTCCAGCAGCATCTCCACGTACTCGTCCTCGGTCACGCCGCCGGCGGTCTGGGTGCAGAGCACCGGGGTGAACCCGCTCTGCGCCAGGGTCGACTCGATGACCTGGGCGAAGGCGGGGAAGATCGGGTTGTCCAGCTCCGGCACCACCAGGCCGACCAGCCCGGCGCTGCGCTTGCGCAGCCGGGCGGGGCGCTCGTAGCCGAGCACATCAAGTGCGGTGAGGACGGCCTGCCGGGTCTCCGCTGCCACTCCGGGGCGGTCGTTGAGCACCCGCGACACCGTGGCCTCGCTGACTTCGGCCTGCTGGGCGATGTCGGACAGTCGAGCGCGCATGGCGGCACTTTAGCCCACCGGCAAGTTCTTGCGGAGCGCCCTGCAAGCCATTGCAAGGACGGCAATACCTTGCCGATCGTCGTGGACGCGCCGACGGGCCGGACCCCCTACTACAAACTGTCGTTGATGGGGGAGGATGGGCGACGTGGAAGCGCTGCGACTCATTCTCCTCTATGTCCATCTGATCGGCTTCGCCCTGCTGCTCGGCGGCTCGATCGCCCAATACATCAGTGGCCGGCTCCGGATCAACCCGGCCATGCTCTGGGGGGCGGTGATCCAGTTGCTGACCGGGCTCGGCCTCTCCGCTCCGCTGCGCGACGGCGACGAGCCGGCACCCGCCAAACTTGTGACGAAGTTGGTCATCGCGTTGCTGATCTTCGTCATGGTCTTCTTCTCCCGGAAGCGGGACGTGGTGAACCGCGGTCATTTCCTCGCGATAGTCGGTCTGACCCTGGTCAACGCGGCGGTCGCGGTCTTTTGGCGGTAACGTCCGAGGGGGGCCGCCGCCCCGGGAAAACGGACGTTGCGGACGCCTGGACACGCCGTTACCAGCACCAGGAGTGACGTGCCCCACGCAAGGGTTACACCCGGGTAACAGGCGCTCAACAGTCGTGCACGATTGTCGGCCGGTGGGTGGGCGCGGGCGTACGCTCCCGTCCGTAACGTGGGACAGCCGGCGGCACACCGCAGGTCGGCTGATGGGCTGCCACCGCACTAGGCGCGGTGTGCAATGGGAAGGAGACGTCTTGCGCTCGGTGCGTGGGATGCGGATCGCCTCGATCGTCGCGGTGAGTGGGCTCGCGCTCACCGCCGCCGCTTGTGGCGAGGCCCCCAAGGATGACAACAACGCCGGCAGTGGCGCCAAGAAGTTCAGCGCCTGCATGGTGACCGACGTCGGCGGCATCGACGACAAGTCGTTCAACGCCTCGGCCTGGCAGGGTCTGAAGGACGCCAAGGCCGCCAACGACAACATCGACATCAAGTTCGTCGCGTCGAAGGCCGAGGCCGACTACGAGCCGAACCTGACGCAGTACGTCAACCAGAAGTGCGACTTCATCCTGGCGGTCGGTGGCCTGATGGCCAACGCCACCAAGAAGATCGCGGCGGCGAACCCGAAGCAGGAGTTCGGCATCGTCGACGCCAACCCCGGGCTGGACAACATCTACCCGATGCAGTTCGACACCGCCCAGGCCGCGTTCCAGGCCGGCTACCTGGCCGCCGGAATGACCAAGACCGGCAAGGTGGCCACCTACGGCGCCCTGCCGATCCCGCCGGTCACCATCTTCATGGACGGCTTCGTCGACGGCGTGGCGTACTTCAACACCACCAAGAAGAAGAACGTCCAGGCGCTGGGTTGGAACAAGGAGACCCAGAAGGGCTCCTTCACCAACGACTTCGCCAAGCAGGACGAGGGCAAGAAGGTCTCCGACGCGCTGGTCGCCCAGGGCGCGGACATCATCATGCCGGTCGCCGGCGGCTCCGGCCTCGGCACCACCGCCGCGGCCAAGGCCTCGGGCGGCAAGTACAGCACCATCTGGGTGGACGTCGACGGCTGCCAGAGCACCCCGGACTGCGCGGCGATCATCACCACCGTGGTCAAGAACATCCCGGGGGCCGTCAAGGAGGCCGTGGTCAAGGCCGCTGCCGGCGACAAGCTGCCGGCCAAGCCGGGCTTCGTCGGCACCCTGGCCAACAACGGTGTCTCGCTCGCCCCGTACCACGACTTCGACAGCAAGGTTCCGGCCGAGCTGAAGGCGGAGATCGACAAGATCAAGGCGGACATCGCCGCCGGCACCATCACCGTCACCTCGAAGGCCCAGCCGACCAAGTGACAACCGGCCGGCCCCTCCGGTGAGATCCTCGGAGAGGTCGGCGGGGGACAGGTACGACCGACCGGCCGCTCCGGCCCCGCGGGTGACCGTGGGGCCGGAGCGGCCGATCGCGCACCACGTCAACCGGGCCGCTCCGGTCGGGTTGACGGCAGCTAGGCTGCACCATCGCTCGCACTCCAGGAGGTTGCGCTGAGACTCGAACTGCGCGGCATCACCAAGCGGTTCGGTGATCTGGTCGCCAACGACCACATCGACCTGACGGTGGAGCCTGGAGAGATCCACGCCCTGCTCGGCGAGAACGGCGCGGGCAAGTCGACCCTGATGAACGTGCTCTACGGGCTCTACCAGCCCGACGAGGGCGAGATCCTGGTCGACGGCAAGCCGTTGAAGCTGAAGGGCCCGTCCGACGCCATCGGCGCCGGAATCGGCATGGTGCACCAGCACTTCATGCTGGTGCCGGTCTTCACCGTCGCCGAGAACATCATGCTCGGCGCCGAGCAGACCCGGGGCGGCATCGCCGGCTTCCTGGACCGCCGCCGCGCCCGCCGCGAGGTCGCCGAGGTGTCCGAGCGCTACAACCTGCGGGTCGACCCGGACGCGGTGATCGAGGACCTGCCGGTCGGCATCCAGCAGCGCGTCGAGATCGTCAAGGCGCTCACCCGCGACGTCGACCTGCTCATCCTGGACGAGCCGACCGCCGTGCTCACCCCGCAGGAGACCGAGGAACTGTTGACGGTCATGCGGTCGCTCAAGGCGGCCGGCAAGTCGATCGTCTTCATCACCCACAAGCTCGGCGAGGTCAAGGCCATCGCCGACCGGATCACGGTGATCCGACGCGGAAAGACCGTGGGCACCGCCTCGCCGGAGGCCAGCCGGGACGAGTTGGCGGCCCTGATGGTCGGGCGCAACGTCCGGCTGACCGTGGACAAGTCCCCGGCCACGCCGGGCGACCCGGTGCTGGAGGTGGCCGGGCTCGTCGTCGACGACGACCGGCAGATCCGCGCGGTCGACGGCGTGGACCTGACCGTGCGCGCCGGCGAGGTGCTCGGCGTGGCGGGCGTACAGGGCAACGGTCAGACCGAGCTGATCGAGGCGATCATGGGCTTGCGGCCGGTGCTCGCCGGCACGGTCAGCCTGGTCGGCGACCGGATCGACGGCTGGAAGCCCAAGAAGGTGCTCCGCGCGGGCGTCGGCTACGTGCCCGAGGACCGCAGCGTGGACGGCCTGGTCAAGGAGTTCAGCGTCGCCGAGAACCTGGTGCTGGACATCTACGACCGGCCGCCGTTCGGTGCCGGGCTCGCGCTCAAGCCGGATGCCATCGCGGCCTCGGCGAAGGAGCGGATCGAGCAGTTCGACGTCCGCACGTCATCTGCCGACGCGGCGGTGGGCACCCTCTCCGGCGGCAACCAGCAGAAAGTGATCGTGGCCCGGGAGTTGTCCCGGCCACTGAAGCTCTTCATCGCCGCCCAGCCGACCCGTGGCGTCGACGTCGGGTCGATCGAGTTCATCCACAGCCAGATCATCCGCGAGCGGGACATCGGCACCGCCGTCATGGTGGTGTCAAGCGAACTCGACGAGGTGATCGGGCTGGCCGACCGGATCGCGGTGATGTACCGCGGTCGGATCATCGGCGTCGTCGGCCCGGACACCCCGCGTGAGGAGATCGGCCTGTTGATGGCCGGCATCAGCCCAGACGAGGCCCACGACGCCGTCGCGACAACCGCCGCCGACGAGCCCGGTGCGGCCGACGGAGGCCCGACGAGCGACGCCGGCCCCGCGAACGAGGACAAGGCATGAGCGAGCGAATCACGCAGCCCGGCTCGCCGGACAAGGAGCCGACGAGCGAGGCGCAGGCCGCGCAGGACGCGCTCGACAACACCGAACGGGCCGAGTCGGCGACCGAGCCGGACCGTTCGACTGTGACGTCAGCGCCGGACCAGCGGCCCGAGCCCAGCCTGGGCCGGTTGTTCGTGGACAACCTCTGGGCGGCCAACACCTTCACGGTGACCCTGCTGTCGTTGGTGCTGGCGATCGTGGTCGGTGCGGTGCTGATGATCATTTCCGATCCGACGGTGCTCTCCACCTACTCGTACATCACCTCCCGACCGTCCGACGCGATCAACTCCAGTTGGACGCTGGTCAGCGAGGCGTACGCGAACCTGTTCAAGGGCTCGGTCTTCGACCCCGAGGCGTTCTCCGGTTGGCTGAACGGCACCGGTAGCTGGCAGGCGGTGCTCGCGCCGATCTCCGAGACGCTCACCTACACGGCGCCGCTTGTCTTCACGGGCCTGTCGGTGGCGCTGGCCTTCCGTGGCGGGCTGTTCAACATCGGCGCCCAGGGTCAGGCCACCGTCGGCGTGATCCTGGCGGCGCTTGCCGGTTTCCTGCTGCCCCTGCCGCCCGGCCTGCACCTGCTGGTGGCCGTGCTGGCCGGTGCTCTGGGCGGGGCGATCTGGGGATTCGTCCCCGGCATCCTCAAGGCCCGCGCCGGCGCGCACGAGGTGATCACCACGATCATGCTCAACTACGTCGCCACGTACCTGCTCACGTGGTTGATCGTGCAGGACGGCGTGCAGGACCCGACCCGTACCGACGCGATCAGCAAGGCCGTGGACACCTCCGCCCAACTGCCCCGGCTGCTCGGTGACAACCTGCGGGTGCACGCCGGCATCCTGCTCGCAGTGCTGGCCACCTGGGCGGTCGCCTGGCTGCTGAACCGCTCGACGCTCGGCTTCGAGCTGCGGGCGGTCGGCGCCAACCCGGACGCCGCCCGCACCGCCGGCATCAGCGTCACGCGGACGTACATCCTGATCATGGTCTTCGCCGGCATCCTGGCGGGCCTCGGCGGCTCGAACATGGTGCTGGGCTCGACCGCCAACGCGTTGACCCCGCTTGTGGTCGCGCAGATCGGCTTCGACGGCATCCTGGTGGCGCTGCTGGGCCGGGTGAAGCCCTGGGGGGTGCTGCTGGCCGCGCTGCTGTTCGGGGCGTTGCAGGCCGGCGGCAACCGGATGCAGTCGTACTCCGGGATCTCGCTGGAGCTGGTGACAGTGCTCCAGGCGCTGATCGTCATCTTCATCGCCGCGCCGGCCCTGGTGAAGGCGATCTTCCAGCTCCGGGCCGCGCGTGCCGCCCGGTTGCAGACGAGCCTGGCGAAGGGCTGGTAACTCATGTCCACCATGGCTGTCCCCGACATCGCTGTCGCTCCGGTCGACGAGGGCTTCTGGACCCGTAGCCGCAAGGTCGGCCTCACGCTGCTGGGGCTCGGCCTGCTGGCCGCTGTGCTCTTCGGCGCGCTCGCCACCAACCAGCAGGCCCGGTTCACGCTCAGCGACGACGCGGCCGGTGCCGCATTGGAGATCAACGGCACGATCGGGGCGATCCTGTTCGGGATCATCGCGATCGCCGCCGGCGCGGCGCTGCTCGCCGGGGTGCCGAAGCGGTGGTTCCTCCCCGTGCTCGGCGTCGGGCTCGTCGGCTTCGTGCTCTCGTTCCTCTGCTGGCAGATCTCCGCCGCGCCGGCCGGCCAGAACTTCATGCCGCTTGTCAACATCATCCGGGGCACGTTCATCCTGGCCCTGCCGCTGATCTTCGGCGCGCTCGCCGGGGTCCTCTGCGAACGGTCCGGCGTGGTCAACGTGGCCATCGAGGGCCAGTTGCTGATGGGCGCCTTCAGCGGCGCGCTGTTCGGCAGCATCTCCGGCAGCGTCTGGGTGGGTCTGGTCGCCGCCGCTCTCGGCGGCGCGTTCATCTCACTGCTGCTGGCCGTCTTCGCCATCCGCTACCTGGTCGACCAGGTCGTCATGGGCATCGTGCTCAACCTGCTGGCGGTCGGCGTCACCGGCTTCCTCTACGAGCGGCTGATGCAGACCGACGCGCCGAAATACAACAGCGCACCCCGCTTCAGCAACTGGGAGATCCCCCTGCTGAAGGACATCCCGGTGCTCGGGCCGGCGCTGTTCCGCGGCAACATCTTCCTCTACCTCGGCCTGCTGCTGGTCCTCGTGATCCACATCGGGTTGTTCCGCACCCGGTGGGGGCTGCGGACCCGCTCGGTCGGCGAGCACCCCATCGCCGCCGACACGCTCGGCGTCAAGGTGCTGCGGGTGCGCTACCGCAACGTGCTGCTGGCCGGGGTCGTCGCCGGCATCGGCGGCGCGTCCTACACGCTGGCGCTCTACTCGTTCACCAAGAACATGATCGGCGGCAAGGGCTTCATCGCGCTGGCCGCACTGATCTTCGGCCGGTGGAACCCGACCGGCGCGCTGCTCGCCGCGCTCTTCTTCGGGTTCGCCGACCAGCTCGCCACCTACCTGGGCGCGATCAGCAGCTCGATCCCCAGTCAGTTCCTGGCCATGCTGCCCTACCTGGCGACCATCCTGGCGGTCGCCGGGCTGGTCGGTCGGGTCCGCGCGCCGGCCGCCGACGGCAAGCCGTACATCAAGGGCTGACACCCCAGCCGTGCCCGGCGGGCTTTCCCCGCCGGGCACGAGCACAGCGGCCGCCCGCCCAACCCACCCGGACACTCTCCGGGTACGCCCTGGTGGCCCTCGGCGTCAGGCCGCCGCTGTCGCTCCGATCCGCTCGGAGAACTCGACGAGGCGGTTGGAGAACCCCCACTCGTTGTCGTACCAGCCGAACACCTTGACCTGGTCGCCGACGACCTCGGTCAGCGGCGCGTCGAAGATCGACGAGTAGGGGTTGCCGACGATGTCCGCCGAGACCAATGGTGCCTCGGAGTACTGCAGGTAGCGCCGCAGACGCGGGGAGGCGGCGGCCTCGCGGAACGCGGCGTTGACGTCCTCGACGTCGGCGCTCTGGCGGAGGACCACGGTGAGGTCGGTGATCGAGCCCGTCGCCACCGGGACGCGTAGCGCGGCGCCGGTGAGACGCCCGTCGAGTTCCGGGATGACCTTACCGATCGCCTTTGCCGCGCCCGACGACGTCGGGATGGTCGAGACGGCTGCCGCGCGGGCCCGGCGCAGGTCGGAGTGTGGCGCGTCGTGGAGCCGCTGGTCGCCCGTGTAGGCGTGGATCGTCGTCATCAGTCCCGACTCGATGCCGAACGAGTCGTTGAGCACCTTCGCCAGCGGGGCCAGCGAGTTGGTGGTGCAGGAGCCGTTGGAGAAGACGTCGTGGCTGTCCGGGTCGAGCCTGTCGTCGTTCACTCCGAGAACGAACGTGGGGACGTCCCCCTTGGCCGGCGCCGAGATGACGACCTTCCTCGCGCCGCCCTTGAGGTGGGCTGCCGCCGCGCCGCCGTCCGTGAAGTGGCCGGTGGACTCGATCACGACGTCGGCGCCGACGTCGCCCCAGGGGATGGTGGCCGGGTCGGACTGCGCGAAGACCCTCATGCGCGTGCTCTGAACGGTGATCGCGTCGCCGTCGACGGCGACGCCGTCCAGATGGCCGGAGACCGAGTCCCACTCGAGCAGGGTGGCCAGCGTGCGGGCATCGGTGAGGTCGTTGACCGCGACCACCTCGACGTCGGCGTTGTTCGCCAGGGCCGCGCGCAGGTAGGTGCGCCCGATCCGCCCGAACCCGTTGATGCCGATGCGTACCGTCATGGCTTCACTTCCTCCTCTTGTCTTCCTGGGTGGGGCCGGTTGGCGCCGCGGCCCGGAGCAGGCCGAGAGCGCCGGCGCGGGCATCGTCGAACGGGCCCGGGTCCTGCTGGGCGATCGCGAGCACGTAGCCGCCCTGGAGGACGGCCATCAGGGTGTTGGCGAGCTGCTCCGGATCGAGGTCGTCCCGCAGTTCGCCTGCGGCGATGGCCTCGCGTAGCACCTTGACCCAGCTGACGCGGACCTGGGCGAACGCGCGCGCCACCGGGGCGAGCAGCACTGGGTCCTCGCGGACCTGCGGGTCCTGGGTCATCCGGCCGACCTTGCAGCCCTTGAGGGCGTCGCGGGGACGCATCAGGTATGCCTCGATCCGGGCCATCGGGTCGCCCGGATCGTCGAGTTCGGACGCGGCCGGCAGCAGGTCGGCGACGTTGCGGTCAAGGGCGGCGAGCGCGAGATCCCGCTTGGTCGGGAAGTGGTGGTACATGCTGCCCTGGCCCACGCCGGACCGTTCGCGAACGTCACGCGGGCTGGTGTCGGCGTAGCCGCGCTCCCACATGAGCTCGCTCATGGTCTCGACCAGTAGTTGTCGGGATTCCATGGCACCACTGTACATACCAGTAGGTACAGACTGCTCCACGACTCGGCCCTGCCCGCTCCTGACCAGGGCTGCTTCGGCAGAATGACGGCATGACCGACATTGACTGGGCGCGGTTGCGCGCCGCCGCCACCGACGCGATGCGGCACGCGTACGCGCCGTACTCGACGTTCCCGGTCGGCGCGGCCGCGCTTGTCGACGACGGCCGGGTGGTCGTCGGCTGCAACGTGGAGAACGCCGCGTACGGGGTGACCCTCTGCGCCGAGTGCGGGGTGGTCTCCAGCCTGCACGCCACCGGCGGTGGTCGCCTCGTCGCGCTGTCCTGCGTCGACGCCACAGGTGAGCCGCTGATGCCGTGTGGTCGCTGCCGGCAACTGCTCTGGGAGCACGGCGGGCCGGAGTGCCTGATCGAGAGCAAGACCCGCCCGCTGCGGATGGCCGAGCTGCTGCCGCACGCCTTCGGTGTGGAGGATCTGGAAGCCGTCACCGGGGAGACGCCGCTGCCGGTGGTGCCGGAGCGGCTGGCCGCCTGGCGCGGGCGCGGCACCGTCTTCGTGCACCCCGACATGTCCGCCGGGCAGCAGGTCTGGACCGCGTACTGGGAGCGGTCGGCCGGCGACGACGCGGGCGCCGAGACCGGGGTGCTGGAAGAGGCCCCGAGCTGGGACGACCCGGCCGAGGCGATCACCTGGGGTCTGGCCCGGACACCGCGTGTGGTGGTGGTCGACGCGACCGGCACCATCTTCTGGGCCGGCGAGGGTGAGCCGCCGGCTGAGATCCCAGTGCGCTGGGCTGCTGGTTGAGCTGTGGGGATTGGGCCGACCGTGCCCGGCTCCGGGCGCACAGCCGGAACCGGTCGGCCAGCACGGGCTCCAGCGCGTCCCTGCTACGGACGTCCAGCCAACGGCTGTCCGGTCGACGGGCTGC
>NZ_JBEZZW010000008.1:230757-234238 GCF_040639415.1 Micromonospora sp. NPDC023888 | reverse complement strand
GAGCTGGCCGGCGGGATGCAGCCCGGTCACAACCTGCGGTTCTGGACACCGGGCGGGTCGTCGACGCCCCTGCTCGCCGCCGCCGACCGTGACGGTCGGGTCGGGGACCCGGGGGACCTGCCGCCGGCAGTGCCTCACCTACTGCCGGCGGCGGGTGGTTACGGGAGCGATCCGGTCAGAGCGCCGGGTACGCGTTGCGCATGAGCTCCTGGAACTGCGCGGAGAACCACGCACCGGAGATCGGCGCGTCCGGCAGCGCACCGGACGGGTTGTTGCCGTTGCGGGCGTTACCGCCGTACGTCGGGTCGCACATCCGGTCGAAGCCCTTGCCCTCGTTGTTCGGGATCTCCTTGCTGGAGCCGTCCGACTCACCCGGCGGCTTCACCCAGACGTAGGCGTCGATGCCGGTCGCCGGGTTCGCCCGGGGCCGCTCACCGAGACCGGCACCGGCCTGGTTGCACCAGTTGCCCGCGTGGAGCCGGCGGTCGATCCGACCACCGTTGACGTAGGTGTCGACGCTGGTCGTCGCGCCCGGGCCGGTGGGCCGGGCGGAGCCGCCCCAACCGTTGCGGGAGGTGTCGATCAGCATGCCGATGTTGGAGTTGAAGCCCACCGAGATCAGCTTGGTCCGGAACGCCTGGGCGAACGACAGCTCGTCGACGTAGAAGTTCCAGTCGATCCACTTGGACTGCCGCACCGTCTGACCGTTGACGTTGTCGGTGATCTTGACGTACGGCTCCTGCAGCGCCGAGTAGTTCGCCGTGTTGGTGATGAACCCGTGCACGTTGTTGACAGTGCTGCCGGAGGCGACCGCGGCGGTCTTCAGGATGTCGGCGGTCGGGCCGAAGTTGCTGTCCCAACCGAGCCAGCCGTGGTGGCCGGCGTCGATGTAGTTGTAGACGTTGCCGATGGCGCCCAGCTTGGCGAGGGCGTAGCCGACACCGTTGACGTACGCGCCGTTGGCCTTGACCGTGTCGCACATGACCGTGCCGCCGGGCTGACCCGAGGTGTTGGTCACGATGTTCGGCAGCGAGTCGATCTCGATCACGTTGATGATGCGCAGGTTCCGGTACTTCGCGTCGGCCTGGATCGCGGCGATCGGGTCGATGTACTGGGCCTTGTACTTGGGCAGCTCGTCCGGGCCCAGCTCACCATTCGAGGAGAGCGCGGAGCAGTCGCGGCCGGGCAGGTTGTAGATCACGAACTGGATGTAGCCGGCGCCCTGACGCAGCGCCTCGTCCAGGTGGTCACGCACTCCGAAGGCGCCGTTGGAGCTGCTGTCCGGGGTGCCGTTGATCGCGGCGATCCGGTCCAACCAGACGGCGGTGGGGTTGTTGGAGACCCGGCTTCCGCCCGGCTCGGCGTTCGCCTTGGCCTTCCACTCCGGGTTCACGTAGCCCGGGACCCCGGCGTACGGGTTGTCCACCTTCACTCCCGGGGGCGGGGTGGTCGGCGGAGGCGTGGTGGGCGGCGGGGTGGTCGGCGGGGGCGTGGTCGGGGGCGGCGTGGTGGGCGGTGGGCTGGTCGGCGGCGGCGTGGTGGGGTTGGTGCCACCGCCGTTGCAGACCACGCCGTTGAGGGTGAACGAGGTCGGCTTCGGGTTGCTGCCGCTCCAGGCGCCGTTGAAGCCGATGTTCGTCGACGCGCCAGTGCCGAGGGTGCCGTTGTAGGACAGGCTCCGGGCGGTGACCTGGCTGCCGGACTGGGTGAACTCTGCCGACCAGCCCTGCTGGACCCGCTGGCTGGAGTTGGGGAAGGTCCAACCCAGCGTCCAGCCGTTGACCGGGTCGCCGAGGTTCTTGATGGTGATGCTCGCGGTGAAGCCGCCGGACCAGTCGTTCGACGAGTAGCCGATCTCGCACTGCGTCGCGGCCTGCGCCGCCGTAACGGGGATCGTTACCAACCCACCGGCGACCAGGGCACCCGCGCCGGCGAGCGCGAGGGCCCGGCGTTGGCCGGACAGCCTTCTCCACACATTCATGCCACTGATCTCCTTGGGCGAGACCGGGCCCACGTACGGCCCGGCGAGACGGCCCGGTGAGCGTCCTGCACGGACGGCCGCCGGCGCCAACGGGATTTTTCGGGGACGCCCGACCCGGACGGGCGATGGTGGTGGTGGTGCACGACCAGCGGGGTGGCCGGTCGATCGGCGGCGGGTTGTCGCCCCGGTGAACCGGGTGCCCTCGACTGCCTGCCTGCGCGGTGTGGCTCCCCGAACCGCGTGCGCCGATTCTTACATGGGAGCGCTTCCATGGCAATGGCTCGATGCCTCGCGCCATGGTCAACCCGCGCATCCGTTTCGGACGATACCCCCGAGCCGACCCGAGCGGCACGTCCGAGACCACCGCCGGCGCTACCGGATGACCGGCGCGGTCCGGCTCGACGAGCGCCGAACGCCGTGCGCCGCCCGGAAGGCGCCGCGCCACCAGAGATGACGCGGGCCGCGCTGAAAGCCGCGTAGCACCCCTTCGCCTCTTACTCCTACCAAAGGTCAAAACGCGAATCTTTCACTTCATAAGTCATGAAACGGTCTAACGTCGGTCTTAGCTCGGTTGTCGCCGAGCTCAGGACAACAGGGATGGAGTGACGCAGGTCATGGCTAAGAAGATGCTCGGGAAGGTCGTTGCGGGCGCCGCGCTCGGCGGCGCGTCGCTCCTGGTGTTCGCACCGGGGATCGCCTACGCCAACGGCCACGACGACGGCAGGGACCAGGACGGCAAGGTCTACGCCAAGCCGCACGTCGTCAAGGCCGGCGAAGAGATCAAGCTCCTCGAGATCTGCCCGGATCGGCAGGAGCACGCGTTCGTGTGGTCCAAGGTCACCGGCAAGGTCAAGCTCAAGTCGGTTAACGAAGACCGGGACGAGGACCGCAAGTGGGGCGAGGAGGAGGACTCCTACGACCACGAGAACGGCAAGGACGACGAGGGCAAGGACGAGAACGGCAAGGACGACGAGGGCAAGGACGAACACGGCAAGGACGACAAGGGCAAGGACCACGAGGGCAAGGACGAGAACGGCAAGGACGACAAGGGCAAGGACGAGAACGGCAAGGACGAACACGGCAAGGACGACAAGGGCAAGGACCACGAGGGCAAGGACGAGAACGGCAAGGACGAGAACGGCAAGGACCACGAGGGCAAGGACGAGTCGCAGCCCGGCGGCCAGGGTGGCGGCGCCGCCGCCGACGCCTACGAGGACGAGGGCAGCAAGGACTGGAAGGGCGAGGAGCACGGCCAGGACGCGGATGACAGCCGCGACGAGAAGGGCCGGGACTCGAAGGACGAGCACGGCTCGGACAAGGGCCGGGACTACCGGAACGAGCACGGCTCGGACAAGGGCTGGGACTCGAAGGACGAGCACGGCTCCGACAAGGGCCGGGACTACCGGGGCGAGGACGAGTACGGCTCGGACAACGGCCGGGACTCCCGCGACGAGGACAAGTACGGCGACGAGGACAAGTACGGCGACGAGGACAAGTACG
>NZ_JBEZZW010000008.1:0-230664 GCF_040639415.1 Micromonospora sp. NPDC023888 | reverse complement strand
AAGTACGGCTCCGACAAGAGCTGGGACTCCAAGGACGAGCACGGCTCCGACAACGGCCGGGACTACCGGGGCGAGGACGAGTACGGCTCGGACAACGGCCGCGACTCCCGCGACGAGGACAAGTACGGCGACGAGGACAAGTACGGCTCCGACAAGAGCTGGGACTCCAAGGACGAGCACGGCTCCGACAACGGCCGGGACTACCGGGGCGAGGACGAGTACGGCTCGGACAAGGGCCGCGACTCCCGCGACGAGGACAAGTACGGCTCCGACAAGGGCCGCGACTCCCGCGACGAGGACAAGTACGGCTCCGACAAGGGCCGCGACTCCCGCGACGAGGACAAGTACGGCTCCGACAAGGGCCGCGACTCCCGCGACGAGGACAAGTACGGCTCGGACAACGGCCGGGACTCCCGCGACGAGCACGGCTCCGACAAGGGCCGGGACTCCCGCGACGAGCACGGCTCGGACGAGGACAGCTGGGAGAAGGAGCGCGAGTTCGTCTACTACGGCGAGGCCAAGGTCGACAAGGACGCCAAGCCGGGTCGCTACGAGCTCAAGGGCTCGTGCGGCGAGGGCGAGCTCGTCGTGCTGCCGCACGGCGGTGTCGACGGTGGTGACGGTGGCGCCAGCACCGGTACCGACCGTGGCCTGGCCACCGGCGGGGCGGGCCTGCTCGGCGCTGCCGCGCTCGGCGGGATCGTGCTGATGCGTCGTCGGCGGACCGATGGTTCGCTCGTCTGATGTGACGACGACACGGGCCGGCGGCCGTCACGGGAGACCGTGGCGTGCCGCCGGCGCGGCCGTCGTCGTCACCACGGCCATGATCGGCGCCGGCATGATCGGCTTCGCCCTGCAGACGACGCCACCGGCCCGACCGCCGCAGCCGCTGGCCCAGGCCGGTCCCGAGGTGAGCGGGCCGGCCGCCACCGCCACCGCCGTCCCGCCGGTCGACGGGCAGCCGGTCGGCCAGGGGGATGTGCCGGCGGGGCTGGCACGCTCCGCGCCGACAAGCATCGAGATCCCCCGGATCGGCGTCAACGCGACGGTCCTGTCACTCGGCACCAACCCGGACGGCACCGTCCAGGTCCCCCCGTTGGAGCAGGCCGACCAGGCTGGGTGGTACGAGCCGGGCGCGAGCCCCGGCGAGACCGGTAACGCGGTGATCGTCGGGCACGTGGACTCGGCGAAACTCGGCCCGGCCGTCTTCTTCGACCTCGGCTCCCTCGTGCCCGGTGACACCATCACCGTGCGGCGGGCGGACGGCCAGCCGGCCACGTTCCAGGTCGACTCGGTGAAGTCGTACCCGAAGACGGCCTTCCCCACCGAGTTGGTGTACGGGCCCAGCGACCGGCCCAGTCTGCGGGTGGTCACCTGCGGTGGTCAGTTCGACGAGGCCGCCAAGAGCTACCCGGACAACATCGTCGTCTTCGCCACCCTGGTGGCCGATCGCTGACGAGACGAAACGCGGTCCGGCCGGTCGGGGTGACCCGACCGGCCGGACCGCGTCCGGCGTACCTGACTCAGGCGGCCGCGGAGGTCCGCACCAGGGTGCGGATCTGGCGCAGCAGCACCGACAGGGCGGCGAGGTCCGCCCGCGACTCGTCGAACTCCCCCATCGCCCGCCGGGCGCGGTGGATCGAGGTCGCGTTCGACTGCTCCCACTGCTGCACCCGCTCGTGCGGCGGCAGGTCCTCCGGGGTGGAGCCGAGCACCTCAGCGGTGAGCGCGGCCAGCGCGGCGTACAGGTCGTAGCGCAGCGCCATCCGGGCCAACGTCTGCCAGCGGTCCTCCCGAGGCAGCAGGGAGATCTTCGACAGCAGCGAGTCCACCCGGAACAGGTCGGACAACACGAAGTAGACCGAGGCCACCTCGCTGACGTCCCGCCCGCTGGCGTTCGCCGTCTCCACCACGTCCATCAGACCGAAGCTGTACATCAGCCGGGTCGCGCGTTCGGCCAGCTCGCGGGGCAGCCCACGCTCGGTCATCGAGTCCATGTGCGCGGCGATGCCCTGCCGCTCGTTGCCGTAGAACAGCTCCTCAAGCCCCGGCAGCAGCCGGGTGACGCCGTCGCGCAGCCGGGCGATCTCGGCCGGCACGTCGATCGGCGAGCGCCGGTTGGACACCAGCCACCGCACCGCCCGGTCGAGCAGCCGACGGGTGTCCAGGTAGACACTTGTCTGCAACTCCGGCGCGACCTTGTTGTCGAGCGCCTCGACCGCGTCCCACAGGTCGCGGAGACCGAACACCTCGCTGACCACCACGTACGCCCGGATCACGTCCGCGGCGCTGGCCGCCGTCTCCTCGACCACCCGGAAGATGAACGAGATGCCGCCCCGGTTGATCGCCTCGTTGACAAGCACCGTGGTGACGATGTCCCGGCGCAGCCGGTGCCGGCCCATCCGGTCGGCGAACCGCTCACGCATCGGCGTCGGGAAGTAGTTGACCAGGACCTCGGTCGTCCACTCCTCGTCCGCCAGGCCCTCGGTGAGGATCTCCCGTTCCAGGACGATCTTCACGTACGCGAGAAGCACCGCGAACTCGGGCGCGGTCAGCCCGGACTCGCTGCGGACCGCCAGCTCCTCATCCGGCGGCAGCGCCTCCAGCGCCCGGTCCAACCCGCCGGACCGCTCCAGCTCGTTGATCATCCGACGGTGCACCGGGAGCAGCGAGGCGGCCTGCGCCTGGGCGTTGTTGATCGCCCGTGCCTGGTCGTAGTTGTCCCGCAGCACCAGCTCGGCGACCTCGTCGGTCATCCCGGCCAGCAGCTCGTCGCGCTCGGCCGTGGTCAACTCGCCGTCGGCCACCGCCGTGTTCAGCAGGATCTTGATGTTCACCTCGTGGTCGGAGGTGTCCACCCCGGCCGCGTTGTCGATGAAGTCGGAGAAGATCCGGCCGCCGGTCAACGCGTACTCGATCCGGCCGAGCTGCGTCCAGCCCAGGTTGCCGCCCTCGCCCGCGACCCGGCACCGCAGGTTGCGCCCGTCCACCCGGATCGCGTCGTTGGACTTGTCGCCCACCTCGGCGTTGGTCTGGGTGGACGCCTTCACGTAGGTGCCGATACCGCCGTTCCAGAACAGGTCCACCGGAGCGGTGACGATCGCCTTCATCAGCTCCTGCGGCGACAGGTGCGTGACGTCGTCGTCCAGGCCGATCGCCGCCCGGACCTGCTGCGTGATCGGGATGGACTTCGCGGTACGCGGGAAGATGCCGCCGCCGGCCGAGATCAGCTCCGGGTTGTAGTCCTCCCACGAGGACCGGGGCAGGTCGAACAACCGCCGCCGCTCCGCGTACGAGGTGGCCGCGTCGGGCTCCGGGTCCAGGAAGATGTGCCGGTGGTCGAAGGCGGCCACCAGCCGGATGTGCTCGGACAGCAGCATCCCGTTGCCGAACACGTCGCCGGACATGTCACCGACGCCGACCACAGTGAAGTCCTGGGTCTGGGTGTCCAGGCCCAACTCCCGGAAGTGCCGCTTCACCGACTCCCAGGCGCCCCGGGCGGTGATGCCCATCTTCTTGTGGTCGTAGCCGGCCGAACCGCCGGAGGCGAACGCGTCACCCAACCAGAAGTTGTGCGCCGTGGAGATCTCGTTGGCGATGTCGGAGAACGTCGCGGTGCCCTTGTCGGCCGCGACCACCAGGTACGGGTCGTCGCCGTCGTGCCGGACCACGTCCTCGGGCGGCACGATCTGCCCGCTGACGATGTTGTCGGTGACGTCGAGCATCGCGCCGACGAACTCCTGGTAGCAGGCGACCGCCTCGTCCCGGTCACCCGGCTTCTGCTTCAGCACGAAGCCGCCCTTGGCGCCCACCGGCACGATCACGGTGTTCTTCACCATCTGCGCCTTGACCAGACCGAGCACCTCGGTCCGGAAGTCCTCCCGACGGTCGGACCAGCGCAACCCGCCCCGGGCCACCGGCCCGAACCGCAGGTGCACGCCCTCGAACCGGGGCGAGTAGACGAAGATCTCGAACTTCGGGCGCGGCGCCGGCAGGTCCGGGATGGCCTGCGGGTCGAGCTTGAACGCCACGTACGCCTTCGGCCGCCCGTCGGAGCGCCTCTGGTAGAAGCTGGTCCGCAGGGTCGCCTCGATGAGCGTCAGGTACGAGCGCAGGATCCGGTCCTGGTCGAGGCTCGCCACGTCGTCCAGCCCGGCCCGGATCGTCTCCACCAGCTCACCACTGCGCTGCTGCCGCTGCTCGGTGGTCTGCTCGCCCGGCGCGAACCGGGTCTCGAACAGCTCCACGAGCAACGCGGCGAGCTTCGGGTACGCGATGAAGGTCTGCTCCATGTAGTCCTGGGAGAAGACCGTGCCGGCCTGCCGCAGGTACTTCGCGTACGCCCGCAGCACCACCACCTGCCGCCAGGTGAGCCCGCCGCGCAGCACCAGCTCGTTGAACCGGTCCACCTCGGCCTCGCCGCGCCAGGCCGCCGCGAAGGCGTTCTCCACGTGCGGGCGTACCTCGGCCAGCTCGTGGTGCCCCTCGGGCAGCATCAGGCCGAAGTCGTACAGGTAGACCCGCCCGTCGATCCGGTCCACCTCGTACGGGTGCTCGTCGACCACCCGCACACCGAGGGAGTGCAGCACCGGCAGCACGGCGGAGAGCATCATCGGTTCGCCGTACCGGTAGACCTTGAACCGGACGTCCATCGCCTCGGCCAGGTCCGCGCCGGGCACCCGGGTGCCGGGGCGGGGCGCGAGTTGCTTGCGGAACAGGTGCATCTCCAGCTGGCCGGGCTCCTCCAGCAGCTCCAGCTTCGCCAGGTCCTTCATCGCCTCGTACGGCGTGTGCCCGTCCTTGTAGCCCTCCGGGAAGGCGTCGGCGTACCTGGTGAACAGGTGTTTGGCCTGCTCGTCGCCGAGCTTGCGCTCCAGCACCAGCCGGTAGTCGTCGTCCCAGAGTCGGGTCGCGTCGGCCAACTCCTCGGCCAACAGGTCGGCGTCGATCTCGCCGGGTGGCCGGGTCGGGTCGGTACGCACGATGAAGTGCACCCGGGCCAGCATCGACTCGGTGACACGGGTGGTGTAGTCCACCCCGACACCGTTCAGCTCACGCAGCAGGATGTCCTGCATGCGCAGCCGGTTCTGGGTGGTGAACCGGTCCCGGGGCAGGTAGATCAGGCAGGAGATGAACCGCCCGTACGCGTCCCGGCGCAGGAAGACCCGTAGCTGCCGGCGACCGGCCATCCGCAGCACGCCGATCACCGCGTGGTACAGGTCGTCGGTCTTGATCTGGAACAGCTCGTCGCGCGGGTAGGTCTCCAGGATCTGGATCAGGTCCTTACCGGAGTGACTGCGCCGGCTCAGGCCGGAGCGGTCCAGCACCTCGGCCACCTTGCGGCGCACCACCGGCAGCTCCCGGACGCTGGTCCGGTACGCGGCGGTGGAGAACAGACCGAGGAAACGGCGCTCGCCGATCACCTCGCCGGCCTCGTTGAAGATCTTGAAGCCGATGTAGTCCAGGTACGCCGAGCGGTGCACTGTGGCACGCGAGTTGGCCTTGGTGATGATGAGCAGGCGCTTCTCCAGCACCTTCTCGTGCGCCTCGGGCGTCATCGACGCCAACGGCCGGGCCTCCGGCGCGTCGGAGCGCAGGATGCCCAGACCGGTGCCGAGCACCGCCTCCAACGCCTTGCCGTCGGCATCGCCGTCCGTGGCGTCCACCAGCCGGTACTCGCGGTAGCCGAGGAAGGTGAAGTGGTCGTGGGCGAGCCACCGCAGCAGCTCCACCGAGTCGGTGATGTCCTTCTCCGGCACCGGTGGGCGGTTGTCGGCGGTCCGCGCGGAGGCCAGCTCGTCGGCGAGCGCGAGGGCGCGCTGCCGCATCTTCGGCCAGTCCTCCACCGCCTCCCGCACGTCGGTGAGCACCCGCTGCAACTCGTGGCGCAGCCGGTCCCGCTCGGCCGCGTCCCGGACCGGGTCGATCTCGATCCGCATCCAGCTCTCGATGATGTCGCCGGCGATCGCGTCGTCCGGCTCCACGTCCGCGGAGACCTCGGTGAGCCGGCCCAACGGCTCACGCCGGACCACCACCAGCGGGTGCACCAGCAGGTGCACATCCAGGTGGTACGAGTTGAGCAGCGCGGTCACCGAGTCGACCAGGAACGGCATGTCGTCGGTGACGATCTCGACGACCGTGTGGTGCTGGTCGGCGTGCGGCTCGTGGATCCGCAGTTTCAACTCGCCTGGCACCCGCTGCTGGGCGAGGTCCCGGTGCGCGCGGGCCGCGTCGAGCATCTCCTCCGCCGTGAAACCGACCAGTTCCTCATCCGGTGCGAACCGCCAGAACCGGCCGACGAGTGTCGCCGCGTCGTGGTCGTCCCCCGCGAGCGCGACAGCCTGGGCCACCAGGCGCTCCGCGTTGGGAACAGGTTCGTCGAGCTCGGCGTCCTCCACGTCGTCGGCCAACGCCTCGGTCGGCAGGCCCAGATCGTAGATGGTGTCGATGCTCGACCCGGTCAGCCCGGTGACTCCCGTGTCGAGCCGGCCGTAGCCGTCCCCGTCGGTCGCCGAATCGAAGCTGTCGTCGTCCCGGCCGGAGTCATCCTGCCGGAGGTCGGGTTCCGGTTTGATCGCCGGACGCCGGTCCATCGGTGCCACTCCCCTCGACCCACCGCGTTGTGGGTCACTCTGCCGCTCAGCCTAGGCCCTGCCGTTGTCAGCCTTCGTCGGCGGACCACAGGCCAGACGTCCGGATCGGGACTTTGTCCTTTCACCCGTTGCGGGTCCGAGGTTGGCCGGCTCCGGGATACCCCGCCACGCGATGTTCATCACACCGGCCCGGCCCGTCTTTGAGCGCGCCCGCCCCGGTGGGGGACGTTGGGGACGTCGTCGGCGTACTACCGTGCGAAGGCGCTCCGAGATCGGAAGGACCAGCTTCATGCCCTCGTCGTACCCTCGGCCCCACCGGCCGAACCCCGTCCGCCGCGTGGTCGCCGCCCTCACCGCGGCGCTGCTCACGGCCGGCGTTCTGGCTGGCTGCTCGGGTGACGACGGGCCGGCGAGCACCGTCGACGCGTTCCTCGACGGTTGGCGCGGCGGCGATCTCCAGGCGGTCGGTTTGATCGACCCGACCGGCAGCAAGCTGCCGTCGGCCGACGTGAGTCGCGAGATCAAGGAGCTCTCCGGTGAGCTGGCGGCGACCCCGCCGACGCTTACGCGTCGCGGCGAGCCGAAGGTCAAGGCGGACATCGCCACCACAACCGTCCAGGTGGAGTGGAACCTGCCCGGTCAGACCCGCTGGACGTACGACCGCGAGCTGCGTCTCGCCCACGGCGACGACGACCAGTGGCAGGTGATCTGGGAGCCGAAGGTGGTGCACGAGCAGCTCACCAAGGGTGACCGGTTGGCGTTGCGCCGCGACGCCGGCACCCGCGCCGGGGTGCTGGACGCTGCCGGGCAACCGATCGTGACCCCCCGGCCGGTGGTGCGGGTCGGCGTGCAGCCCGACGGGGTCACCGACCTCAAGAAGCTCGTGCAGGATCTCGATGCGGCGTTCAAGGCGATCCGCCCCGCCCTGGTCCCCGCTGTCGACCTGACCGACCTGCCCGAGCGGGTGTCCAAGGCCGAGCCGGGAGCCTTCGTCGAGGTGGTGTCGCTCCGCGAGGAGGCGTACCGGCAGATCAAGCCCCGGATCTACGACCTGCCCGGCACCAAGTTCACCTCCGACAAGATCGACCTGGCGCCGACCCGGGAGTTCGCCAGGGCCCTGCTCGGCACTGTCGACGCGGCGCAGGCCGACGACCTCGCCGCACACCCCGACCGGTACGTCGTCGGCGACCTGGTCGGGCACGGCGGGTTACAGGGCCGCTACGACGAACGGCTGCGCGGCGGCACCGGGCTGACCGTGGTGGTCGAGCGTCCCGCCGAGGGCGGCAAACTGGAACCCACCGGCACCGAGTTGTTCCGCCGCGAGCCGCAGCCCGGTCAGGCGCTGAAGACCACGCTCGACGTCGCCGTCCAGAACGCGGCCGACGGGGCTCTGCGCGCCGAGCCGCGGCGGTCCGCGCTGGTGGCGCTTCGAATCAGCGACGGTGCGGTGCTCGCCGCGGCGAACGGCCCCGGGCCGGCCGGGGAAAACCTGGCCTTCGACGCGCAGGTGCCGCCCGGCTCCACGTTCAAGATGGTCAGCACGCTGGGCCTGCTGGACCGGGGCGCGGTCACTCTGGACGGGCCGGTGGCCTGCCCGAAGACCTTCACCGTGGACGGTCGGTCCTTCAAGAACTCCGACAACTTCGAGCTCGGTTCCGTGCCGTTCCGCACCGACTTCGCCAAGTCCTGCAACACGGCGTTCGCCTCGCTGGCCCCGAAGCTCGGCGGCGACGGGCTGGCCGCCGCCGGGCGCTCGTTGGGCCTGGAGGGCGAATGGGACCTGGGCACTGACGCCTTCACCGGCAAGGTGTCCACGGGCGGCAGCCTGGCCGAGCAGGCAGCGGCGTCGTTCGGGCAGGGCACCACGCTGGTCAGCCCGCTGGCCATGGCCGGTGCCACCGCGGCGGTCGCCCGAGGCCGCTTCGAGCAGCCAAAACTGCTGATCGACCCGGCGCCGGCCAAGCCGGCCCCGGCGGGCGAGCAACTCAAGCCGGAATCGGTAGCGGCACTGCGCGCCATGATGCGCGAGGTGGTCACCACCGGCACCGGCAGCGCGCTGAAGGATGTGCCGGGCGAGGTCTACGGCAAGACCGGCACCGCCGAGTACGACGACAACCCGGCCCACACCCACGCCTGGTTCGTCGGTTGGCGGGGCGACGTGGCGTTCGCCGTCTTCGTGGAGAAGGGTGGCGCCAGCACGGCGTCCGCCGTCCCGATCGCCGAGCGCTTCCTGCGCGCCCTCCCCGCCTCCTGACGCCAGGTCAGGCCCTGCGCGCCCGACCCTGACCCCGCGCGCCGACCAGGCCCCGCGCTGCCTGGTCGGCGACCCGGCACTCTCCGGGCGGCGACCCCGTACTGCCCGGGCGGCGATCCCGCACCGCCCAGGCGGCGATCCCGCGCACTGCCCGGGCGGCAACCCGCGCACCGCCCAGGCGGCGATCCCGCGCACTGCCCGGGCGGCAACCCGCGCACCGCCCAGGCGGCGATCCCGCGCACTGCCCGGGCGGTGACCCCGCACCGCTGGGGCGGTGATCCACTCGGTTTTGCTGAAAACGCGGTGTCCACGGCACCCGGACAGCCCGACATCATTGAAACCGAGTCGATCATGGCCCGGCGGGTCGGGATTGGGGTCAGGCAGTGTCGGCTTTGTGGTGGTCGGAGGGGTTTTCGTCAGGCGACGTGGATCGTCGGAGCAGGCCTGGGCCGGCCGACGCGGGCGGGCCGACCGGCTCCCGCTCGGCAGTAGCCGGAATGTGCGCCGCGCCGCCGGCCGAGTCACCGCCGAACCGTTCGGCAGCAGCCACCTCACCGCCGGCACGGTCGATCCCGGCACGGTCGATCCCGGCACGGTCGATGGCGATGGCCCCCGCGTCGGAGGACCCGGCCTCCGCCAGCCCCCTGGCCTCGACGGACGAGTCCCACGAGGGGGCCTCGGCGAATGACGCCTCGCCGCCGACCACACCAGCCAGCCCGTTGACCCGCTCAACCCGATCCGACCCACCAACCCGCTCCGGCCCACCAACCCGCTCCGGCCCACCAACCCGCTCAACCCGATCCGGCCCGTCGGCCCGCTGGGAGCGGTCGGGTCGCTCGGTGGCGGCCGGGGACCGGCCGTTACCGCGCCGAGGGCCGGGGGTGGGCCGGGACGACAGCAGCCGGGGCGGAACCGCCTCCGGGGCGGTGACCGGGGCCAGGCCGGCGACGACGGTGTTGACGATCTCGGCCGCGTACGAACCGTCGGGGTCGTAGTCGGGGTCGAAGACGGTCAGCTCCACGCCGAGGCAGTGTGGGGTGTCGACCAGGCCGGCGAGCAGGATCTCCAGCTCGGCGAAGGCGATCCCACCGGGGTCGGGGGCGTCGACGGCGGGCATCACCGCGGGGTCGAGCACGTCCACGTCGATGTGCACCCAGTAGCCCGCGCAGTCGGCGAGTTGCTCGTGCGCCCACTGGGCTGTCCGGGCGGCGCCTTCGGCGCGCAGCGCCGGCACCGGCCGGGTGGTGATCCCGGCGGCCTGCAGGTCGAGCCGGTACTCGTCCTGGGCTCGGATGCCGAGCACCACCACGTCGATGTCGCGGAAGTAGGGCCGGCGACCCTCGATCGCGGCCAGGTCGGCCTGGCCGCGCCCGGTGACGAGGGCCAGGTCCTCCCCGGCTGCCGCGCCGACGTAGGAGGCGTTGCCGGGGTGCCGGAAGTCGGAGTGCCCGTCGACGAAGACCAGCCCGATCCGCCCGCCGACGGCTTCACCGAGGCGGTGCATGGCCAGCGCCGAGCCGAGCAGCACGGAGCAGTCGCCGCCGAGCACCACCGGGAACTCGCCCCGGTCGATGATCGAGCCGATCCGTTCGGCGAGGGCCAGCGAGTAGTCGGCGATCTCCCGGGCGTGGCACACCCCGTCGCCGGGCCGCCAGTCGCCCGGGTCGTAGCGGGCCGGGGTGACGCAGCCGGCGTCGCGGGCGCGGAGCCGGGCCAGCAGTTCGTGGTCGCGCAGCGCGCCGGGCGCCTTGGCGCAACCGGGGACCGACGTGGACGTCGGCGGCCGCAGACCGAGATTTGTCGGCGCGTCGAGGACGGCGATCCGGCGCATCATGAGCTCCCGTCCTCGTTTGTCGGGCGGGCCGGCCGGAACGCCGGCCCGCGCTGGCGTGCTACGAACTCAGAACAGGGCGCTGGCCAGTGCCCGGCGCGCCGAGGCGACGGCCGGATCGTCCGGGCCGGCGATGGAGAAGAGCGAGACCAGGTGTTGGCGGGCGGTCTCCCGGTCTTCTCCGGCGGTGCGCCGGACCAGACCGACGAGCCGGGCGTACGCCTGCTCGGCCAGGCCGCTGAGCACCTCGATGTCGGCGGCCAGCAGTTGGGCGGCCACGTCGTCGGGTGCGCTCTCGGCGGCGGCCAGCGCGGCGGCCGGGTCCGCGCCGGCGACCCGTCGGGCCACCCCGACCTGAGCCAGCCCCGCCGTGGCCGCGGCGTCCGCCGGGGCATCGGCCAGAATCTTCCGGTACGCCTGCTCGGCGGCGTCCAGATCGCCGCTCATCAGCGCGTCGTCGGCCTCGTCGAGGCGGGGGTCCTCCGGCTCGGCGACTGTCACGCCGCCGGCCTTGAGCACGGCCTGGATCCACTGCCGAAGCTGGGCCTCGGGCACCACCCCGGAGAAGGCGTCGACCGGCTGACCGCCGACGATCGCGTAGACCATCGGGATGCCCTGGACTCGGAACATCTGGGCGATTCGCGGATTTTCCTGCACGTCCACCCGTGCCAGCACCCAGGTGCCGCCGCCCTCGGCGTTCAACTGCTCCAGGACCGGGGCGAACTCGTCGCTCTCCGGGAAGCCGGCCGCGCCGAAGAACACGACGACGGGCACGGTCATCGACCGTTCGAGCACCTCGGACTGGATTGTCGCCTCGGTGACGTCGATGATGGCGGTGCTCCCGCCGGCGGTGGGCGCGCCGGGGGTGCCGTTGGACGGGCCGCCCTGCGGGGGCGTGCCAGGGCGGGTACTTGCTGGTGCGGGGCCACGCAGCGTGCTGAGGTCGACCGCGCCGCGGGTGAAGATCGACGAGGTGATCCGTGGGTCGCTCATGGTTACCTAGTCTCGCACGTGAGCCGCCGATCTCAGCTCACCCACAACCCCGACGTTGCAACTCTCACCCTGCTCCGCCACCTCGCCCGCACCCCCGCCCCCGGCCCCGGCGATCACGCAATTCCGATCGCCGGAACGCGGCATTCGCGTGGTCCCCCGGGACCGCCTCGGCACGATCACGAACGTCCGCGGAACGCGGGGCTGGGGCGCGGGGATGGGGAGCGGGGGGACGCGGACGGCGGGGTCAGAAGCGGGCGGGCTCGCGGTGGGTGCCCCACTCGGCGCGCAGGGCGTCGCAGATCTCGCCGAGGGTCGCCTCGGCGCGGACGGCGTCGAGCATCGCGGGGATCATGTTCTCGTCGGTGCGGCTGGCGTCGACCATCCGGCTCACCGCCGCCCGGACCGCCGCGTCGTCCCGGGCGCCCTTGCGCTCGGCCAGCACCCGGCGCTGCTCCAGCTCCACCTCGTGCGAGATGCGCAGGATCTCCAGCTCCTTGGCGACCGTACCGGTGTGGCAGTTGACCCCGACGATCTTCTTGTCGCCCTTTTCCAGAGCCTGCTGGTAGACGAAGGCCGACTCGGCGATGTGCCCGGTGAACCAGCCGTCCTCGATGCCGCGCAGGATGCCCGAGGTCATCGGGCCGATCTGGTGCGGCCCCTCCCCACCGAGCTGCCGGATCCGGGCGAAGATCTCCTCCGCCTCGGCCTCGATCTTGTCGGTGAGCGCCTCGACGTACCAGGAGCCGCCGAGCGGGTCGGCCACGTTGACCACGCCGGTCTCCTCCATCAGCACCTGCTGCGTCCGCAGGGCGATCTCGGCCGACTCGTCGGTGGGCAGCGCCAGGGTCTCGTCGAGCGCGTTCGTGTGCAGCGAGTTCGTGCCGCCGAGCACCGCCGCGAGGGCTTCGACGGCGGTGCGTACCACGTTGTTGACCGGCTGCTGCGCGGTCAGCGAAACCCCGGCGGTCTGCGTGTGGAACCGCAGCCAGAGGGCCTTCTCGCTGGTCGCGCCGTAGACGTCGCGCAGCCAGCGGGCCCAGATCCGGCGGGCGGCCCGGAACTTGGCGATCTCCTCGAAGAAGTCGAGGTGCGAGTCGAAGAAGAAGCTCAGCCCCGGCGCGAACACGTTCACGTCCAGGCCGCGCGAGAGGCCCAGCTCGACGTACCCGAAACCGTCGGCCAGGGTGTACGCCAGCTCCTGCGCGGCGGTCGAGCCGGCCTCGCGGATGTGGTAGCCGGAGACCGAGAGCGGCTTGTAGCGCGGGATCTCGGCGGCGCAGTATTCCATCAGGTCGCCGATCAGGCGCAGGTGCGGCTCCGGGTCGAAGAGCCACTCCTTCTGCGCGATGTACTCCTTGAAGATGTCGGTCTGCAGCGTGCCGTCCAGTTTGGACAGGTCGGCGCCCTGCCGCTCGGCGGCGACCAGGTACATGCAGAACACCGGCACGGCCGGGCCGGAGATGGTCATCGAGGTGGTGACGTCGGCCAGGTCGATGCCGTCGAAGAGCGCCTGCATGTCGGTGGCGGTGTCGATGGCGACACCGCAGTGGCCGACCTCGCCGAGCGCCTGCGGGTCGTCCGAGTCGCGGCCCATGAGCGTCGGCATGTCGAACGCGACCGAGAGGCCGCCACCGCCGGCGCCGAGGATCATCTTGTAGCGCTCGTTCGTCTGCTGGGCGTTGCCGAAGCCGGCGAACTGCCGGATCGTCCAGGTCCGCCCGCGGTAGCCGGTGGGATACAGACCCCGGGTGTACGGGTACTCGCCCGGCCAGCCGATCCGCTCGAAGCCCGGGTACGCGCTGCCCTCGGGCGGCCCGTAGACCGGTTCGACAGGCATCCCGGAAAGCGTGGTGAAGTCGGCGTCACGCTTGCGTGCGGCGTCGTACCGGGCCTGCCAACGCGCCCGTCCGGCATCGATCTCGTCGGCGTCCATGAGCAGGGCTCCTCCTCGGGTCCTCGACTGCACGTCGAGTGTAGGGCCCCCACCTGAACGATCGCTAAGTCCCGTCGTACCGACCGGTAACGTGCGGCCTGGAACCCCCGCCGCCCCGATCCGGGCTAGACGGCCGGCCCGCCCATCGCCACGTCGTCGACCCGGATGTTGACCTCGTCGACCCGCAGCCCGTACGCCTCGACCGCCTCGGTCACCCGGGCCCGCACCTGCCCGGTGATCTCCGGCACCGGCTGGCCGGCCTGGATCACCAACACCAGGTTGACCACTGCGGCGTCCCCGGTCACGTGCGCCGAGCAACCCCGCCGGGCATCGCCCACCTGATCCAGCCCGACCCGGTCCAGCACGGAGTTGAAGAACCGGGCCACGTCCCCGCCCAACTCGGCCACCCCGGGAACCGCGCGGGCTGCCGCGACCGCGATCTTCTCGATCACCTCGTCGGAGACCTGCGTCGTTCCGCCAGCCCCCGCCGACGCCGTGATCAGCTCCTGCGTCGCCTCGTGGTCCATAGCCACTCCCCTGCTCCTCACGCCACCGCGCCGGCACACCGCCCGGCCCCCACCGCCGTGGGGCGCTGCGAGCCTACAAGGGAGGCAGGCCGCCAGGGTGTCCCCGGTGGACGCTCAGCGAGCGAGCTGGGCGAGCAACTCGTCCGCCGCCCGGTACGGGTCGATCGCGCCCTCGGCGACCTTGGCGGCGAGCGTGGCCAACTCCGTACCGTCGCGCAGTGAGCCGATCCGGGCGCGGAGGGCGCCGAGCGCGATCGCCTCGACCTCGGCGGCGGCCCGCGCCTCCTGGCGGCGGCGCAGCTCGCCGTGCTCGACGAGCCAACCCCGGTGCTTGTCGATCGCCGCCGCGATCTCGTCGATGCCCTCGCCACGTGCGGCGACCGAGCGGACCACCTGCGGTCTCCACTGCCCCGGGCCGCGCTCACCGAGGGCGATCATGCCCTGGATGTCACGGACGGTGGCGTCGACGCCGTCCCGGTCGGCCTTGTTGACCACGAACACGTCGGCGATCTCCAGGATGCCGGCCTTGACCGCCTGGATCGCGTCACCCATGCCGGGGGCGAGCAGCACGAGCGTGGTGTCGGCAAGGGAGGCCACCTCCACCTCGGCCTGCCCGACGCCGACGGTCTCCACAAGCACCACGTCACACCCGGCGCCCTCCAGCACCCGGACCGCCTGCGGCGTCGCCGCGGCCAACCCGCCGAGGTGACCCCGGCTGGACATGGACCGGATGTAGACGCCCGGATCGGTGGCGTGGTCCTGCATCCGCACCCGGTCACCGAGGATCGCCCCACCCGTGAACGGGCTGGACGGGTCGACCGCCAGCACGCCGACCCGATGCCCCCGCGCCCGCAGCGCGCGGACCAGCTCGTTCGTGGTGGTCGACTTGCCCACCCCGGGCGAACCGGTCAGCCCGACGACCTGGGCCTGCCCGGCGTACGGCGCCAACGCGGCGGCGATCGCCGGCAGCAGGTCGTCGCCGTTCTCCACAAGAGTGATCAGCCGGGCCACCGCGCGGGGGTCACCCGCGCGGGCCCGCTCGACAAGCATCGGTACGTCCCGACTGCGGCGCACCGACGTGGCGCCCGTCGACGGGACCTGCTCGGCGGCTTCGTTCACCGGGCCGACGCAGCCTTGCCCGGCACGTGGATGATCAACGCGTCGCCCTGGCCACCGCCACCGCAGAGCGCCGCCGCGCCGGTGCCGCCACCACGCCGCTTCAGCTCCAGGGCGAGGGTGAGGACGAGACGCGCGCCGGACATGCCGATCGGGTGCCCCAGCGCGATGGCGCCGCCGTTGACGTTGACCTTGTCCGGGCTGATGCCGAGGTCCCGGGTGGACTGCACGCCGACCTGCGCGAACGCCTCGTTGATCTCGATGAGGTCCAGGTCGGCGACGCTCAGGCCACCCTTCTTCAGCGCGTGGTTGATCGCGTTGGACGGCTGCGAGTGCAGGGAGTTGTCCGGGCCCGCCACGTTGCCGTGCGCACCGATCTCGGCCAGCCAGGTCAGCCCCAACTCGACGGCCTTGGCCTTGCTCATCACCACCACTGCCGCGGCACCGTCGGAGATCGGCGACGAACTGCCGGCGGTGATGGTGCCGTCCTTGGCGAAGGCGGGACGCAGCTTGGCAAGCGACTCGACAGTGGTGTCCGGGCGGATGCCCTCGTCCTCGCTGA
Source organism: Micromonospora sp. NPDC023888 (assembly GCF_040639415.1). Taxonomy (NCBI): domain Bacteria; kingdom Bacillati; phylum Actinomycetota; class Actinomycetes; order Micromonosporales; family Micromonosporaceae; genus Micromonospora; species Micromonospora sp. NPDC023888. The sequence goes on along the minus strand of NZ_JBEZZW010000008.1, from coordinate 214,855 downwards.
TCACCAGCGGGTCACCCTTGCGCTGCGGGATCACCACCGGGGCGATCTCGTCGGCGAAGTGGCCGTTCTTCTGCGCGGCGGCGGCCCGCTGGTGGCTGGCGGCGGCGAACGCGTCCTGCTCCTCGCGGGTGATGCCGTGCCTGGCGCCGAGGCGCTCGGTCGACTCGCCCATCGAGCAGCAGTCCCAGGCGTCGCTGAGCCCGTCGTGCGCCATGTGGTCCTTGACCACCACGTCGCCGTACTTGTAGCCGGTGCGCTGCCCCATCAGCAGGTGCGGGGCGTTGGTCATCGACTCCATGCCACCGGCCACCACGATGTCGAACTCGCCGGCACGGATCAACTGGTCGGCCAGGGCGATGGCGTCCAGGCCGGAGAGGCAGACCTTGTTGATGGTCAGCGCCGGCACCGACATCGGTACGCCCGCCTCGACCGCCGCCTGCCGCGCCGGGATCTGACCGGCGCCGGCCTGCAACACCTGCCCCATGATCACGTACTGGACCTGGTCGGGGCCGACCCCGGCACGCTCCAGCGCGGCCTTGATGGCGATCCCGCCGAGCTTCGTGGCCGGGAGGTCCTTGAGGTTGCCCAGCAGCCGCCCCATCGGGGTCCGCGCGCCGCTGATGATCACCGAAGCCATGCCTGCCTCCGAGGGGGTGCCGTGCTGTACGCCTTAACGAATGTTCGGTCAGACGAGTGTTCGGTCAGACTAGCGTCATGACTGAGAACTCCTCCGCCGAGCCCGGTGCCGACTCCGTCACAGACATCGGGCTTCGCAAGATTGACCACGTCGGGATCGCCGTGGCCGACCTGGACACCGCGATCGACTTCTACCAGCGGACGTTCGGGATGCGCTGCGTGCACATCGAGACCAACGCCGAGCAGGGCGTACAGGAGGCGATGCTTGCCGTCGGGCCGACCACCGAGGGCGGCTGCGTGCAGCTACTCGCCCCGCTCACCCCGGAGTCGACGATCGCCAAGTTCCTGGACCGCAACGGGCCGGGTGTGCAGCAGGTCGCGTACACGGTTGTCGACATCGACGCGGCCTGCGCGGCGCTGCGCGCGCGGGGGATGCGGCTGCTCTACGACGCACCGCGGCGCGGCACCGCGGACAGCCGGATCAACTTCGTGCACCCGAAGGACGCCGGTGGCGTCCTTGTCGAACTCGTCGAGCCCGCCCCCCACTGACCCCGCGCCGACGCCGCCGTCGGCAAGATCCGCACAACTTCAGGGATGTTGCTGCCTCCACCGCTCTTGAGGCAGCAACATCCCTGATGTTGCTGCCTCGCGCGCCCCGCGCGCCCCGCGCGCCCCGCCCCGCGCCCTCCGGAGGCTCCAGCCACGCACGTCAGTGCGCGGTTGGAGGGGTGGCCGGACACCTTCACGCATCGGCGGATGCAGTTTTTCACAGAGGACTTCCCGGCCTAGCTACCGTTCAGTAACGTCCGGCCCCACCGGAGCGCGACGGGGTCGGATGTGTCGAATGCCGACATGGCGGTCGTGCCCCACCGGCGCCGACGATGGCAGCACCCGGGCCCGTGCGGGTGCGGACGAACCGGAGGTCACCGTGCAGGACATCCTCGAAGCGATCATGGCGGCGGAGGAATCGAGCGATCCGGACCGCGAACTCGCCGGCGTCGCCGGGCTGCCCGTACCGGAGAGTTACCGAGGCGTGGTGGTCCGCGCCGAGGAGGCCCGGATGTTCGACGGCATGGCCACCCGGGACAAGGACCCGCGCAAGGCGTTGCACGTCCAGGAGGTGCCGACGCCGGAGCTGGCGCCGGGCGAGGCGCTGGTCGCGGTCATGGCCAGCGCGATCAACTACAACACGGTGTGGACGAGCATCTTCGAACCGCTGCCCACCTTCAAGTTCCTGGAGCGCTACGGCCGGGTCTCCGAGCTGACCCGCCGGCACGACCTGCCGTACCACGTCGTCGGCTCGGACGCGGCGGGCGTGGTGCTGCGCACCGGCCCCGGGGTGACCCGGTGGGCACCCGGCGACGAGGTGGTCGCGCACTGCCTCTCCGTCGAGCTGGAGGACGCCGCCGGGCACGACGACACCATGCTCGACCCGCAGCAGCGGATCTGGGGCTTCGAGACCAACTTCGGTGGGCTGGCCGAGCTGGCGGTGGTCAAGGCCAACCAGCTGATGCCCAAGCCACGGCACCTGAGCTGGGAGGAGGCGGCCAGTCCCGGGCTGGTCAACTCCACCGCGTACCGGCAGCTCGTCTCGCACCACGGGGCCAACATGAAGCAGGGCGACGTGGTGCTGATCTGGGGCGCCTCCGGCGGCCTCGGCGGGTACGCCACCCAGATGGCGCTCAACGGCGGCGCGATCCCGGTCTGCGTCGTCTCCTCGCCGGAGAAGGCCGAGCTGTGCCGCCGGATGGGCGCGGAACTGGTCATCGACCGGGCGGCGGAGGGTTTCCGCTTCTGGAAGGACGAGGAGACCCAGGACCCGGACGAGTGGAAGCGCTTCGGCGAGCGGATTCGCGAGCTGACCGCCGGCGAGGACCCGGACATCGTCTTCGAGCACCCGGGTCGGGAGACGTTCGGCGCGAGCGTCTACGTGGCCCGGCGCGGTGGGACCATCGTCACCTGCGCCTCCACGAGCGGCTTCCAGCACCAGTACGACAACCGCTACCTGTGGATGCACCTCAAGCGGATCGTGGGCAGCCACTTCGCCAACTATCACGAGGCGTGGCAGGCCAACCGCCTGGTCGCGCTGGGCAAGGTGCACCCGACGGTGTCCCGCACCTACTCGCTGGAGCAGACCGGTCAGGCCGCGTACGAGGTGCACCGCAACGCCCACCAGGGCAAGGTCGGGGTGCGTTGCCTCGCGCCCACCGACGGTCTGGGCGTACGCGACGGGGAGCTGCGGGCCCGGCACGAGGACGCCATCAACCGGTTCCGGGGACACTGACCGGCACCGCCGGCCCGGGGAGGCACCGCGTCCGACCACCGGCCGGACGGGTGAACGCTCGATGTCCAATGCGGTGATCGGACATTGTTCTTCCGCTCCCATTAGCGAGAAACCCACCAGGATCGAACAAAGGGCCTCGGGTAACCCCGGGGCCCTTTTCCGCGTCACGCTCCGTGGCGTCCGACCCGCCCGGGACCTGCCAAGATCGCCGATTGGTCCAGCCGCGCCGATGGTGGGAGTTGACCATGTAATGAGGCCACGAAAGCTGCGCACCGCTCTTGCGAAGCACCCTGGGGCGTCTGCCAGTATGTCCCAATGCCCCAGCAGCAGTCCTCCCCTCTCGCGTTCTTCGATAACGCGAACTCGCAGCCAGACTTCACCGTCGGCCTGCGCGGTTACAACACTCACCAGGTCGATGACTTCCTCGGCCGGATGACCGCCGCGCTGACCCAGTCCGAGCAGGCCCGTGCCGAGGCCGAGCAGCGGATGAACGACGCCCAGCGTCGGCTCCGCCAGGCCGAACAGCGCATGAGTGCGCTGGAGCAGAAGCTCACCGACACGAACAAGCAGCTCGAAGAGAACAGCCGGCCCACCCTCTCCGGTCTCGGCACCCGCGTCGAGCAGATCCTCCGGCTCGCCGAGGAGCAGGCCAACGACCACCGCAACGAGGCCAAGCGCGAGTCGGAGGGCATCCTCTCCGCCGCCCGCCTCGAGGCCCGCGAGATCACCGACAAGGCGCGCGCCGAGGCCGCGGCCATGAAGGCCAGCGCCGAGCGCGAGGCTGGCAACCTGCGTACCGCCGCCGAGCGCGAGGCCGCCGAGGTCCGGGTGCAGGCCCGCCGGGAGGCTGACACGCTGCGCGCGGACGCCGACCGCGAGACCAAGCAGCTTCGTACCGTCACCGCCCACGAGGTCGCCGAGCTGAAGTCGACTGTCGAGCGGGAGGTCGCCACGCTCCGGGCCACCGCCGAGCGGGAGATCACCCAGCAGCGGGCGAAGGCCGCCCGCGAGGCTGAGGAGAAGCGCGCCGAGGCGACCAAGCTGCTGACCGATGCGCGGGACAAGCGCGACAAGGACCTCCAGGCGCTGGAGCTTCAGTTGGCTGAGCGGCGGGAGAAGTCCGAGCGCGAGGAGTCCGAGCGGCACGCCGCGCAGGTCGCGCAGACCCAGAAGATGGTGAGCGAGGCCGAGCAGCGTGCTCGGGCCGCGCAGGAGCGGGCGAAGGAGATCGAGCAGCGCGCCGAGGCTCGCCGGGTCGAGTCGGAGCGCAACGCCGCCGAGACGCTGGACAAGGCCAAGGCGCACTCCGAGAAGACGCTCAACGAGGCCAAGGCCGAGTCGCAGCGCCTGCTCTCCGAGGCCCGCACCGAGGCGGAGTTGACGACGCAGGCCGCCCGCCGCGAGGTCGAGGACCTCACCCGGCAGAAGGACGCGGTCACCTCGCAGCTCGGTCAGATGCTCTCCGGGCTCGCCGGCATCGTCCCGGGGATGCCAGCGGCCGCCCCGGCGGCCAAGCCGGAGGCCAAGAAGACCGATGGCGGTCAGGAGCGGGTGCCGGCGGAGACCGCCGGCTGACGCGAGACGTCAGGTCGGGGCATCGACGGCGCGAGGTGACACCGGGTAACCGGTGCAACCTCGCGCCGTGTGCGTTTCCCAACCGTTGGTATCCCCTGCTCGCAACGGAGTGAAGTAGCTCGCACAAGGCGCGTCCGTATCGCCCCAGCAGGCCCTGTTGCGTGTGAGGATGGGGGCATGTCGCACGGCGAGGAACTGTTCGCTCTCGGCGGGGACGTGACGACGGAGCCCAGCTTCGAGTCCGCTCTGCGGGGGTACGAGAAGAAACAGGTTGATCGGTATGTCGCGCGTGCTGAGCACGAGATCGCGACCCTCGCCTCCGAACGGGAACAGGCGTATACACAGATCCACAAGCTCGCCGGCCAGGTCGAGGTGCTCCAGCGTGACCTGACGCAGGTGCGCAAGCAGATGAACGTGGTCGACCGGGCCTCGTTCCGGCATCTCGGCCCGCGGGTCGAGTCGATCCTCACTCTCGCGGAGGAGCAGGCCGAGCAGATCCTGACCGACGCGAACGGCGAGATCGAGGCCCGCCGCGCGGCGGCCGAGCACATCATCGAGGAGGCCCGCGAGCAGTCCGCGCGGGCGCTGAAGGACTTCGAGCTGGCCCTCGCCGCTCGGCGCGCGGAGGAGGAGCGGCACAGCGCCGCCCGACGGTCCGAGGCGGACGCCACCCTGCGGTCGGCCAAGGACGAGTCGGCGCAGTTGCGCAAGGCGGCACAGGACGCGCTGGCGAAGGCCCAACAGGAGGCCACCCAGCTGCGGGACACCGCCAAGGAGATCCACACTCGGGCCCAGCAGGAGGCCACCAAGCTGCGCGAGACGGCCCGCGAGACCTTGGCCACCGCCCAGCAGGAGGCCAGCGACCTGCGCGACGCCGCCAAGGAGGTGCACGCCAAGGCCCTCCAGGAGGCCAAGCGGCTCACCGACACCGCGACCGAGGCCGGTCGGGCCAGCCACGCCAAGGCGCAGCAGGAGGCGAAGCAGATCATCGACGACGCGTCGATGGCCGGGCGGGCCACCCGTGCGAAGGCGCAGCAGGAGGCGGAGCGGCTGACCACGCAGGCCGCCGAGGCGGCCAAGCGCAGCCGCGCCGACACCGAGGCGTACGTGCAGCGGATGCGCGCCGAGACCGAGGCGTACGTGCAGCACACCCGGGCGCAGACCCAGCAGGAGCTGGGCGCGTGGCGGGCCGGCGTGGAGCAGGAGGTCAACTCGCGGCGGGAGGCGGCCGACCGGGAGTTGGCGCAGCGTCGGTCCACTGCCGAGCAGGAGTTCGCCAAGCACCGCGACGAGCTGGACAAGCAGCACAAGTCCCGCCAGCAGGAGCTGGAGACCGGGTTCGCCAGCCGTCAGCAGGAGTTGGAGGCGGGTTTCACCGCCCGCCGCGACGAGTTGGAGACCGAGTACTCCACGCGTAAGAACGAGATCGAGCAGGGCGCGGCCGGTGTCCTTCAGGCGGCCGAGCAGGAGGCGGCGGCTCTGCGCCAGCGTTCCGAGGCGGAGGCCGCCGAGCTGCTGCGCCGGGCGGAGACCGAGGCCGGCGACAAGCGCCGCGAGGCCGACGAGCATGTCGCGGCCTCCCGTCGGCAGTTCGAGGAGTACGCGGCCACCACCCAGCAGCACCTGGCCACCACCCAGCAGCACCTGGCGGCCACCCAGCAGGAGTCGGCGGCGGGCCGACAGCAGCTCGCCCAGGTGATGCTGGAGATCGCCCAGGCCCAGCAGCAACTCGCCGACCTGCGGCAGGAGACCTGGAAGTCCCGGCAGGAGTCCGACGAGCTCAAGCGGCAGGTGGCCGAGCTGCGGTTGCAGAGCGTCACGGGCCCGATCGACGGCCCGACCGCTGGCGACGGAGTGAGCAGCAGCGCGACCGACGGTGGAGACGACCGCGCGACCGGGTCCGGCACTGCGGCCACCGAGGCGGGCACGTCGCCGGGGTCGGGTGCGGCCACCGGCCTGAAGACCGAGCCCGCCGACACCCGGCAGCCGGTGAACGCCGGGGCTGACGGTGCCGGGCAGTCCACCACCCGGCCGGTGGCCGAGCCGGTGACCACCGTCGACGGAGGTGCGGCCAGCGCCGGGGTGGACGGGGAGCCGACAGTGGCCGCCGTTCCGGGCGAGGGTGGCCGGGGCGCCAAGCCAACCAAGATCACCAGCACCGGTGAGAACGGCAAGCGACCCAGCAAGCCGACCACCGACGAGCGCAGCGCCAAGCCCAGCAAGGTCACCATCGAGAAGGACTGACGGGTACGCCGCCAGCGGCATGATCGACACGACATCAGCGAAATCGGGGTGTCCGGCTTACCCGGACACCCCGATTTCATTAAAGGCGAGTGGATCAGGGCCGCTGGTCGGGTGGTGGGTCGATGATCGGACGACGGAACGGGCCCCACGCCACGAAGCGCTCGAACAGTTCCCGGGGTGCCGGCCCGTCGTACGGGTTGAGCTGGTACAGGTCGTGCGCCGCCTCGTGGTAGAGCCCGGCGAGGTAGATGGTCAGCGCCGCCGGGTCGGTGTCGAACTCCGCCTTGAGCAGCAGCCGAGCGTCTGCGCAGGGCCACGGTCGGCCGTCTGCCCGGCAGCACCACATGGGTCGCAGCGGGGTGTGCGGCGTCCGCGCGCCGCTGAATCGGGGAAACGCCGGGTACGGCCCGAGCCGCGGCTGCGGAGCACCAGATTGACGGTCTCGTGGTCGATGGCGACCATGAGGTGGCTACGCTGCTGGCGCGCTGGGAGATGATCAGAAACAGTGCACTGCCCCGCCAGCAGTCGATCGAGCTGATGAAGGAAGTTGTGACGTCATGGACCTGACCGGTGCACAGTGGCGCACGTCGACCCGTAGCGGCAACAGTGAGTGCGTCGAGGTGGCGGACAACCTGCCCGGACGGGTGGGGGTGCGGGACAGCAAGGACCCGACCGGCCCGGTGCTGGTCTTCGCACCGACCGCCTGGCGGGCGTTCGTGGCCGCCACCCGTCGGCCCAACGCCTGAACCGGGAGGACCGTGGTGCCACAGAACGACCCGTCCGGCGACGACCCGGACGTGCCCCCCGGTCCCCCGCCAGCGGAGACGCCGCCGTCGGCGGAGACGCCACCACCGGTGCCGGTCCCCGCTCCGGGGATCGACCCGGACGAGCCGCCGGCGGTACCGTCCGGAAAGTTCGGCACACCGGGGCGTCCGCTGCGCCGCAGCAGTTTCCTGATCGGGTTCACCGGGGCGCTTGGCGTGCTCCTGGCGTACACCCTCTATCTGGGGATTCGCAACGCCGGCGGCATCCTGGTGCTGGTGGTGATCGCGCTCTTCCTGGCTGTCGGTCTCAACCCGGCGGTGGTACGACTACGCCGCTGGGGCGTGCCGCACGGCCTGGCGGTGGCGGCGGTCGCGTTGACCGTGGTGTTGCTGCTCTGCGGCGGTGTGGTCGCGCTGGTCCCACCCATCGTGACGCAGTCGGGGCAGTTCATCGACCAGATCCCGAGCCTGCTCGACGAGCTGCGCCGCAATCCGACGGTCAACGACCTGGTGGAGCGGTACGACGTGGTGGAGCGCGTGCAGGGCGCGGCCAACGCGGAGACGGTCGGTCGGGCGCTCGGCGGGGTGCTGGGCGGCGCACAACTGATCTTCGGCACGGTGTTCCGGACGCTTACCGTGCTGGTGCTGACCATCTACTTCCTGGCCTACTTCAACAAGCTGCGGGCCCTGGGCTACGCGTTGGTGCCCCGGTCGCGGCGGGAGCGGGTGGAGCTGATCGGCGACGAGATCCTCGCCAAGGTCGGGGCCTACATGGTCGGGGCGCTGAGCATCGCGGTGCTGGCCGGTGCGACCACCTTCGTCTTCGCGCTGATCGTCGGGCTGCCGTACCCGTTCGCGCTGGCCGTGGTGGTGGCGGTGACCGACCTGATCCCACAGATCGGCGCCACCCTGGGCGCGGTGATCGTGAGCCTGGTCGGCTTCGCCTCCGACCTGCCCACCGGCATCGCCTGCGCGATCTTCTTCCTCATCTACCAGCAGGTGGAGAACTACCTGATCTACCCGAAGGTGATGCGACGCTCGGTGGAGGTCAACGAGGTGGCCGCCCTGCTGGCCGCGCTGCTCGGCGTGGCGCTGCTGGGCGTGGTGGGCGCGCTGATCGCCATCCCCACGGTGGCCGCGCTGCAACTGATCCTGCGCGAGGTGGTGCTGCCCCGCCAGGAGACCCGCTGACCCGCGGCCCGGCGGGTCAGCTGGCCTGACCAGCGGCCGGGCCGGGGACGGGCGTGTCGGCGAACGACGCCACCGTCCGGTCGGCGTACGCGCTGACGTCGCCGGCCTCCACCGGGCCGTCCCAGGTCGTCGGCAGGGGCACCTCGACGGCCGGGTTGACCCGCCGGACGATCTCGTCGAGCACCGTCTCCGCGTCGCCCACCCAGAGGTGCTTGGCGCCCGGGACGCCGATCACCTCGGCCTGCGGCACGGCGGCGAACCGCTCCCGCGCCTCGGCCGGACGCAGGTAGTCGTCGAACTCGGGCACCAGCGCCGTGAGCGGCCGACCCGAGGCGGCCCAGGTGTCCAGGTCGGCAGGTGTCGAGAAGCGCAGCGGCGGGGAGAGCAGGATCGCCCCGGCGACCGCCGGGTCGCAGCCGTACTTGAGGGCCAGGTCGGTGCCGAACGACCAGCCGACGAGCCAGATGTCGGGCAGCTCGGCGAACTCCGCGTACTCGATGGCGGCGGCCACGTCGTACCGCTCCCCCACCGCGCCGTCGAACGCTCCCTCGCTGGTGCCGCGCAGGCTGCTGGTGCCCCGGGTGTTGAACCGCAGCACGGCCAGGTCGGCCAGGGCGGGCAACCGCCAGGCCGCCTTCCGGAAGACGTGGCTGTCCATCATTCCGCCGTGGGTGGGCAGCGGGTGCAGGCAGACCAGTGTGGCCACCGGCGGCCGGTCGGCCGGCAGGGCCAGCTCGCCGACCAGCCGCAGGCCGTCGGCGGTGTGCAGCTCGATGTCCTCCCGGCGGCCGGGCAGGATCGACGACGCGCGGATCGCTGTGCTCACCGCCCAAGTGTGTCGTGAAGTCACCGCCGCCGCCCGCCCGGGCACGAACAGCGTGATCCAGGTCGCTGAGCCCCGCCGCGGGGCACCGCCGGCCGCCGTCGCCCAGCGCGGCGCGGGGCGCCCCGGCCGCGTCGCCCGGGGCGCCCCGGCCGGGTAGGTCAGTAGCGGGGGGTGCCCCGGCCGCGTTGCACGGCCGGGCCGCGCCGGTCCCGGGCTCGCCAGCAGCCGCTGTGCCAGTGCCGCCGGTCGGTCAGGTCACCGAGGCCGTCGGCCGGCCAGGCCACCAGGTGCGCCACCCCGGGTCGGATCTCCTGGTCACAGCCGGGGCAGCGGTACGTCTTGACGGACGCCCCCGCGCCGATCCCGCGTACCTGCCAGGCGCCGTCGGTCCACTGCTGCACCGAGGCGACACCCTGCCGGACGCGGTCGGCGTCCAGGTTGGCGTTCTCGTCCCGACGAGGGCGGTTGCGACGGGGGCTCACAGTCACCAAGCGTACGGTCCGTCTGATGGGGCGGCCCGGTCGGTCACCAGGACGCGGGCTCGTCCAGCGCCTCGGCGACCTGCGCCCCGCCCAGCACCGTTGCCGCGTCCTCCTCGTCGTACCCCTGCGCCGGCCAGCCGAAGTTCGCGGTCAGGTGGGCCTTGGGAAAGCCGAGCAGCTCAAGTTCCTTGTTCTGCTGATCGATGTGCGCCGGTTTGCCGCCGATCATCCGGTTCCCCTCGATGCGGTTCCCGGCGATACCGGTGGCGTACTGCAACTCGACCTGAATCGCGCCCGGGTCGCTCCCGGAGACCATCATCTGCACGCCGAACGCCGCCGGGAACGGTGCCACAGTCACCTCGCACCTGACGAGCCGTGTGCCCGCCGGCAGCGCGGTGAGCCGCAGCGGGCCACCGCAGCGGTGGGCCTGGTCGAGCCGCAGCGCGGCGGCCACGTCGAACAGGTCCCGCTCGTCCGGGCCGCTGCCGCTGGCCCGTGCGTACACCCCGGGGGCGGGTTGCCAGTGCCGCAGCCAGGCCAGGACGCCGTAGGGCCCCTCGGCGTGCGACACCGATCCGTCGAAGACACCGTCCTTGATCAGCTCCGGCACCAGTGCCGGCAGGCCCTGCGCGCGCATGGGCAGGGCCTCCGCGGAGGCGGCCAGCTCCACGGTGACGGTGCGCCCGCCGACGTCGAGCCGCGCCATCTCCACGCCGCTCTGCACCGACCAGGAGAGGTATCGGGGTCCGTCCGGGACGAACCCGAAGTGCAGCACGTCCGGGTCCGTGCCGACCAGATCGGGTCGGGCGGCCGCGCCCGGTACGTCGTCGAGCCGGGGCGGCGTCACGGCCTCCACGGCGTCACCCGGCCGGCCAAGCCCTGGGATGACGACGTCCGGTCCGGAGCCGGAGAGCCGCACCGGACCGAGGGCCACGCCCGCGCCGAGCACGGCCACCACCCCGAGCACCGTGCCAGCGGTGGTGCGTCGGCGACGGATCCGCGCCCGACCCCGGGACACCGCGACGGCCAGCAGCCGGTCGGTGTCCACGCTGCCCTCGGCGTGCTCGCGCAGCGTCTGGTCGATCCGCTGGTCGAGGTCTGTCACGGTCGGCTCCCGTTCGTGGCCGGGGCACCGCAGCGCTCCCGGAGGTTGGCGATCGCCCGCATCGCGTGGGTGCGGACGGTGACCGGCGAGCAGTCCAGGATCTGGGCGATTGTCGCGTCGTCGAGGTCCTCGTAGTAGCGCAGCACCAGCACCGCCCGCTGGCGGTCGGGCAGGCCGAGGATCAGCCGCCACATCTCGTCCCGGTCGGCCGCCTCGCCGCCGAGGTCGCCACGCTGGGCCCGCTCGGCGAAGGAGTCGACGACCAGCTCCCGGCTGGACCGACGCCGCCACCAGGAGTGGTTGGCGTTGACGAGCATCCGGCGCACGTACACGTCGGGCCGGTCGGCGCGGGCGATCCTGCGCCAGTGCACGTACGCCTGGGACAGCACCTCCTGGGTGAGGTCCTCGGCCCGGTGTTCGTCACCGGTCAGCAGCCGGGCGAGCCGGACCAACGCCGGGCCCCGGCTGCTGACGTACTCCTCGAAGGTCACACCCTGCAGACGCCGTAGGCACCCCGGGTCGTTGACCCGGTCAGCGGTGCGAGTGGTCGCGGAAGCCGCGGCGGGTCTTGCGGCCCAGGTAGCCGGCGGTGACCAGGTGCTCCAGCAGCGGCGCGGGCGCGAAGCCCGGCTCGCGCAACTCCAGGTACAGCTCGCGTTGGATCGCCAGCGCGACGTCCAGCCCCACCACGTCGAGCAGCTCGAAGGGGCCCATCGGGTAGCCGCAGCCCAGCTTCATGGCGTGGTCGATGTCGTCGGCAGTCGAGTAGCTGGCCTCCAGCATCTTCACCGCGTCGTTCAGGTAGGGGAAGAGCAACGCGTTGACGATGAAACCGGACCGGTCGCCGCAGACCACACCGGTCTTGCCGAGCGCGGCGCAGACGGCGCGGGCGGTGGCGGTGGCCTCCGGGGAGGTGCGGATCGTGCGGACCACCTCGACCAGCGCCATGACCGGCGCGGGGTTGAAGAAGTGCAGCCCCACCACGTCGGCCGGCCGCTGGGTGGCCATCGCCACGTCGATCACCGGCAGCGACGAGGTGGTGGTGGCCAGCACCACGCCCGGCTTGCAGATCTCGTCGAGGCTGGCGAAGAGGGCCTTCTTCACGCTCAGCTCCTCGACCACCGCCTCGACCACCAGGTCGACGTCGGCGAGGTGGTCGAGGGTGGCCGACCAGCTGATCCGGCCGAGCGCGGCGTCCCGGTCGGCCTCGGCGAGCTTGCCGCGCACCACGCCCTTGTTCAGTGAGGTCTTCACGGCCTCGCAGACCGTCGCGGACTTCTCCGCGCCGCGGGTCACCGACACGACCTCGTAGCCGGCCTTCGCGAAGACCTCGATGATCCCGGCGGCCATCGTCCCGGAGCCCACCACGCCGACCTTGGCGATCGCTCGCGCGCCGTCGGCGAGGCCGGCCTCCGTCGTCAGCGGCGTCGCCTCATCCGGTACGACCACCGGCGAGCCGGGCCGAACGTAGGTGTAGAAGCCCCGGCCGGACTTCCGACCGAGCAGCCCCGCCGTCACCATCTGCTTGAGCAGCGGCACCGGAGCGTGCCGGCGGTCCCGCCCGCCGCGCCGGTACATGGTGTCCAGAATCTCGTACGCGGTGTCCAGGCCGATCAGGTCCATCAGCGCCAGTGGGCCCATCGGCAGGCCGCAGCCGAGCTTCATCGCGGCGTCGATGTCCTCCCGGGTCGCGTAGTGCGACTCGACCATGGCGACCGCGTGGTTGAGGTAGCCGAAGAGCAGCGCGTTGGCGATGAAGCCGGCCCGGTCGTTGATGGTGACGTCGACCTTGCCGAGCCGGGCGCAGAGCGCCTCGACGTCGGCGACCACCTCGGGCGAGGTGACGACGGTGCGGACCACCTCGACCAGCTTCATCACCGGCGCCGGGTTGAAGAAGTGGATGCCGATCACCTGGTTGGGCCGGGTGGTGGCCACCGAGATCTCGGTGACGCTCAGCGACGAGGTGTTGGTGGCGAGGATGGCCTCCGGCCGGCAGACCCGGTCCAGCTCCGCGAAGATCCGCTGCTTGAGGTCGAGGTGCTCGGGCACCGCCTCGATGACCAGGTCGACGGAGTGCAGCGCGGGCAGCCCGACCGCGAAGTGCACCCGCTCGTGCAGGGCGTCGCGGTCCGCCGCGGCGAGCTTGCCCTTGGCGACCGCCCGGTCGGTGGAGGCGGTGAGGGTGGCCCGGCCGCGTTCCAGCGCCGGCTCGGAGATCTCGACAGCGACCACGTCGATGCCGTTGCGGGCGAAGACCTCGACGATGCCGGCACCCATGGTGCCCAGCCCCACCACACCCACGGTGCTGAACTCGCGCGCCACGACCGGCCTCCCCAGACACTCCGCACGGCCCCTGAACGGCCGCTAAGGCTATGCGCGCGAGTCTGCCACGTGACGCTTGGTTGTCGAGACGCCGTGGCATATTTCACCGCCGGCGACGTGGGGCCGCTAGGCGACGGGCCCGCTGGTCAGTGCCAGCAGTTCCGCGACGAACTCGGCCGGCCGTTCCAGGTGCGGGCTGTGTCCACAACCGGGCAGCACCACCTCGTGGTACGTGCCGCCGGCCGCCGCGTACCGCTCCAGCACCGACCGGGTCTGGCCGACCATCGGCTGCGGCGGGCAGGCCTCCGCGCCGGGCCAGCCCGGAACGAGACCCAGCGAGCCCAGGTACGCCAGGTCGAACAGCGAGGTGTCCGAGACGATGACGTCGGCGTCGCCGCGTACCCAGGTGACCGGGGGTTTGTCGGCGACGGCCACCAGCTCGTCGGCGAGCCGGAACCAGGTCGGCGCGAGCGCGTTGAGCACCCCACGCTTCCCCGGCGCGGTGCCCGGCCAGTTCGGCGAGGGCACCGCCGTGCCCGGGTAGTTGTCGTCGCCGGTGGCGGTGGAGAGCACCGTGTCCAGGAGCAGGTCCTCGTCGGCGCCCAGGGCAGCCGGATCGGCCACATAGGTGGCTCGCAGGACGGCACGTGGGCTGGCCGCGGTGTCCGCGCTCCGGTCGCCGGCCGCGAGCCGGGCGACGAAGTCCGGGTTCGCCGTGCCCGCGCCGGTGCCGGCGAAGTCGGGAGTGGTCGGTGTGCCGGTCAGGTCGCGGGTGCCACCGAAGCCGTACGGGGAGACCGGTGCCGCGAGCAGCAACGCGCCCACCCGGTGTGGGTGGTCGACGAGCAGTCGCATCGCCACTCCGCCGCCGAGGGAGTGCCCGACCACCACCGGGCGGTTGCCGCTGGGGCCGAAGAGCGTCGGGTCGTCAAGCAGTGCGGCCACGTCGTCGGCGAAGTCCCGCAGGCCGCGGGTGGCGTCCACCGGGGCGGTCGCGGAGTCGCCGTACCCGCGCAGGTCGGGGGCGACCACCCGCAGGGTCGGCGGCAGCCGCCGGACCAGCGGCTCCCAGAACAGGGCGGACGAGCAGTTGCCGTGGATCAGCAGCACCGGGATGCCGTCCGGCGGGCCGGCCACCCGGACCGCCTGGGTGATGCCGTTCGCGGTGACGCTCCGCTGCTCGGTTTCCATCCGCGGGATGGTGCCACGCGCGCCGGTGCCGGTCCAGGTGCCGGACAGCCATCCCGGGCGCGGCCCAGGTGTGGGTCACGCCCGGGTCGGCGTGCGCCGGTCAGCGGCGGGCACTGGGCGGCGCGGCCAACGGCAGCGGCAGTGTCGGTCGAATGTCCCGCCGGGACGGGCCGAAGCTGAGCCCCACCGGATCGGTGTGTGCCACCCCCGGGTCGAACAGGCGTAGTTCGGTACGGCCGAGTCGGATCACGTCGCCGTCGGAGAGACGCTCGACCTCGGTGATCCGGCGGTCGTTGAGCCAGGTGCCGTTTGTCGAGCCGAGGTCCCGCAGCGACGGGCCCTCCGGGGCCAGCCACACCTCCGCGTGGCGGCGGCTCAGGTGCGGGTCGCTGATGACGACGTGACCGGTCGGTGCCCGACCGACCACCTGCGGTTCGACCCGAAGTCGAAAACTTGCTCCGCGCATCGGCCCACCCGCCACCGTCAGCAGTGGCATAAGTTCCGGATGTTCCTCCATGGACAGTCAGCCCTCCACCCCACACCGTTACTCCGCGCGTCAGCCTGCCATCAGACGGTAATCATCGATACCGACCGGCCGGTCAGCTCCTCGTCACCTCCCGGCTACCCGCCGTTCGACGATTCGGGCGGGTGGCGGTCGCCGTCAACACCCTGGCCTGCATTGATGAACGATCAGACGAGGGGGTACGACTCCGGGTCGGCCGGCCACGATCCGGACCTACCGGTGAGTAATCTTCGGGTCTAGACTTCCGTCATGACGGCTGTGCATGTCCCCGGTCTTCCGGTCATCGAGGCAGGTCGGCTGGTCTCCACCAGCCCGGCCACCGGCGCTGAGGCCGGCCGCTTCCCGGTCGCGACCGACGCCGACGTGCGGCGGGCCGTCGAGGACGCCCGAGCCGCCGGCGGGTGGTGGGCCGGGCTCGGCTTCACCGACCGCCGCGAACGGATGCTGCGGTGGCGCGCCCTGCTCGCCAAACGCATCGAGGAGTTGGCCGAGCTGGTGCACGTCGAGGGTGGCAAGCCGATCGCCGACGCCATCGTCGAGATCGTCACCGCGATCGAGCACATCGACTGGGCCGCCCGCAACGCCGGCCGGGTGCTCGGCCCGCGCCGGGTGCGGTCCCGGCTCATCCTCGCCGAGTTCTCCGGTCACCTCGAATACCAGCCGCACGGCGTGGTCGGCGTGATCGGGCCCTGGAACTATCCGGTGTTCACGCCTGTCGGTTCCGCCGCGTACGCGTTGGCCGCCGGCAACGCGGTGGTGCTCAAGCCGAGCGAGTACACCCCGGCCGCCGGCCAGTGGCTGGTGGACAGCTTCGCCGAGGTGGTGCCGGAGCACCGGGTGTTCACCGCCGTGCACGGGCTGGGCGACGTGGGCGCCGCGCTGTGTCGCTCGGGGGTCGACAAGGTGGCATTCACCGGCTCGACCGCCACCGCCCGGAAGGTGATGGCCGCCTGCGCCGAGACACTGACGCCGGTGCTGATCGAGGGCGGCGGCAAGGACGCCATGATCGTCGACAGCGACGCCGATCTGGACGCCGCGGCCGAGGCGTGCGTCTGGGGCGGCATGACGAACGCGGGCCAGACCTGCATCGGCATCGAGCGGGTGTACGCCGTCGACTCGGTCTTCGACGCCTTCGTCGACAAGGTGGTTGCCCGAGCCGGTCAGTTGACCGTCGGGCCGGAGGGCACCGACATCGGGCCGATCACCATGCCCGGCCAGCTCGACGTGATCCGCCGGCACATCGACGCCGCGATCACCTCCGGCGGGCGTGCCGTGCTCGGCGGTCCGAGTGCCGTGCAGCCGCCGTACGTGCACCCGACAGTGCTCGTGGACGTCCCGGACGAGTCGGCTGCCGTCCGCGAGGAGACCTTCGGCCCGACGCTGACCATCAGCCGGGTCCGTGACGCCGACGAGGCCGTGACCCGCGCCAACGCCGTGCCGTACGGCCTGGGGGGTTCGGTCTTCGGCCGGCGGCGGGCGGTGTCCATCGCGCGGCGGCTGCGCTCCGGAATGGCCTCGATCAACTCCACTCTGACGTTCGCCGGCATGTCCACCCTGCCGTTCGGCGGGGTGGGCGACTCCGGTTTCGGGCGCATCCACGGGGAGGACGGGCTGCGCGAGTTTGGCCGGGCCAAGGCGGTCACCCGCCGTCGGGCCCGGTCGCTGCTGCCGTCGATGACCTTCGAACGGACCCCGACCGACGTGGCCCGACTCGTCAAGGCCATCAAGATCATGTACGGAAGGTGAGTGTCGGATAACCGATCATCACCAAGGATCGGCGTATCCACATGTTTATAGGCGGTGTCGGCGGCGGTACATTGCGTTAAATGGGCCCTAATCGATTGCGCTACCGCCTTGTCGACAGCGAGCAGTCGTGGAGTGCGCGGCGGCGCCGGCATCGCTCGGACTGGTTGGCGCGCACCTTCCCGGGCATCGGCGACATGCACGTGGTCGATCTCGGCGGCCGGCTCGGCACCTGGCACCGCGCGACCGTCCGGCCGGCCCGGGTGACGGTCATCAACCTGGAGCAGCCGCCCGCCGTCGTGCCGGACTGGGCCCACGTCGAACAGGCCGACGCCTGCGACCTACCTCCGCGCCTCGCCAGGAACGACTACGACCTGGTCTTCTCCAACTCCGTCCTGGAGCATGTGGGCGGGCACGAACGCCGGCTGCGCTTCGCCGCCACCACCCGCGGCCTGGCCGAGCGGCACTGGGTGCAGACGCCCTACCGCTACTTCCCCATCGAGCCACACTGGATCGCGCCCGGCATGCAGTTCCTGCCGGTACGACTGCGCACCGCGTTCGCCCGCCGCTGGCCGCTGGGCCACAAGCCGACCCGCAGCCACGACGCCGCCATCCACCAGGTGCTCTGGACCGAACTGCTTGACCGCTCGCAGATGCGCCACTACTTCCCCGACTCGACAATGCTTGTCGAGCGGGCGTTCGGCCTGCCCAAGTCGCTGATCGCGGTGCGCACCGGCGGGTGAGCCGATCAGAAGAGCGTCAGTTCGTCCTTCTCGATGCCCCGCAGCCTGTCGTAGTTCACGACCACGCACCGGATGCCCCGGTCGGCGGCGAGCACCCGGGCCTGCGGCTTGATCTCCTGAGCCGCGAAGACCCCGGCCACCGGGCTGAGCAGCGGGTCCCGGTTCATCAACTCGAGGTATCGAGTGAGCTGCTCCACACCGTCGATGTCGCCGCGCCGCTTGACCTCGACGGCCACCGCGCCGGAGTTGGCGTCCCGGCACAGCAGGTCGACCGGGCCGATCGCCGTCATGTACTCACGGCGGACCAGCGTGAACCCCTCACCCAGCACACCGGGGTTGGCGGCCAACAACTCCTGTAGGTGCGCCTCCACCCCGTCCTTGCGCAGACCCGGGTCCACACCCAGCTCGTACGAGGTGTCCTGGAAGATCTCCTCAAGGGTGATCCGCAGCTCCTCGCCGGCCTTGTTGACCACCCGCCACACGCCGGGGGCCTCCTCCAGCCGGCACGGCGGGCTCATCCAGTTCAACGGCTTGTACGCCCGGTCGTCGGCATGGATCGACACCGACCCGTCCGCCTTCACCATCAGCAACCGGGTGGCCGGCGGCAGGTGAGCCGAGAGCCGTCCGACGTAGTCCACCGAGCACTTCGCAATGACCAACCGCACCCGACGAGGGTAGCCGAGGACCCACCGGTCGCCGCCGAGCGGCACTGGCGCGTCGGTG
This sequence comes from Micromonospora sp. NPDC023888, assembly GCF_040639415.1. Lineage (NCBI taxonomy): Bacteria > Bacillati > Actinomycetota > Actinomycetes > Micromonosporales > Micromonosporaceae > Micromonospora > Micromonospora sp. NPDC023888. Next base: position 196,503 of record NZ_JBEZZW010000008.1, on the reverse strand, counting down.
CGATGCTGAGACCGTGTTCGAAGTCCTCACCGGCACCGGCCTCGCCGCCTCAGCGGGGCTGAACGCCTACATACCCCTGCTCGCCCTCGGTCTACTCGGCCGCTACACCGACCTGATCGACCTTCCCAGCGGCTGGACCTGGCTCGGCAACGGCTGGGTCCTCGTCATCCTGGCCGTGCTGCTCGCCGTGGAGACGGTGGCGGACAAGGTGCCAGTGGTCGACCACGTCAACGACGTGGTGCAGACAGTGGTCCGACCCACCGCCGGTGGCCTGGCCTTCGGCGCCGGGTCGTCGTCGGAGACGGTGACGGTCAGCGACCCGGGGAGTTTCTTCTCGTCGCACCAGTGGGTGCCGGTCGTCACAGGCGTGCTGCTGGCGTTGGGCGTACACCTGCTCAAGTCCGCGGCACGGCCGGTCATCAACGCGACCACGGCCGGGTTCGGCGCCCCCGTGGCGAGCACCGCCGAGGACGCGACCAGCGTGGTGGTCTCCCTGGTGGCGATCATCCTGCCGGTGCTGGTGCTTGCCTTCCTGCTCGGCCTTGTGGTCTTCGTCTACTGGTTCCTCCGGCGACGCTCGGAACGTCGCCGGGAACGCGAGGCGGCCCGCGCCGCCGGCTTCCGCGTCTGACGGTTCACCGGGGTACGGCGGGACGGGCCTCCCCCTCTGGGCCGTCCCGCCGTACGCTCGCGGTCACCGCCAGGTGCCGTCGCAGGCGATCTTCGTCGAACCGCTGTAGGTACAGGCTCGCGCGTGGAGGTCCTTGGTCGGGTACCGCGCCTTCGACCAGGAGGACGCCAAGGTCCCGCCGTTCGCGGAATTGGTGTCGCTGAGGTAGTTCCGGTAGTGGTACGCCGCGTCTCCATCGACGTGGTACCGGATCTGGAGCACCGCCTTATACCCGTCCGGCTCGGTGTCCTCGACGTAACCACGGACCCAGACCTCGGTGCCGCGCCAACAGATCTCGGCGTCGCCGTACGCCCCGTAGATGAGGCTCTGGGCGAGCCGACACGTGCCGCTCTTGGCAGCCACCTCGTACCACTCGTCGGCGGCCTGGGCCGCCGTTGTCGTCGCGGCGAGGCTCATCCCCGCGATCGCGGCGATGGCAGCCACTCGGCCGGTCCAGCGCCCCATCCTGGTCCCTGTCGCCATCGTGCACCTCCTCCTGATCGGGCCAGCGGTGTCGCCAGCCACACTGAGGACGCTACGGACGGGGCGGCCTCCGATCGTCCCGCCAGGGATTGACGTTCGTGGAAACCTTTGCGGTACCGGCGCGGTCGCGATCGGCGTCGGAGCGTGGGAGTGCCGCCGTCCGTCGTACAACCACTGTGGTATCGCGAAAGCCCGTCACGGGTTGACGACCCGGGCCCAGGGGCTGGGTTACCGTGCGCGCATGGTCGCTCATGCGGCACGGTGGCCGGGCCGCCTGCGGCGCCTCGTCGGTCACCGCCCGCTCCTCGTGGACGGGCTACTGGCCACCGCGACGGTCGCCGTCGGCCTGGCGCTGGCCAGCCAACAGCCACCGGCGGGGATCCGCCCGATGGACCTGCCGGGCTACGCCCTGACCTGCCTGCTCGGTGCGCTGCTGGTGGCGCGGCAACGGGCGCCGGTGGCCGTTCTGCTGGTGTACTGCGCCGTCTGGGCCGGCTACATCGACCTCGGCTACTGGCCGGTGGTGAACAGCCCGGGGATGCTGCTGGCGCTCTACACGGTCGCCGCGAGATGCCGGGTCCGCACGGCGCTCACCGCCGTGGTGATCGCGGCCACGGTCTGGGTGTACGCCGGCCACGAGTCCCTGCTGGTCGCCGTCGTGCAGGGCGTGGCGTGGACCGGCGTGGTGGCGTGGATCGGGCACGGCGCGGGGCAGTTGGCCGCGAGCAACAAGCGGCTCGCCCGGGTGGCCCGGCAACTGGAGTACGAGCAGGAGCAGCGCGCCCGTCGTGCTGTCGTCGAGGAGCGGGTCCGCATAGCCCGGGAGCTGCACGACGTCGTCGCCCACCACATGTCGGTCATCTCGGTCCAGGCGGGGCTCGCCCGGTACGTCCTCGCCACCGATCCGCCCACCGCTCGGAACGCGCTGGGCACCGTACTGGAAACCAGCGGCGAGGCGTTGGACGAGCTGCGTCGACTGCTGTCCCTGTTGCGCCTGAACGTGGACGACGGCGGCGAGGAGAGCGGCTCGTACGCCCCCGCTCCCGGCCTGGATCAGCTCGACGAGCTGATCCAGCGGGTCCGGGCCGCCGGCGTACGGGTCGAGACGAGCACGAGTGGCGTCGTACGGGCGTTGCCACCGGGCATCGATCTCTGCGCCTACCGGGTCGTTCAGGAGGGTCTGACCAATGTGCTCAAACACGCGCCGACGGCGGCGGCGACCGTGGCACTGCACTACGCCCGGGACCGGCTGACCGCTCGGGTCCGGGACGACGGCGGGCCAGGGGCGGGCCCGAGCGGAGTCACCGAGGGCCATGGTCTGGTTGGCATGCGGGAACGAGCGCACCTCTACGGCGGCACGCTGACCGCCGGGCCACACCCGGAGGGCGGCTTCGAGGTTGTCCTCACCCTGCCGATACCTGCGATGGTGGATGACGACCGCGCCGACCCGGGGAGGGATCTCTCGTGATCACAGTGCTCGTGGTGGACGACCAGGTGCTCATCCGTGCCGGCCTCTCGGCGTTGATCAGCGCCGCCCCGGGCCTGGAGGTGGTGGGTCAGGCGGCCAACGGTCACGAGGCGGTGGCCCTGGCGGGGTCGACCCGTCCGGACGTCATCCTCATGGACATTCGGATGCCCGGGCTCGACGGTGTCCGGGCCACCGAGCGGATCCTCGCCGCGGCCACCGACACGCCACCCCGGATCCTCATCCTCACCACCTTCGACCTGGACGAGTACGTCTACGCCGCGCTTCGCGGCGGCGCGAGTGGCTTCCTGCTGAAGGAGACCCCGCCACAACGGTTGCTCGCCGCCATCGAGACCGTTGCCGAGGGCGAGCTGCTGTTCGCGCCGACGGTGACCCGGCGGCTGATCGAGGCGTACACCCGCCGGGACCGGGACCCGGCCGGGCCGCCGCCGGACCTGGGCGCGTTGACCGCCCGGGAGTTGGAGGTGCTGCGGCTGGTCGCGAGGGGAATGACGAACGGCGAGATCGCCGACACCCTGGTCCTCAGCGAGGCGACGGTCAAGACCCACATCAACCGGACCATGACCAAACTGAACCTGTGCAGCCGCGCCCAGGCGGTGGTGGCCGCGTACGAGGCGGGCCTTGTCGTCCCGCACGGGTCGGCCCGCCGTCGCCAACCGAGCTGACCCTCGGGGTGTAGGCGGGTGACCGGCGGGCGGCCATATCGGGGTTGGCCGGATCGGCAAAAGCCTAGGATCAGGGCAAAGACCTAGAGGAGGTTGGCATGACCGCAGCGTTGGAGATGCCCCGAGTCCAGGAATGTGTCGTCGCCGCGTGCGCGTACAACCAGTCGGGTGACTGCCACGCCTTCGCGATCACGATCGGCAGCATGGATCACGCCCACTGCCACACCTTCGTCGAGTCGCCCGTCCAGGGCGGCGTGGAGAACCTGATCGCCCAGGTCGGCGCCTGCCAGCGCTCCGACTGCCGGCACAACGAGCAGTTGGAGTGCCACGCGGAGTCGATCCGGGTCGGCCCGGACAACGACCTGGCCGACTGCATGACGTACGCCGGCCGCTGACCCACCGACAGCCGGATCAGGGCAGGTCGTTGGCCTGCCGGATGACAGTCACCAGGTCGTCGATGATGCCGGTGAGGGCGAAGTCCCTCGGGGTGAAGACCCGGGCCACCCCGGCCGCCCGCAGCGTGTCAGCGTCACCGGCGGGGATGATGCCGCCCACGACCACCGGTAGGTCCGCCCGGCCGGCCGCCCGCAGCCCGTCGAGCACCGCGGGCACGGCGGCCAGGTGCGATCCGGACAGCACGGACAGCCCGACCAGGTCGACGTCCTCCTCGACGGCGGCGGCGACGATCTGCCCAGCGGTCAACCGGATGCCCTGGTAGACGACCTCGAAGCCGGCGTCGCGGGCACGTACCGCGATCTGCTCCGCACCGTTGGAGTGCCCGTCCAGGCCGGGTTTGCCGACCAGCAGTCGCAGCCGGCCGCTGCCCAGTTCCCGTGCGGTGGCGGCTACCCGCTCGCGGACCGCCACGAGGCCCGGATCCCCGCCGCCGCCGGCGGCACCGGTCAGGCCGGTCGGCGCCCGGTACTCGCCGAAGACCTGCCGCAGCGCTCCGGCCCACTCGCCGGTGGTCACCCCGACCCGCACGCACTCCAGGGTGGCGGGCATCAGATTGGCGGTGGTCGCGGCGTCCGCGCGGAGCCGGGCAAGGGCGGCGTCGACGGCGTCCGCGTCCCGATCGGCCCGCCACCGCCGTACGCCGTCCCCGGCGGCCGCCTCGACCGCCGGGTCGACCTGCTCGACGGCCTCCGCACCGGCGGCGGTCAGCGGGGAGGGTTCGGTCTCGACGTACCTGTTGACGCCGACCACCACGTCGGCGCCGGACTCCATCCGGCGGCGGCGCTCGGCCAGCGAGGCGACGAGCGCGCTCTTGAGGTAGCCGGTCTCCACCGCGGCCACCACACCGCCCAACTCCAGCACCTTGTCCAGCTCGACCCGCGCCCCGGTGACGACCTCGTCGACAAGCGCCGTCATCACGTGCGAGCCGGCGAAGAGATCCGGATATTCGAGCAGGTCCGACTCGTACGCCAGGACCTGCTGCATCCGCAGCGACCACTGCTGGTCCCAGGGTCGGGGCAGGCCGAGCGCCTCGTTCCAGGCGGGCAACTGCACCGCGCGGGCCCGGGCGTCGCGGGACATCGTCACCCCGAGCATCTCCAACACGATGCGCTGGATGTTGTTCTCCGGCTGCGCCTCGGTGAGGCCCAGCGAGTTGACCTGCACCCCGTAGCGGAAGCGCCGCTGCCGGGCCTCGGTGACCCCGTACCGGTCCCGGGTGATCTCGTCCCAGAGCACGCCGAACGCGCGCATCTTGGCGATCTCCTCGACGAAACGCACCCCGGCGTTGACGAAGAACGAGATCCGCTGCACCACGTCGCCCATCCGCTCGGGCGGCACCTGACCGGAGTCACGGACGGCGTCGAGCACGGCGACCGCTGTGGCCAGCGCGAAGCCGACCTCCTGCACGGGCGTGGCCCCGGCCTCCTGGAGGTGGTACGAGCAGATGTTGACCGGGTTCCACCGGGGCATGGTCTTCAGCGTGTGGGCGATGACGTCGGCGGTGAGCCGCAGCGACGCGGCCGGCGGAAAGATGTACGTCCCCCGGGACAGGTACTCCTTGATGATGTCGTTCTGGGTGGTCCCGGAGAGCAGGTCGGCGGTGCAGCCCTGCTCCATGGCGACAGTGCCGTAGAGGGAGAGCAGCCACATCGCCGGGGCGTTGATGGTCATCGAGGTGTTCATCTCGGCGAGCGGAATGCCGTCGAAGAGCGCCCGCATGTCGCCGAGGTGGGCCACCGGCACGCCGACCCGACCGACCTCGCCGGCGGCCAGTTCGTGGTCCGGGTCGTAGCCGGTCTGCGTGGGCAGGTCGAAGGCGACCGAGAGGCCGGTCTGTCCCTTCGCCAGGTTGCGGCGGAAGAGGGCGTTGGTAGCGGTCGCCGACGAGTGGCCGGCGTAGGTACGCATCACCCACGGGCGGTCGCGCTCGGGCAGCCGCCCCGAAGATGCCGTCTCATCCATGGCTGGAGCTTAAGTTACCGTTCAGTAAAACGGGCTGTGGAAAACCACACAGGTCCATGTCGGGGACGCCCGGGCGCGAAGTGCGCGCAGTGGCGCGCACCGCCATGCCCCGGGGCAGCAGGCGGCCTGGTCGGGGCGCACACTTGACGGCATGGATGACGAGCTGGCCATCTCCGTCCGAGGGCTGCGCAAGGCGTACGGCGACAACGTCGCGGTGGCGGGCGTGGACCTCGACGTGCGCCGGGGCGAGGTCTTCGCGTTGCTCGGCCCGAACGGCGCAGGCAAGACCACCACGGTGGAGATCCTGGAGGGTTACCGACGCCGGGATGCCGGCGAGGTCTCCGTGCTCGGCACGGACCCCGCCCACCCGGACGCCGACTGGCGCTCCCGCGTCGGCATCGTGTTGCAGGGCACCGGCGAGTTCGACGAGCTGACCGTGGGCGAGGTGATCCGGCACTTCTCCGGCTTCTATCCCGACGCGGACGACCCGGACAAGGTGATCGAGCGGGTCGGGCTGGCCGCCAAGGCGAAGGCCCGTACGCACAGCCTCTCCGGCGGGCAGCGACGCCGCCTGGACGTGGCGCTGGGCATCATCGGTCGCCCCGAGCTGCTCTTCCTCGACGAGCCGACCACCGGTTTCGACCCGGAGGCCCGCCGCGAGTTCTGGGAGCTGATCCGCGACCTCGCCGCAGCCGGCACCACAATCGTGCTGACCACCCACTACCTGGACGAGGCGGAGACCCTCGCCGACCGGGTCGGGGTGATCGCCGGCGGCCGGCTGGTCGAGGTGGCCGCCCCGAACCAGCTGGGCAACCGACAGGCGGCCCTGGCCACGGTCTCCTGGCGTACCCCGGACGGGACGCTGGAGAGCGCGCAGAGCGCGACGCCGACGGCCCTCGTGGCCGAGCTGGCGGCGCGCCACGGCGGCGAGGTGCCGGGGCTCACCGTGACCCGGCCGACCCTGGAGGACGTCTACCTCACCATGATCGGACACGCGCGATGACCACCACGACGAAGCCGGCGACACCTGTCGCCGCGAGCCATGGCCGTCGGCCGGGGGCCGGCGCGCTCGCGCTGCGCCAGGGCCGGCTGGAGATCACCCAGTTCCTGCGCAGTCGGGAGTCAGTGGTCTTCACGATGGGCTTCCCCATCATCATGATCCTGATCTTCGCGTCGATCTTCGGTGGCACGATCGGCGGCGGGGTCAAGTTCACCCAGTACTTCATCACCGGCATGATCGCGACCGGCCTGATGACCGTGAGCTTCCAGAACCTCGGCATCTGGATTCCGATCGAGCGGGACCGGGGCGTGCTCAAGCGCTACCGGGGCACGCCGATGCCCAGGTGGGTCTGGTTCGCCGGCAAGGTGATCATGGTGGTGGCGATCGGCATCGCCGAGACCGCGCTGCTGCTGGCCGTCGCTGTGGCGTTGTTCGACCTCGACCTGCCGGGCACGGTCGGGAAGTGGGCCACCTTCGGCTGGGTCGCCGTGCTCGGGGTGACCGCCTGCACCCTCTGCGGCATCGCCATCTCGTCGCTCGCCCGCACCGCCCGCAGTGGCTCGGCGGTCGTCACCCCGGTCGCCCTGGTGCTCCAGTTCATCTCCGGGGTGTTCTTCGTCTTCACCGACCTGCCCACCTGGATGCAGCAGGTCGCGGCGCTGTTCCCGCTCAAGTGGATGTGCCAGGGGCTGCGGTCGGTCTTCCTGCCGGAGAGCTTCGGCGCCCAGGAGCCGGGCGGCTCGTTCGAGCTGGGCCGGGTCGCGCTGGTGCTGGCCCTGTGGTGCGTGATCGGTGTGGTGCTCTGCCTGACCACCTTCCGCTGGACCACCAAGCGCGACGGCTGAGCGGTCGACCGGGGCGGGTGCCCGCCCCGGTCGCCGTGACTCAGTACGTGTAGAAGCCCTTGCCGGTCTTGCGGCCCAGGTCGCCGGCGGTGACCATCCGCTGGAGCAGCTCCGGCGGGAAGAACTTCTCGTCGGCCGTGTCGGTGTAGATGTTCTTCGAGGCGTGCAGCAGCACGTCCACGCCGGTCAGGTCGGTGGTGGCAAGCGGGCCCATGGCGTGCCCGAAGCCCAGCCGGCAGGCCGTGTCCAGGTCCTCGGCGGACACCACGCCGGACTCGACGAGCTTGACCGCCTCCATCACCAGGGCGGAGATCAACCGGGTGGTGACGAAGCCGGCGATGTCCCGGTTGACGACCACCACCGTCTTGCCGATCTCCTCCGCGAAGGCCCGCGCGGTGTCAAGCGTCGCGTCGCTTGTCTTGTAACCGCGCACCAGCTCGCAGAGCTGCATCATCGGCACCGGAGAGAAGAAGTGGGTGCCGACGACCGCCTCCGGCCGCTCGGTCACCGCGGCGATCTGGGTGACCGGGATGGCCGAGGTGTTGGTGGCGAGCACCGCGTCGGCCTTGCAGATCTTGTCCAGGGCGCGGAAGACCTCGTGCTTGATCTCCAGCCGCTCGAAGACCGCCTCGACCACGATGTCCGCGTCGGCCGCCGCCTCCAGCTCCGTGGTCGGGGTGATCCGGGCCAGCGTCGCCTCGACCTCGGACGCCTCGATCTTGCCCTTCTCGGCGAACTTCTCCAACGACTTCCGGATGCCGCCGAGCCCACGGGTGGTGGCCGCGTCGTCCAGGTCGCGCAGCGTCACCTGCCAGCCCGCCTGCGCCGCCACCTGGGCGATGCCGGAACCCATCAGCCCAGCCCCGACGACCGCGAGTCGACCCGCCATCTGCTTCTCCCTCGCTGCGATTGAGTGCCTCACTGCACCCTAGTCGGCGAGCCTGAACGATGACTAAGCGAGTTGCCGGACGCCGACCCAGCCCGGACGGGGATCGAAGCCGCGCCGGGGTGACATATTCACGACTCCGCGCGGCGAACAAACTCCGGTTCGGGCGCATCGAACCCTACGACAACAACCCAGTGCAATGAGCCAGGAGCCAACGATGCGTGCAATGCCTGTGGTCGGAACCCTCACCTGCCTCCTGCTCGTGGGGGCGTGCGCGTCACCCACGCACCGGAGCGGTGACGCGGCACCGGCCGGTTCCCCGGAGCAGACGGCCAGCGCGCCCACCACCGGGACGCCGACGTCGTCTTCGCCGTCCGCGTCGCCTTCGCCGTCCGCGCGGCCGTCCAGCAGCGGCACCACCACCGCCCTCGTCCTGGGCCCGAACGGGCTCGGCTCGCTGAAGCTCGGAATGTCCCGTCAGCAGGCCACCGCGACCGGAATCCTGCGCCCGTTCGGCGACTACCAGGGCGAGTGCGCGCTGGCACAACTGCGGTCCGCCCCGACCGACGAGGGGAATGTCAACGTCTCCCGAACTCTGGGGATCGCCACCATCGACGCGTACGGCAGCATCAAGACGCCCGAGGGAGCGCGAGTCGGCATGTCCAGCGCCGACATGCTTCGCATCTACCCGGGGTGGTCAGCGGCCGACGGGGACGCGACAAACGGTCGCGGCTTCGCGAAGACGCCCGGCAACAACAAGGCCGTCTACCGCATCGAGATGGTCAAGGGCACCGTGGTCCAACTGACTCTGCAGTACGCGAACCAGAACTGCTACGAGTAGACGGACCCGAACCGGCCGGCCCGCGGCACCAGTGAGCTGGACAACCGCAGGCCGGCCAGGATCTCGTCGGTCAGGTCGGCGTCGCCCACCTGTTTGATCTGCAGGTAGACGCCATAGCTGCGCTGCGGCACGGAGAGCAGCACCTCGCTGAACGAGACCGAGGCGCCACACGACGTCCACCGCCGTACCCGGGCCGGGTTGCCGCCCACGTCCACGGTCCGGTCAGGCTGTTGGACGCAGGAGGTGTGGCTGGGTAACGCGGGTGCCGCGCCGCCGGCCAGCAGGGCCTTGCTCGCACCGATGAACACACCTGGTATTCCGCTCGCCGGATCCGGCCAGACGTCAAGATCCGGGGCGACCACGAGACCCGGCGCCTGGCCGGCGGGAAGTCGCAGCACCGAAGGATCCCATCCGGCGTCCTTCACCTGGCCGGCCCAGCTCGACGGCACCGCGACCGACAGGGCACCAGAGACGTCGTGCACACGTACCCAACCCGACCGTGCCGGCAGGCTCGGGTTGGAGCCCGTCGTGGCCAGCAGCGCGGTCAGTGCGACACCGACGCCGACGACCCTCCCCGACCGCCGCACGAACCGGCCGCGACCCGTGTCCCGTTCCATCGACGCGATGACCCGGCGCAGCTCCTCGACCAGGACCGCGGCGGACGCCCACCGCTGCCGCGGGTCGTGGTGCAGCGCGCGTCGCACCAGGTCGTCCACCGTGGAGGGCACGCCGGGCCGCACCTGAGACGGCCTGGGCACCGACCGCCCGCCCCTGCCCGCGCGGCTGGCCTGCTCGGGAGGGCTCCCGGTCAGCATGTGGTACATGGTCGCGCCGATCGCGTACACGTCGGCGCGGATGTCCAGGCCTCCGCCGGGGGTAGCCTGCTCGGGCGGCATGTAGCCGGGTGTGCCGGCGGCGATGGTGAAGCCGGACGCGTTCGCGAGCGCCTTCGCCAGGCCGAGGTCGGCGACGAGTACCCGATCCCGATCCGCGGCCGGTTGGAACAACACATTGGACGGCTTGAGGTCACGGTGCAGCACACCGGCCTCGTGCAGCACCGTGACGGCACTGGCGATATCGGCCGCGACGAGCAGGGCCTCCCGTACCGGCATGGGCCCCGAGACGAGCCGATCCGCGAGGGTGCCACCGGCCGCGTACGGCATCACCAGATACGGCCGGCCGTCCGGCAGCTCACCGACGTCGAGAACACGCACGAGCAGGCTGGAATCCGTCCGCCGCATGATCCGTGCTTCCTGCTCGAAGCGCTCCCGCAGATCGGCGTGGTACGACCAGTTGTCGGCCAGCACCTTGATCGCCACCGACGCGTCCAGGGCGTCGTCCGCGCCGAGCCACACAGTGGCGAACGCTCCGGAACCGATGCGCCGCAGGACGCGATATCGGCCGATCTTGTCGGGTACTGACACGCCCGTATTATGGCCCCCAGGACGGGGAGGAACGGGGCCTGAGCATGTCAGAGGATCTTGAGATCGAGGAGCTCGCCGGCCGCGCCGCCAAGGGCGACGCTGCCGCTCTCGACGCGCTGCTGATCAGGATCGGCCCGCAGGTCCTGCGGCAGTGTCTGCGCCTCCTCCCGTGCCGGCAGGACGCCGAAGAGGCGTGCCAGGACGCCCTCCTCCAGGTCGCTCGCAAGATAGACGGCTTCGCGGGGCGGTCCAAGTTCTCCACCTGGCTGTACGTCGTCACGGCCAACTGCGCCCGGCAGACGTACCGAAGCCTCAAGCGCCGAGCCGACGAGCAGTCCATGCCACTGCTTCCGCTCGATGCCGCCGACCCGCGCACGACGAGCGTGATCGCGGGCTCCCGGCTCGACCTGCTGGACGCGCTGGAACGGCTGGAGGCTCACCGACCCGAACTGGTCGCCCCTCTGGTCATGCGTGACCTGTGCCAGTTGACCTACGACGAGATCGCCGACCACCTCGCCATTCCGATCGGCACCCTGAAGTCACGCATCCACGACGCGCGACGGCACGTACGTGCCTCGTTGCAGGCCGCCTGACATCGCGAGAGCCGCCGTCCGGGGTGGACGTCGCGCGCGTGGACGCCCACCGGTGCGGCCCCACGCACGGAGCCGGTCTCAGATCTCCAGCGACGGTTCCTCCGGGGTGGTGCCCCGCTCGACCGCCACCCCGAGCGCCCGCAGGTCGGCCACGAAGTCCGGATAGCCCCGGTCGACGTGGTGCACGTGGGAAACCTCGGTGACCCCCTGCGCGCACAGCCCAGCGATGATCAGCCCCGCGCCGGCACGGATGTCGGTCGCCTGCACCGGTGCGCCGGAGAGCCGACCCCGGCCCCGGACCACCGCGTGGTGCCCGTCGGTCTTGATGTCCGCGCCGAGCCGCATCATCTCGTTGGCGAACATGAACCGGCCGTCGAAGATGTTCTCGGTGATCAGAGAGGCACCGTCACTGACCGCGGCCAGCCCGATCGCCATCGGCAGCAGGTCGGTGGCGAAGCCGGGGTACGGCAACGTCACCACGTCCACCGCCCGGGGCCGGTCGTCCATCCGTACCCGAAAACCGTCTCCCCGGGTCTCCACCAGGCCGCCGGCCGCCACCACCTTGTCCAGCGCGACCTCCAGGTACGCCGGGTCCAGCCCGGTCACCGTCACGTCCCCCCGGGTCATCGCCGCCCCGAACGCCCAGGTGCCGGCGACGATCCGGTCCCCCACCGTGGCGTGCCGCACCGCGTGCAGACCCGGCACGCCGGTGATCCGCAACATGGACGTGCCCGCACCGGAGATCCGCGCCCCCATCTCGTTGAGCATCGTGCAGATGTCGACGATCTCCGGCTCCCGGGCGGCGTTGTCGATCATCGTGACACCCTGGGCCAGCACCGCCGCCATCACCAGGTTCTCGGTCGCGCCCACGCTGGGGAAGTCCAACACGATGTCCGCGCCGCGCAGCCCGTGCGGGGCGGAGGCGATGACGAAGCCGTGCTCACCGGAGATCTCCGCGCCCATCCGGGTCAGCCCGGAGATGTGCATGTCCAGCCCTCGCGACCCGATGGCGTCGCCGCCAGGATGGGCCACCCGCACGTACCCCCGGCGGGCAAGCAGCGGGCCGAGCACACAGATCGACGCGCGCAACCGTCGGACCAGGTCGTAATCGGCGTCCGTGCCCGGCTGCTCCGGCACGTCGATGGTCACCGAACGGGACCGGGCCACCCCGCCGCGGGCCACCATCGGGTCGACCGGATCGTCCGCGTCGAACCGGACGCCGCAGCCCAGCCGGCGCAGCACCTCGCCCATGATCGCGATGTCGGTGATCCGAGGGACGTTCGTGATCACGCTGCGGCCCGGGGCGAGCAGCGCGGCGGCCATCAGCTTCAACGCCGAGTTCTTGGCCCCCACCACGTGCACGGTGCCGGCGAGCCGAGCGTCACCGCGCACCCGGATCACGTCGACGTCGCTGACCGCCGGGTCGCCCGCGTCGCCGGGGCCCACCACCACCGGCCAACTGGCCGCGCTGTCCGGCCGCGCCGGGATCGTCAGGTCGGGAATCCGTAGGCTGTGCGTCATGGCCGTCCACCTCACGCGCATCTACACCAAGGCCGGCGACGCCGGCATGACCAGGCTGAGCAACAACGAGCAGGTGCCGAAGACCGATCCACGGATCGCCGCGTACGCGGACGTCGACGAGTGCAACGCCGCGATCGGCGTCGCGCTCGCCCTGGGTGGGCTCGACGAGAAACTGCGGGGCGTGCTGGAGTCGGTGCAGAACGATCTGTTCGACGTCGGCGCAGACCTGTCCACCCCGGTCGAGGCGGAGCCGAAGTACCCGCCGCTGCGGGTGACCGAGGAGTACGTCGAGCGCCTCGAGGGTTGGTGCGACGAGTACAACGCACGCCTGAGCAAGCTCGACTCCTTCATCCTCCCCGGTGGCACCCCCGGAGCGGCGCTGCTCCACGTGGCGCGGACCACCGCCCGGCGTGCCGAACGCGCGGCGTGGGCGCTGGTAAGCCACGATCCGGAACGGACCAGCACCCTCCCGGCAAAGTATCTCAACCGGCTCTCCGATCTGCTCTTTATCCTGTCAAGAACGGCAAATCCGGCGGGAGATGTGCTATGGGTGCCAGGCGGCAAGCGCTGACCGTCGGCGCATCGCACCACGTCCAGGTAGGGATTCCCACTCTGGCCGCCCCCACGCGTACCTGAGGCGCGCGAGGGCCCGCCGCGGCGCGGGGGGCGAGGGCCCGCGACGGCGCAGCGCGCGAGGGCCCGCCGCGGCACGGCGGACGCCAGGCCGCACAACGGACGCCAGGCCGCACGACGGACGCCAGGCCGCACGACGGACGCCAGGCCGCGGCGGCGCGGGCGCGCAGCGAGCGCGGGGCGGCGTGATCCACTCGGGTTCCTTGAGACCGGGGTATCAGACCGGCAGGACACCCCGACATCAAGGAACCCGAGTCGATCAAGGCCGCCAGACGACCCGGGAAGGCAAGACTCAGCCTCACCGGCAACGGCAGGTGACGAAAAACCGCACCGAAGTGACGCACAGTGCCCACGACGGGTTTCCGGGGGAGCCCGCCCGGCGCAGGGATCAAGCCTGACCGCCCGGAGCCGGGCGGGCTCCCCCGGAAACCCCAAGCGCAACCACGAAAGAGCCGGGCGGGCTCCCCCGGAAACCCCAAGCGCAACCACAGAAGACCGGCGTCAGGCAGCCGGCCAGTCCTGGGAGGCCATACGCGGCGAGACCGCCCCCGGAGGGGCGGCCTCGAGCCAGGAGAGGAAACCGGTGACTGTCGACCGCGCCATGGCGATCTCCACCGGTGCGTGGTGACTGGTACAGCGGAGGATCACCCAGTCGGCCGGCATGGAGAGCCGTTCCTGACCCTCCGGCAACCGACGGCGTTCGACCGCCAGCCCTTTGCGGGAGAGCACCCGCTTGGGACGGATCGCGAAGCTGAACATCCGGTACCACCGCAGCTCGTCACCGGCGAACCGGCCGAAGCCGGGCGACCAGCCACGGCCGTCGAGCATGGTGGTGACGCGGACGCTGAGCCGGATGATGCCACCGCTGCGGGTGACCAGGGCTCGCCGGACGAAGAGGGTCAGAAGCGCGCCGAGGATGACGACAACGCCGATCCCGATTCCTTCGACGATGTCCATCCCCGGTGTGACTCAGCGGCTCTGCGCGGAGACCGGGGTAGCGCTCTCGGCCAGCACGATGACGCCGTCGGCGCTCACCGAGAGGAAGCCGCCGGCCACCTCGTAGGAGACCTGCTCACCGCCGGCGAGCTTGATGCGGACCTGACCGGGCTCGGCGAGCTGGCCGAGCAGCGGCGCGTGCCCCGGCAGGACACCGAGCTCGCCTTCGGTCGTCCGGGCGACGACCATTTCGGCGTCACCGGACCAGACCTTCTCCTCGACGGCGACGAGCTCGACGTGAAGCTGCTTTGCCACGCTGTCTCCTTGCTGCGGCGACGGATTGCCGAAAGTCTAGCCTGACGCGCACGCGCTCCCAACGCGGGTGGGAGAACCCGCGCCACGACTACTTGGTCTTGTTCACGAAGTCCGGATGCTCAAGCAGGAAGGCGTCGAGCTGCTCGTTGTGCAGTGCGGTGAAGAAGTCCGGGACATCCGCCTGGAACTGCTCACCGAGGTAGGCACCCCTGCTGTTCTTGAGCTCACCACCGGCGAGCTTGATCATCTGAATGGTGTTGGGGCGGATGTCCTTCAGGGCGAGCCCGAAGTCGACAACGCTGCTGCCCCGACCGTTGAAGATGAGCGACTGGCCGGCGGCGCGGAGCACCTTGTCCAGCTTGATCGGGTTGGCCACCACGTCGGCGCTGAACGCCTGGCCCACCATGGCCTTGACGAACTGCTGCTGGTGGCGCTGCCGACCGTAGTCGGAGTCCGGAACACCGTTCTTCGGGTAGCGCTGCCGGACGTAGTCAAGCGCCTGCCACCCGCTGAGGTGCTGGTTGCCCTTCTTGTAGAGCGCCTGCGGGCCGACGTAACCCTCGCCGTACGTCTTGCCCGGCCGCGGCTTACCGTCCGGCTGCTTGTGCTCGGACTTGACGTCGCGCTCGATGTACATGTCGACGCCGCCCATCGCGTCGACGATCTTCTGGAAGCCGGTGAAGTTGATGATGGCGCCGGCATCGAACCGCTTGATGCCCGTCACGTTCTGCACCGTGGTGGCCAGCAGCTCGAAGCCCCGCGCCGCGTCGGGGTTGGCCCCCGGCACCTTGCTGCCGAACGACATGGCAGCGTTGATCTTCGTGGTCTCGCCGGGGAAGTCGGCCTTCTTGAACGGCGGGATGGGCACGTAGAGGTCGCGCGGCAGGGAGAAGAGGTAGGCCCGGTCCATGGACGACGGCACGTGCAGCACCATGATCGAGTCGGCCAGCGGCGCGGCGGTCGGTGTACGCGGGTCGATGCCGACGAGCAGGATGTTGAGTGGGCCCTTGATGTCGCTCTTCTTCGGCTGGGCGCCCGCCGCCTGGTCCCCGAACAGGTCCGCCTTGCCGACCGCACCCTCGTAGCGGGCCATCAGGGCCTCCGTGCCGACGAGCACCGCTCCGCTGAGCACGACCAGCACGGTGCCGAACACCGTGCAGATCCTGGCCCAGCGCGGCACGCCGCGCCAGACGGATGACTTGCGGCCACGCTTGCCGGCCTTACCCACGAGCAGCTCCGTTCGTTACGCCCACGCAAGGAAGACGGGCGCACGTCGTCGAAAGGTTGCAGAGATCAACGCTCGTTCGGGTGAGCGTGCGGATAGAACCTATCTCGGGTTGTTCGAAACGGACGACCCCGAGTAACGGACCGCGACGATGGTAGGACGCGAAGATGAACAAAAGACTGCCCCGGCATTGCCGGGGCAGTCTTTTTGTTACCTGTCGAATCGGGCCGGTCAGGCCTTCATCAGCTCCTCAGCCTTGCGCTCCAGGTCCTCAAGACCGCCGCACATGAAGAACGCCTGCTCGGGGAAGTGATCGTACTCACCCTCGCTGATTTTGCGGAACGCCTCGATGGTCTCCTTGATCGGGACCGTCGAGCCCGGCACGCCGGTGAACTGCTCCGCCGCGTAGGTGTTCTGCGAGAGGAAGCGCTCGATCCGCCGGGCCCGCGCCACGGTGATCTTGTCTTCCTCGGAGAGCTCCTCGATGCCGAGGATGGCGATGATGTCCTGCAGGTCGCGGTAGCGCTGCAGGATCCGCTTCACCTCGGTGGCGACCTGGAAGTGCTCCTGGCCGACGAACTCCGGGGCGAGGATCCGGGACGAGGACGCCAGCGGGTCCACGGCCGGGTAGATGCCCTTGTCGGAGATCGACCGCTCCAGGTTGGTGGTCGCGTCCAGGTGGGCGAACGTGGTGGCCGGGGCGGGGTCGGTGTAGTCGTCCGCCGGCACGTAGATCGCCTGCATGGAGGTGATGGCCTGGCCCCGGACGGAGGTGATCCGCTCCTGGAGCTCGCCCATCTCGTCGGCCAGGGTCGGCTGGTAACCCACGGCGCTCGGCATGCGGCCGAGCAGCGTGGACACCTCGGACCCGGCCTGGGTGAAGCGGAAGATGTTGTCGATGAAGAGCAGCACCTCCTGCTTCTTCACGTCCCGGAAGTACTCCGCCATGGTCAGCGCGGAGAGCGCCACCCGCAGCCGGGTGCCCGGCGGCTCGTCCATCTGGCCGTAGACAAGCGCGGTCTTGTCGATGACGCCGGACTCGGTCATCTCGGCGATGAGGTCGTTGCCCTCACGGGTGCGCTCACCCACGCCGGCGAACACCGAGGTACCACCGAAGTTGCGGGCAACCCGGGTGATCATCTCCTGGATGAGCACCGTCTTGCCCACGCCCGCGCCGCCGAACAGGCCGATCTTGCCGCCCTTGACGTACGGGGCGAGCAGGTCGATCACCTTGATGCCGGTCTCCAGCATCTCGGTCTTCGGCTCCAGGTCCGCGAAGGCCGGGGCCTTGCGGTGGATGCCCCACCGGTCGTCCGCCTCGAACGTCTCGCCCTCTTTGAGGTTGAGCACCTCGCCGATCGCGTTGAACACGTGGCCCTTGACCGCGTCGCCCACCGGCACACTGATCGGCTCGCCGAGGTCACGCACCTCCGCGCCGCGGACCAGGCCGTCGGTCGGCTGCATCGAGATGGCACGGACCAGGTTGTCACCCAGGTGCTGGGCGACCTCCAGGGTCAGCGTCTTCTCACCGCCGGACAGGTTCACCTTGACGTTGAGGGCGTTGAACAGGGCCGGCATGGCGTCGCGCGGGAACTCGGCGTCGACGACCGGGCCGATGACCCGGACCACGCGACCCGTGGCCGTCTTGGTCTCTACTGGTGCAGTCATCACACTTCACTTCCCGACGCGGCCAGCGCGTTGGCGCCGCCGACGATCTCGCTGATCTCCTGGGTGATCCCGGCCTGGCGAGCCGAGTTCATCTCGCGCGTGTACTTCTCGATCATGTCTTCGGCGTTGTCGGTGGCGCTCTTCATCGCCCGCCGCCGTGCCGCCGACTCACTCGCCGCCGACTCGATCAACGCCGCGTAGATCCGCGTGTTGATGTACCTCGGCAGGAGCGCGTCGAGCAGCGCCTCCGCCTCCGGCTCGAACTCGTACGCCGGCAGCAGCCCCTCGGAGCGCGGCCGGTCCTCCACCTGCATCGGACCGATGACCTTGGTGACCGGGTTCTGCGTCATCAGCGAGTGGAACTCGGTGTAGACGATGTGCAACTCGTCGACGCCGAGCACCCCGTCCGCTCCGGCACCGCCGTCTGCGTCGTCCGCACCGGCGGTGAACGCCTTGATCAGGGTCTCACCAACGGTACGGGCGTCCTCGAACGACGGCTGCTCGCTGAAGCCGGTCCAGTTCGCCTCGATCGGCCGGTCGCGGAACCGGTAGAACCCGACGCCCTTACGTCCGATGACGTAGAGCACCGGCTCCTTGCCGTCCGCCTTGAGCCGCGCGATCAGCGACTCCGCCATCCTGATCGCGTTGGAGCTGTAGCCGCCGGCCAGGCCACGGTCGCTGGTGACCAACAGGACGCCCGCCCGCCGCACCCGCTCGCGCGGGGTGAGCAGCGGGTGGTCGATCCGCGCGTTGGACGCCAGCGCCGTGAGCACACCGGTGATGGCCTGGGCGTACGGCAGGGACGCCTGCACCCGGGCCTGAGCCTTGGCGATCCGGCTCGTCGCCACGAGCTCCATCGCCTTGGTGATCTTCTTCATCGACTTCGCCGAGCGGATCCGTTGACGAAGAACGCGTACCTGGGCCGCCACGGGATCAGCTCTCGGCCGGGCGGTCGGTCGCGCTGTCGCGGAAGCGGGTCACCGTCTCGCGGTTCTCGTCGCCCTCAAGCGGTGCGGCCGGCGCGTCGTTGACCTTGCGCTCGTCGTCCTTGTTGAGGAAGACCTGCTTGAACTCGGTGATCGCCGCGTCCAGCGAACCGACGATGTCGTCGCCCCACTGGTTGTCGGCGATACCGGCAAGCACACCCTCGTGCTTGTGCCGCAGGTACTGGAGGAACTCCGCCTCGAAGCGACGAACCTCGCCCACCGGGATGTCGTCCAGCTTGCCCTCGACACCGGCCCAGACCGAGACGACCTCCTGCTCGACCGGGAACGGCGAGTAGTTCGGCTGCTTGAGCAGCTCGACGAGGCGGACACCGCGGTCGAGCTGGGCCCGGGAGGCCCGGTCCAGGTCGGAGGCGAAGGCGGCGAACGCCTCCAGCTCGCGGTACTGGGCCAGGTTGAGCCGCAGCGAACCGGCGACCTTGCGCATCGGCTTCACCTGGGCGGCGCCGCCGACCCGGGAGACCGAGGTGCCGACGTTGATCGCCGGACGAACGCCCTGGTTGAACAGGTCGGTCTCCAGGAAGATCTGGCCGTCGGTGATCGAGATGACGTTGGTCGGGATGAAGGCCGAGATGTCGTTGGCCTTCGTCTCGATGATCGGCAGACCGGTCATCGAACCGCCACCCAGCTCGTCGGAGAGCTTCGCGCAGCGCTCCAACAGGCGGGAGTGCAGGTAGAAGACGTCACCCGGGTACGCCTCACGGCCCGGCGGGCGACGCAGCAGCAGCGACACGGCCCGGTACGCCTCGGCCTGCTTGCTCAGGTCGTCGAAGACGATCAGGACGTGCTTGCCGCCGTACATCCAGTGCTGCCCGATGGACGAGCCGGTGTACGGGGCCAGGTACTTGAAGCCGGCCGGGTCGGACGCCGGGGAGGCCACGATGGTCGTGTACTCCATCGCGCCGGCCTCTTCGAGCTGGCCCTTGATCGAGGCGATCGTGGAGGCCTTCTGGCCGATGGCGACGTAGATGCAGCGGACCTGCTTCTTCGGGTCGCCGGTGCGCCAGTTGTCCCGCTGGTTGAGGATCGCGTCCAGGGCGACAGTGGTCTTACCGGTCTTGCGGTCACCGATGATCAGCTGCCGCTGACCCCGACCGATCGGGGTCATCGCGTCGATGGCCTTGATGCCGGTCTGCAGCGGCTCGAACACCGACTGGCGGGACATCACGTTCGGAGCCTGCAGCTCCAGCTCGCGGTAGCCCTCGTTGGCGATGTCACCGAGCCCGTCGATCGGCTGGCCGAGCGCGTCGACCACGCGGCCGAGGAAGGCGTCGCCGACCGGAACGGAGAGAACCCGCTCGGTGCGCTTGACGCGCTGCCCCTCCTCCAGCTTGGCGGAGTCACCGAGAACGACGACACCGATCTCCCGGACGTCGAGGTTCAACGCCACGCCGAGCGTGCCGTCCTCGAACTCCAGGAGCTCGTTGGTCATGGTCGAGGGCAGGCCCTCGACGTGGGCGATACCGTCACCGGTGTCGGCGACGGTGCCGACCTCCTCGCGGGAGACGTCGGACGAGTAGGAAGAGACGTAGCGCTCCAGGGCGCCGCGGATCTCCTCCGTCGAGATGGTCAGCTCGGCCATCCTCTGCTTCCTTAAAATTCAGGGGCCCGGGATACCTAGTACCGACCGGTCCGAATGGCGTCTGTCATTCCGGGCGCTGAGCGGCTGAGCCGCCCGACGCTGAGCGGCTGAGCCGCTCAGCCGCTGGGCGGCGAAGCCGTTCAGCGCTTCGCGAGCGCGTTGCGGGTCTCGTTGAGGCGGCGCAGGATGGTGCCGTCGTACAGGTCGGAACCGACCCGCACGCTCACGCCACCCAGGACGTGGGGGTCGACCGTCTGCTTGACGGAGACCTCTCGACCGTATATCCCAGCGAGGCTCGCACCCAGTCGGCGCTCCTCCTCGTCACTCAACGGGGCCGCCACGGTGACGTACGCCACCTGACGGTCCCGCCGTTCGGCGGCGAGTTCGACCAGCCGGGTGAGCGATCCGCTGAAGGAGCGCCCACCGAAGCCGGACAGGGCCACCTCGACGAGGCGGACGGTGGCCAGGTGGGCCTTGCCGGAGAGCAGGTCGCCGACCAGGACCCCCCGCTGGTCCACCGGGACCGCGGGGTTGGACAGCACCGCCGAAAGTTCGGGCTGGCCGGCGACGACCTGCCCGAAGCGGAACAGCTCGTCCTCGACCTCGCCGAGATCGCCGGAGGCCTCGGTGCTGGCCAGTGCCGCCTCCACGCCGAGCCGCTCGACGCCGTCGAGCAACTCCGACGGCGTCGACCAACGGCCGGAGACCAGCGTGGCGAGCAGGTCGAGCGCACCGTCGCCGACCTTGCCGCGCAGCATCCCGCCGAGCAGTTCGGCGCGGTCCGCGCCGGACCGGGCCGGGTCCGACAGCGCCCGGCGCAGCCGCGGCTCGCGCCGCAGCAGCCCAGCAACGGCGAGCAGGTCGTTGGCGGTGTGAGCCGCAGCGACCGCGTCGGTGCCGCGGACGTACGCGTCGAGGCCCTCGGCCGCGACCTTGTACGACTCCCGGCTGGCGGCCTGCATCAGCGGGCCCCCGTGCTCTCGAGACCGCTCAGGAACCGGTCGACGGTGCCCTTGCGTCGTGCCTCGTCGGCCAGCGACTCGCCAACGATCTTGCTGGCCAGGTCCACCGCGATGGTGCCGACCTCGGCACGCAGCTCACGCACGATGGTGGCCCGCTCGGCGGCGAGCGCGTCCTTGCCGGCCTGGATGACCCGGTCGGACTCTTCCCGCGCCTTGGCGAGGATGTCCTGCCGGATCCCCTCGGCGTCGGCCCGCGCGTCGTCACGGATCTTGGCGGCGTCGGTCCGGGCCTCAGCGAGCTGGGCACGGTACTGCTCGAGCAGCTGGTTCGCCTCGGCCTGAGCGGCCTCGGCGCGCTTGATGCCGCCCTCGATCGCGTCGACCCGAGCCTGGAACGTCTGCTCCATCCGCGGGAAGACGAACTTCATCAGCACGAAGCAGAGCACGGCGAAGGCGATCGTGCCGACCACGATCTCCTCCCCGATCGGGATGATCGGGTTGTGGTCTGACTCTCCACCCTCGGCGGCGAGGAGGAACAACATGGGTGACCTCCCGGTCGGAAGGGGCGGAATCAGCCGGCCCAGATGAAGCCGAAGGCGATGCCGAACAGCGCGAGCGCCTCGATGACGGCGAAGCCGATCCAGACGTACGGCAGGGTCATCCGGGACGACTCCGGCTGGCGGGCGGTCGACTGGATGTAGGCGGCGAAGACCAGGCCAACGCCGATACCCGGGCCGATGGCCGCGAGGCCGTAGCCGATGGCGGCGGTGCTGCCCTCTACCGCGGCGACGTAATCCATTAGTGGTTCCTCCTGGTTATCACGCGTGACTCTCACGCGGGACGACAACGGTTGGTGCGTGGATCAGTGCTCTTCGGCGAGCGCGCCCTGGATGTAGCTGGCGCTCAACACCGTGAAGACGTAGGCCTGCAGGACGATGACCAGCGCCTCGAGAAGGGTCAGCGCCACGGTCATCACCCAGGAGACCACCGAGACCGGCGCCAGCCAGGCGTTGGCGTTGAGCATCGCGAAGCCGCCGAGCGTGAAGACCAGCAGGAGCATGTGGCCGGCGAACATGTTCGCGAAGAGACGTACGGCCAGCGAGAACGGCCGGATGATGAAGGTCGAGAACGCCTCGATCGGGATCAGCAGCGGCAGGATGTACCACGGTGCCGGCGGGATCAGGGCGTGCTTGAAGTATTTGCCGAAGCCGTGGTGCCGGATGCCGATGTAGTTGAACAGCACGTAGCTGATCACCGCGAGGATCGCCGGGAAGGCGATGTGCGAGTTCGGCGAGATCTGGAAGAGCGGGATGATCGCGAACGCGTTCGTCACCAGCACGAAGCAGAACAGCGTCGTGAAGTACGGAGCGAACCGCACACCCTGGTGGCCGATCATGTCGACCGAGATGTTGTTACGCACGAAGCCGTAGATCGACTCGGCGAACCACTGCTTCTTGGTCGGCACCAGCTTCGGGTTCCGGTAGGTCGCCAGGAAGAAGATGATCAGCACACCGACCGCGATCCAGATCATCAAGGTGAACTTGGTGATCCAGTACGAGTCGTGTGCACCCCAGGGCAGGATGCTGGGCAGGTAGAAGTCCTCCACACTGGGTGGGAAATTCGCCTGGCCAGCTGCCAGGACGTTCGCCTGTCCGAACACCGCGTCCCTTCCTAAGTAGGCGTGCCGAGTCGGCGGATGACCAGGATGACTCCCCCGGCCATGCCGAGCACGAAGCCGATCCCGGTGGCGACGCCACCGGTGTCGAGCCACTGGTCGACCAGCCAGCCGATGAAACCCCACACGAGCATGCCTCCGATGAGGTAGCTGAGCGCGGTCCAACCCTGACCGGCACCGGACGGATAGTCGTCCGGTTCACCGGCGGGACGGGGGGTTTGGTCATCAGCCATGACGGGGCGAACGATATCAGCCGGGAAGACGAGGCTGTGCCTCACCCCCCGCACAACCATCGTTGTGTGGGCATCTCGTGGGCGCCGTCGTCTGTGGGCACGCTACTCCCCTTCCGCCCGTCGGAAAATGACCGGAGGCCGACATATTGCGGCGCGTCCGCTGGTTGGGACGGCCGGCCGATCGCCAGGTCAGTCCCGTGGCCGGTGGGCGTACACCCTGGTCAGCCACCAGAGGTGCACCGCTGTCCACACTGCCACCCCGGCGACGATGCCGAGGCAAAGCGGAATCAACCCGGGCCAGCCGGTCGAGGCCACCGCCACCAGCACGACACCCAACAGGGTGAACTTCAGCGCGTACAGGCCCAGGCCCAACGGCAGCAGCAGTTGCGGGTTGATCTGGTCGGCCCAGGCCAGCACCACTGTGGTGAGGGTGTAGCTGAACACCGTGACGCCCACGCCGGCCGCCGCGCCGAGCGCGGCGGTCGCGCCGCCGGTCGCCGCACCCACGACCGCGGCGACCACGGCCAGCCCCACCGACGCCGCCAGCAACACCGGCAGGTGCCGCAGCCGCCACCGCCGGTCGCCGTCGGGCGCGACCACCACGGGCTCAGCCACGGGGGTACGCCGGAAACGCCGCGACCAGCTCGGCCACGTCGGCACCGATCCGGGTCAGCTCGTCGGCCCCGCCCGGTGCCCCGGGATCGGTGCGCACCGCGCGGGCGATCAGGGTCGCCACCTGCCGCAGCTCCCCCTCCCGCATGCCCTGGGTGGTGACGCACGGGGTGCCCACCCGCAGACCGGAGGCCACCATCGGGGGCTGCGGGTCGTACGGGATGGCGTTCTTGTTCAGGGTGATCGACGCTGCGTCGCAGCGCCGCTCGGCCTCCGCCCCGGTCACCCCCGCCTCCCGCAGGTCGATCAGGGCGAGGTGGGTGTCGGTGCCGCCGGACACCTGACGCATCCCCTCGTCGGCCAGCCCGGCCGCGAGCGCCTGGGCGTTGCTCACCACCTGCCGGGCGTACGTCTGGAACTCCGGCTGGGCGGCCTCGCGCAGGGCGACCGCCTTGGCCGCGACCGCGTGCATGAGCGGACCGCCCTGGGTGAACGGGAAGACCGCCTTGTCGATCCGCTGGGCCAGCGACTCGCGGCAGAGGATCATGCCGCCGCGCGGGCCGCGCAGCACCTTGTGGGTGGTGGCGCAGACGACGTCCGCGTACGGCACCGGGGACGGGATCGCCCGGCCGGCGACCAGGCCGATGAAGTGCGCGGCGTCCACCATCAGGTACGCCCCGACCTCGTCGGCGATCTCCCGGAACCGGGCGAAGTCGATCAGACGGGGGTACGCGGTGGCACCACAGATGATCAGCTTGGGTCGGTGCGCCCGCGCCAGATCCCGTACCTCGTCGTAGTCGATCAGCTCGGTGTCCGGCCGGACCGGGTAGCCGACCGGGTGGAACCACTTGCCGGAGAAGTTCACCCGACTGCCGTGGGTGAGGTGCCCGCCGTGCGGCAGGTCCATCGCCAGCACCGTGTCCCCCGGCTGCACAAGCGCCGCGTACGCGGCCAGGTTGGCGCTCGCCCCGGAGTGTGGCTGGAGGTTGGCGTGCTCGGCCCCGAACAGCTCCTTGGCCCGGGCGATGCCGATCTCCTCGGCCCGGTCCACCTCGGCGCAGCCGCCGTAGTAACGCCGACCCGGGTAGCCCTCGGCGTACTTGTTGGTGAGCGTCGAGCCGAGCGCGGCCAGCACCGCCGGCGAGGTCAGATTTTCGCTGGCGATGAGCTGCAGGCCACCCCGCAACCGGTCCAGCTCACCGAGGACCACCCCGGCGATCTCCGGGTCGGTCGCCCTGAGCTGCGCGAAATCCGGCCCCCAGAAGGTGCTCGTCTCGGTCTCCACAGCGAACGAGTCTAGGGGGCCGCAGACTGGACCTCGTGAGATGCCTCGTCACCGGAGCAACCGGATACATCGGCGGGCGGCTGACGCCGCTGCTGCTCGCCGAGGGTCACACCGTGCGGTGCCTCGCCCGCAAGGCGGTCCGGCTGCGCGACGTGCCCTGGGCCTCGGCCGCCGAGATCGTCGAGGGGGACCTGAGTCGGCCGGACACGTTGCCGGCCGTCTTCGCCGACGTGGACGTCGCCTACTTCCTGGTGCACTCACTCGGCCGGCCCGACTTCGAGGCCGCCGACCGGGCGGCGGCGACGAACTTCGCGGCGGCGGCCCGCGCGGCAGGCGTACGCCGGATCGTCTACCTGGGCGGTCCGCTGCCGGCCACCGACGCGGTCCCCTCGCCGCACCTGCGCTCCCGGGCCGAGGTGGGCCGGATCCTGCTGGGCAGTGGGGTGCCCACGGCGGTGCTGCGGGCCGCGGTGATCATCGGGTCGGGTTCGGCGTCGTTCGAGATGCTGCGGTACCTGACCGAGCGACTCCCTGCCATGGTCACGCCGCGTTGGGTGCGCAACCGGATCCAGCCGATCGCCGTCCGCGACGTGCTGAGCTACCTGGTCGGCTGCACCGCGCTGCCGCCGGACGTCAACCGTGGCTTCGACATCGGCGGACCGGACGTGCTCACGTTCCGCGAGATGATGCAGCGTTACGCCCGGGTGGCCGGGCTGCGCCGGCGGCTCATCGTGCCGGTCCGGGCGCTCACCCCCTCGCTCTCCTCGCACTGGGTCGGCCTGATCACCCCGGTGCCGAATGCCATCGCCCGCCCGCTGGTGGAGAGCCTGATCCAGGAGGCGGTAGCGGACGAACACGACATTGCCCGCTACGTCCCCGACCCGCCGGGCGGGCTGACCGGCTTCGATGACGCGGTGGCGCTGGCGCTGGCCAAGGTGCGCGACGCCCAGGTGGAGACCCGCTGGTCGAACGCGAGCGGCCCGGACGCACCCGCCGAACCGCTGCCCACCGACCCGGTGTGGTCCGGCGGCACCGCCTACACCGACGTCCGGGAACGGGCGGTGGACGCCTCGCCGCTGGCGCTCTGGCGGGTCGTCGAGGGCGTCGGCGGCGAACACGGCTGGTACTCCTTCCCCCTCGCCTGGTCGATCCGCGGCTGGCTGGACCGGCTGGTCGGCGGGGTCGGGCTGCGCCGAGGCCGACGCGACCCGCATCACCTCCAGGTCGGCGAGGCGCTGGACTTCTGGCGGGTCGAGGAGATCATCCCCGGTGAGTTGCTGCGGCTCCGCGCGGAGATGCGGCTACCCGGCCGGGCCTGGCTGGAGATGCGGGTGGTTCCGGCCGACGACGGCCGCAGCCGCTACCAGCAACGCGCCGTCTTCCTGCCGCGCGGCCTGCCGGGGCACGCCTACTGGAAGTCGGTGGCCCCGTTCCACACTGTGGTCTTCGGCGGCATGGCCCGCAACATCGCCCGCAACGCCGAACAAACCCCCTGACCCACAGCGGCTTCAGTTGCCGGTGCGGGCTCCGGTGACCTGGAAGGCGGTTCGTTCGCTCGGCGGGACGAAGTCGCGTACCGGTTGGCCGCGCAGGGCGGTGGAGAGCACCTCGCCGACCGCGTCCACCATCCGGGCCTGCACTGCCTGACCGACCGCGTCCCGGGGATCGTCCGGGTTCGCCGCCATCGAGGCGACCGCGAGTTGCGGCGTGAACGCGACGACCGTCTCCGTCTCGTAGTGCTCCGAGCTGCCGGTCTTGCCCGCCACCGGTCGGCCGAGCCGCGCGCGCAGGTTGGGTGCGGTGGCGCCGTCGCAGCGCCCGTACATCGACTGGTCACCGACCGGGCAGCGAGCCGCGTCGGTGGCCGCCCGAGCGACGTCGACGTCGAGCACCTGCCGGCAGTCCGGCTTGGCGGCGTCGACCGGGCGGCCACCCGCGTCGGTGATCGACACCACCGGCAGCGGCGCGCACCAGGTCCCCTCGGCCGCCACCGTGGCGTACGCGGTGGCCAGGTCCAGCGGCGTGGTCGCGGCGACGCCCAGGGTGAACGGACCCCAGTCCTTCGCGCCGTACCGGGCCAGTCGGGCGTCGTCGTCGGCCCGCAGCACGATGCCCAGTCGCTCGGCCATCTCCACCACCCGGTCGGCGCCGACCTTCTCGGTAAGCCAGGCGAAGTACGTGTTCACCGACCGGCCGAACGCGCTCCACATGGTGCGGGGGCCGTCCATCGCGGATGGGCTGGAGTTCGACGGGCACCAGCGGCCGTCGCAGCTCGCCTCCCCGGTGACCGGGAAGCGGGTGAGCAACTGGGTGGGTGCCACGAAGTCGGTCGACAGCGGCAGGCCCGCCTCCAACGCGGCGAGCATCGTGAAGAGCTTGAACGTCGAACCGCCCTGGTACCCCTCGATCGCGCCGCCGCCGCCGATCAACTGGTTGACGGTGTTCGGGCGGTTCTTCTGCCCGACCGGGTTGTCCTTCACGCTGTAGGCGCGGTTCACCGACATCGCCAGCACCCGCCCGGTGCCCGGTTGCACCACAGCGGTCGGCACCGCCTCGGCAGCCGACGGCTGATAGATCTTCAGCACCTGCTCGGTGGTGGCCCGTTGCACCCCCGGGTCCAGCGACGACACGATCGAGAACCCACCCCGGCGCAGCGCGCGCTGCCGCTCGTCGGCGGTCGCCCCGAACGCGGACTGGCTGCTCCACCAACGGGTGAACCAGTCGCAGAAGAAACCCCAGTCGTTGTGCGCCTCGGGCACCCCGGTGCAGTCGTTCGGCGTCTCGCTCGGCCGTAGCTGCAACGGCTCGGCCCGCGCCGCCGCCGCCGCGTCCGCCGGCACCTGCCCCGACTCCACGAGCCGTTCCAACACGTACGACCGACGTTCCAGCGCGCTGTCGGCGTCGCCGTTGATCGGGTCGTCGCTGTCCGGCGACCGGACCAGACCGGCCAGCAGTGCCGCCTGGGCCAGGGTCAGCTCGGCCGGGGACCGGGAGAAGTAGCGCTTGCTGGCCGCCGCGATGCCGTACGCCCCGGCGCCGAAGTAGGCGATGTTGAGGTAGCGGGTGAGGATCTGCTCCTTGTCGAGTTCGCGTTCCAGCGCGAGCGCGTACCGCATCTCCTGGAGCTTGCGGGCGGTGGTGACCTCCGTGGCGGCCAGCCGCTGCGCCTCGGTCAGCCGGGGATCGCTGCTGAGCACGTTGCGGACGTACTGCATGGTCAGCGTGGAGGCGCCCTGCCGGGTCCGCCCGTCGCGCTTGTTGACGGTGAACGCGCGCACCACACCGCGCAGGTCCACCCCGCTGTGCTGGTAGAACCGGACGTCCTCGGCGGCCACGATCGCCTGGCGCATCACCGGGGCCACCTCGCGCAGCGGCACGTCCACCCGGTCCTCCTGGTAGAAGGAGGTGATCAGGGTGGTGCCGTCGTTGGCGTAGAGGTTGGAGCGTTGCGCGGTGGGCGGCGTGCGGAGCGTGTTCGGCAGCTCCGAGTACGGCGTGGACAGGGCGCTGAAGCCGATCCCGAACACCAGGGCCACCGGCAGGGCGGCTGCGGCCAGCACCAACCCGGCCAGCACTCCGGCGATCACCACGGTCAGCAGTTTGTCGAGATGGGCCCGGATCATCAGCTCTCCCCGCAGGAGCCGGTCACGCTAGGACCCGTTCAGAATGACCCGGAACGCCGCTTTCGCCCCGGGTTTTCCCCAAACCCGGAGGAAACTCGCACCGCGCTCAGGGCAGCAGCGCGCCGGCCAGCGGGTGGACCGTCTCCTCGATCTCGTCGGCGACCCGGCTGAAGCACTGGTCACCACGACCCCACGGGTCGTCCAGATCATCGGTGGCCAGCGCCGAGGCGCCCAACCGGGCATCGTGGGCCGCTGCCACCAGGGCCACCCCACGGGCGTACACGGCCTCCGGGGTCGCGTCACCCGGCGGCAACGCGGCGTCGTCCACCGCGGCCAGCAGCCGACCGAACTCGCCGAGCACGAACGTGCGGGCCGCCGCGTCCGGGCGCAGCGCCACCACGTACTCCTGCTGGTCGGCGGTGGCGGTCAGCACCAGGTCGGCGGCGTCGATGTGGTCCGAACGCAGCTTGCGCGCGGCGAACCCCTCCACGTCGCCACCACGGCCGGTGACCTGCCGGGCCGCCGGCGGATTCATCTCCTCGCCCGCGTGCCAACCACCCGTGCCGGCGCTGTGGCTGTGCACCAACCCGTCGGCCTGGGCCGGGTCCTGCTCGCGCCGCGTCAACCGCTCCCGCACGGCGAGAGCGAGCAGCCGCTCCGCCATCGGTGAGCGGCAGATGTTGCCCATGCAGACGTGCAGGACCGTGAACGGGGGCACTCAGACCCCCCGGCCGTCGATGAGGTCCGGCACGACGTCGCGCAGCTTCTCCAACGGGATCGCCCCGGCCCGCAGCAACTGCGGCACCTCACCGGTCAGATCCACGATCGTGCTGGGCACCGGATCCGGACAGGGCCCGGCCTCCAGGTAGGCCCGC
Organism: Micromonospora sp. NPDC023888; assembly: GCF_040639415.1. NCBI lineage: Bacteria > Bacillati > Actinomycetota > Actinomycetes > Micromonosporales > Micromonosporaceae > Micromonospora > Micromonospora sp. NPDC023888. Next base: position 167,043 of record NZ_JBEZZW010000008.1, on the reverse strand, counting down.
ACCGAGTAGCTGAGCTGGTCCCGTGCCTCCTCGGCGGTCACCGCGGCGGGCTGGCCGGTCTTGTTGGCCGACGAGACCGCCATCGGGCCGGTCTCCCGCAGCACCTCGAGCGCCACCGGGTGCAGCGGCATTCGCACCGCCACCGTGCCCGTCTTGTCGCCCAGGTCCCACTGGAGGCTCGGCGAGTGCTCGACCACGATCGTCAGCGCACCCGGCCAGAACGCCTCCACCAGGTCCCGGGCGGCCGTGGGCAGCGAGAAGACCAACCCGTCCAGGGTGTGCCGCGAGCCGATCAGCACCGGCGGCGGCATCTGCCGACCCCGGCCCTTGGCATCCAGCAGTGCCTTGACCGCGTACGGGGTGAACGCGTCCGCGCCGATCCCGTAGACGGTATCTGTGGGAAGGACGACAAGCTCGCCGTTCTTGACCGCCTCGATCGCCGCAGCGATGCCGCGGTCCCGGTCGGCGGGCGACCGGCAGTCGTAGAGCATCACGAGGAGTCAGTCTGCCACGCCACCCCGATCGGGGCGTGCTGGCCGTCCGCCCGTCGGGACGCGGTGGCGTAACGGGGCCGTCCGGTGAGGTCCAGATGCGCCGTGACAGCGGTGAACCCGCCGGCCTCGGCCAGCAACCCGGGCACCGCCGCGCCGTGGGTGTCGTCGTGCTCGACGCCGAGAACGCCACCCGGGCGCAGCAGCGCCGCCGCCCGGCTGACGACGGGACGGATCACCGCCAGACCGTCCGCGCCGCCGAAGACCGCCTCCGCGGGATCGTGCCCGGCCACCTCCGGCGGGACCACCACGTCGTCCGGCACGTACGGCGGGTTGCAGAGCAGCACGTCCACCGAGCCCACCAGGGCCGCCAGCAGGTCCGGTGCGGTCACGTCGGCCTCGACCACCTCGATCGGCCGGTCCCCCGCCCCGGCCCGCTCCGCCGCGTTGCGCCGCAACCAGACAAGCGCCTCCGGGGACCGCTCCACCGCGATCACCCGCGCCCCGGGCAGCTCCTGGGCCACCGCGAGGGCGATCGCGCCCGAGCCGCTGCACAGGTCGACCACCACCGGCGCCCTCCGGCCCCGGGCCTGCTCGACACCCCAGCCGGCCAGCAGTTCGGTCTCCGGCCGGGGCACGAAGACCCCCGGGCCCACCGACAGTTCGAGGTGCCGGAACCCAGCCCGGCCGGTCAGGTGCTGCAACGGCTCCCGCGCGGCCCGCCGACGCGTCAGAGCGTCGAGCCGCGCCACCTGCTCGTCGTCGAGGTCGTCGGCGAGCGCCAGCCGACCGCGGGGCACCCCCAGCACGTACGCCACAAGCAACTCGGCCTCCACCCGGGCCGGGCCGACCCCGGCGGCGGTGAGCGCGCGGGTCGCCCGAGCCACCGCGGCGGACGGGCGGATGGGGCCTGTCCCTTCGGGGGGGTGTTGCGGCAGAGTGGTCACGCGATAATCATGATGCGTCGCGGGCGGCGCGACCAACGGGTGCGCGGACGGCGCACACGACAGGAGGTTGGCGGGTGGGCTGGCTCGACCGGGTCGACGACCAGGTTGATGCCCTCACGCGCGCCCGCGCACTGCAGGAGGCCAGTCGCTCCGCGGAGTCGTACGTCCTGCTGGAACGTGTGATCCGCACCACCACCGACCCGGCGGCACGGGCGGACGCGATGGTGCAACGCCTCTCCGCACTGATCAATCTCGGTCGGACGGCGGAGTTCACCCGGGCCATCGAGGAGGCGTCGGCGGCCGTCCGCGATCTCGCCGAGCCGTACCTGCACGGGCACCTCAACGCGCTGGCCGCCCTCGCCGCACACCACCAGGGCGCGCTTGACCGCTGCGTCACCCACCTCGTCCGAGCCGCCCGGGCGCTGGGCGCCGTCGAGGACCCGGACCGGGACACCGCCTGGGGCTGGCACGACCTGGCCATGGCGTACAGCTACCTCAGCTTCCACGGGTACGCCCTGGGAGCCATCGAACGGGCCCGGCAACTCGGGCTCACCGCCGGGATCCCCGAGGAGACGTTCGCCGCGCCGGGCATCCGGCTGCGCAACGCCGTGGCACTCGACCACAACGGCGACAGCGACGGCTGCCTGCGGGTGCTCCGGGACGTGGCCTCCGACCTGGACCGTTTCGTACGCTCCGGGCGGGCCGGCCGGCTGCGCCCGAGCAGCCTCGCCGCGTACGGCTACGCGGCGGCCCGCCAGGCCGCGCTCGGCGACCAGGTGCAGACCGACGGGAAACCCGCGCCGGCCCGCCTGATCAGCCACGGAGGGGACAGCTCCCGCGCCCGCGACATGCGTCAGCTCGGGCAGGTGTGTCTCGCCGTCGCCGACGGGCGGCCGATCGAGGCGGTCACCCGGCTGGACACCATCCACGTGTCGAACGAGACACTCGGGGCGGCCGAGCCGGCCCGGCTGCGCAGCATCGCCCTGGCCCGTGCCGGCGACCACCCGGCGGCGCACCGGGCCGACCGACTGGCGTTCCGGCTCGCCGCCCAGCGCAACGATCGACTGCGCGACGTCTACATCGACGGCATCGCCGCCCGGATCGACCACGAGGAGATGCGCCGCGAAGCGGCACGGTTCGAGGGCGAGGCGTTGACCGACCCGCTCACCGGGCTGCCCAACCGGCGCCGGCTGGAGCGCTACATCACCGCCGTGGTCACCCGAGGCGACCGGGTGGTGATCGGTGTCTGCGACCTGGACGGCTTCAAGGCGGTGAACACCCGCCACGGGCACCACTCCGGTGACCTGGTGCTCCAACGCATCGCCGGGGTGATCAACCGGGTGATGCGCCGGGGCGACTTCGTGGCCCGCTACGGCGGCGACGAGTTCGTGGTGGTGCTGCCGGACACCGGCATGTCCGAAGCCACCGAGGTGGCCCGCCGGATCGAGGCCGCCGTCCGACTCGAAGACTGGGAGTCGCTGGTGCCCGGGACCCCGGTCGGGGTGAGCATCGGCTTCGCGGAGGTCTCCGGTGGCGGTGGGCTGCGGGACGCGCTCAGCGTCGCCTTCGAGCAGGCCGACCGGGAGATGCTCCGCGCCAAGACCCGTCCCCGCGCGAGCTGATCGTCCGGGCGCCGGTGGCGTCCCGTCCAGCCGGACGGGTGCCCGACGCCGTCAGCGGCGGGTGAGTTCGGTGTCGCCGGCGAGCCGGGCGGCGCGGTCGGCCTCGGCGAGCGCGTCCAGCACCCCGTCCAGCTCGCCCGCGAGCGCCAGGTCCAGGTTGTACGCCGTGTAGCCGATCCGGTGGTCGCTGATCCGGTTCTGCGGGAAGTTGTAGGTGCGGATCCGCTCCGAGCGGTCCACCGTGCGCACCTGCGCCTTGCGGGCGTCCGAGGCGGCGGCGTCGGCCTGCTCCTGCGCGGCGGCGAGCAGCCGGGCCCGCAGGATCCGCATGGCCTGCTCCCGGTTCTGCAACTGGGACTTCTCGTTTTGGCAGGAGACGACGATGCCGGTCGGCAGGTGGGTGATCCGCACCGCCGAGTCGGTGGTGTTCACCGACTGACCACCCGGGCCGGACGAACGGAACACGTCGATGCGCAGATCGTTCTGGTCGATCGTGACGTCGACGTCCTCGGCCTCGGGCAGCACCAGCACCCCGGCGGCGCTCGTGTGGATGCGGCCCTGCGACTCGGTGACCGGGACCCGCTGCACCCGGTGCACGCCGCCCTCCCACTTGAGTCGTGACCAGACGCCGTTGCCGCCCTCCGGCACACCCTTGGTCTTGATCGCCAGTGAGACGTCCTTGACCCCGCCCAGGTCGGAATCCTGTGCGTCGATCACCTCGGTGATCCAGCCGTGCCGCTCGGCGTAGCGGGTGTACATCCGCAGCAGGTCACCGGCGAAGAGCGCCGACTCCTCGCCACCCTCACCGGCCTTGATCTCGACGATCACGTCCTTGGCGTCGTGCGGGTCGCGCGGGATGAGCAGCTCGGCGAGGCGCTCCTCAAGCACCGGCACCGACCCGGCGATGGCCTCCGCCTCACCCGCGAAGGACGGGTCCTCGGCAGCCAACTCGCGAGCCGCGGCCAGGTCGGCGCGGGCCTGCTCCAGCTCAGCGGCGGCCTTGTGCAGCGGCACCAGTTCCGCGTAGCGGCGACCCACCCTGCGTGCGGTCGTCTGGTCGGCGTGGATGGCCGGGTCGGCCAACCGCTTCTCCAGCTCCGCGTACTCGTCGAGGAGGGCGGCCAGACGCTCGCTGCTCATGCTGCGGATGCTCCTTCGACGGTGCGGCGCCGGACTGGTGTGGCCGAAGGCCGACCGCCGGGTGGAAACAGGGCACAACGCGGACGGCGCCCGCGCCCGGTGAAGAACCGGACGCGGGCGCCGAACGAGGAGTTACTTGGCCTTCTTGGCCTGAACCTTGGCGTACTTCTGCTGGAACTTCGCGACCCGGCCCGCGGTGTCGAGAACGCGCTGCTTACCGGTGTAGAACGGGTGGCAGGCGCTGCAGGTCTCGGCGTGGATCGTGCCGCCCTTGGCGGTGCTGCGGGTCGTGAACGTGTTGCCACAGGAGCAGCTGACCTCGGTGGTCACGTACTCCGGGTGGATGTTTGCCTTCATCTCGCCTCGGTCCTCTCGTTGGTGGTCGCCGGGTCGCCGTCATCACTCGTCGCGCCGTACACGACGGGCTCGGGCGTGAACCGGAACCGGTGGCCGATTGACCAGTGTGCCATGGGCCTGAGCCGACCCGGTAATCGGGCCGCACACCTCGTCCGGCATCGTCAACACGTGCTCCCCCGTCCGCATTCCCGCCGCCCGGCGGGGCATTCGCCCACCCGGCGGGCCGCCGCCGCGTACCCCGCCGGGGGTACGTCCAACGAGCCGCAGGGGTGCCGATGACCCGCCTGATCGCCACCCGGGGACTGCCCGCCTCGGGTAAGACGACGTTCGCCCGTACGCTCCAGCCGTCAGTTGTCCGCGTCAACCGGGACGACCTACGCCGGATGCTGCACGGCGAACGGCTCTTCACCCAGTGGGCCGAGGCTCAGGTCACAGTCGTCCAGCGGGCGCAGGTCGAGGCGTTGCTGCGGGCCCGGGCGGACGTCTGCGTGGACGACACGAACCTGCGCTCGCGGACCCTGCGCGACTGGGCCGAGCTGGCCGCCCGGCACGGCGCGGATTTCGAGGTGCACGACTTCACCGACGTGCCGTTGGACGAGTGCCTGCGCCGGGACGCCGCGCGCCCGCCCGCCGACCAGGTCGGCGCGGAGGCGATCCGCCGGCTGCACGAGCGGTACCTCGAGGGGCGGACGCTGCCGTTGCCGGTGCCGCAGGCTCGCACCGGACGCCCCGCCGCCGTGCACCCGCCGTCGACCGAGCCACCCGAGATCGTCCTGGTGGACATCGACGGCACCGTCGCGTTGGCCGTGTCCCGCAGCCCGTACGACATGACCCGGGTGGGCGAGGACCAGCCGAACACGGCGGTGATCGCGGCGGTCCGGGCGATGCACGCCGCCGGTTACGGGGTGGTCTTCTGCTCCGGGCGGGACGCCTCCGCCCGCGCGGCCACCGAGGCGTGGTTGGCCCGGCACGTCCGGGTTCCGTACCTCGGCCTGCACCTGCGTGCCGTGGGCGACTCCCGGAAGGACTCGATCGTGAAGCGGGAGATCTACGACCGGGAGATCCGGGACCGTTACCGGGTGGCAGGCGTCTTCGACGACCGCGTCCAGGTGGTCCAGATGTGGCGGGCCCTCGGCCTCACCGTCTTCCAGGTGGCCGACGGCGACTTCTGAGCCGGCGGGGCCTCAGCGTGGGCTCGCCCCTGACGACCTGACCCCCTCGCACCCGCCACTCCTGCCTGCCGTCGCCTCGCCGGCCCCAACCAGACCCAGACCCAGACCAGACCACTCTCCCACCCTCCTTTGCTCTGCTTATGCGGATGCACCACCGTGCGGTCCCCACCGGTGCATCCAGGTAAGCACAGCAAAGGGGGCGAGGGAGGCATGGTGGGTCAGGCCCCGGGGTCCGATCAACGCGAGGAGTCACAGGACGAAGGGGCACGGCCGCGATGGCCGTGCCCCTTCGTCGTCGGTCAACCGGGACCTGTTACTCCCCCGGCGTCGACTTCGCGATCTGCATCAGGAACTCGATGTTGGTGCGGGACTGCTTGAGCCGGTCCAGCAGGAGATCCATCGCCGCCTGCGAGTCCAGCGAGTGCAGCACCTTCCGGAGCTTGTGGATGATGGCCAGCTCTTCGGGTGCGAGCAGGACCTCTTCCTTCCGGGTGCCGGACGGGTTGATGTCGATGGCCGGGAAGGTCCGCTTGTCGGCGATCTTCCGGTCCAGCTTCAGCTCCGCGTTGCCGGTGCCCTTGAACTCCTCGAAGATGACCGTGTCCGCCATGGACCCGGTCTCCACCAGCGCCGTGGCGATGATGGTCAACGACCCGCCGTTCTCGATGTTGCGGGCCGCGCCGAGGAAGCGCTTCGGCGGGTAGAGCGCCGTGGAGTCGATACCACCCGACATGATCCGGCCGCTGGCCGGAGCGGCCAGGTTGTACGACCGACCGAGCCGGGTCACCGAGTCGAGCAGCACGACCACGTCGTGCCCAAGCTCGACCAGGCGCTTGGCCCGCTCGATGGCCAGCTCGGCCACCGTGGTGTGGTCCTGCGGCGGACGGTCGAACGTGGCCGCGATGACCTCGCCCTTGATCGACCGCTGCATGTCGGTGACCTCTTCGGGCCGCTCGTCCACAAGCACCACCATGAGGTGGCACTCCGGGTTGTTGCGGGTGATCGCGTTCGCGATCGCCTGCAGCACCATCGTCTTACCCGCCTTCGGCGGCGACTGGATGAGTGCCCGCTGGCCCTTGCCGATCGGCATGACCAGGTCGATGACCCGGGTGGTCAGGATGTGCGGCTCGGTCTCCAGGCGCAGGCGCTCCTGCGGGTAGAGCGGGGTGAGCTTGTAGAACTCCGGACGACGCCGGGCCTCCTCGGGCTCCATCCCGTTGATCGTGTCCAGCCGCATCAGCGGGTTGTACTTGTCCCGCCGCTGGTCGCCGCTGTTGCCGCCCTCGCGGGCCGCCCGCACCGCACCGGTGATCGCGTCACCGCGGCGCAGGCCGTACTTCTTGATCTGGGACATCGAGACGTAAACGTCGTTCGGGCCGGCCAGGTAACCGGTGGTCCGCACGAAGGCGTAGTTGTCGAGCACGTCGATGATGCCGGCCACCGGGACGAGCACGTCGTCCTCGCTGACCTGCGGCTCACGCCCGCCGGTGTCGGTGCCGGTCTCGGTGCGCTCGCCGCGCCCGCGGCGACGGTCCCGGAAGCGGCTGCGCCGGCCACGCCGGCCGCCGCCCTCGCCGTCATCGTCGTCGGTGTCCCGCTCGGCACGCTGACCACGATCGTTGCGGTCGCCCCGGTCGCCCCGGTCGTTGCGATCATTGCGATCGCCCCGGTCGGTGCGCTCCGTGCGCTCGTTCCGCTCGCCGCGCTCGGCACGCTCGCCCCGGTCGTTGCGCTCCGCACGGTCCGCCCGTTCGGCACGCTCGCCCCGGTCGGGGCGCTCCGTGCGCTCGGCACGCTCGCCCCGGTCAGCACGCTCGGTGCGCTCCGCCCGCTCGGCACGTTCGGGACGCTCGGTGCGCTCGGCCCGTTCGGTGCGCTCGGCCCGCTCGGCACGTTCCGGACGCTCGGCCCGTTCGGTGCGCTCGGCCCGCTCGGGACGCTCGGCCCGCTCGGCACGTTCCGGACGCTCGGCCCGCTCACGGCGATTCTCGCCACGGTCGGCCCGCTCGCCGGCTTCCGCCTCGTCGGTACGCGTCTCGGTCGGACGTGCCGTCTCGGTCGAACGCGCCTCAGCCGGACGCGTCTCCGCCGCTGCGGCCCGGCTCCGCCGGGTGCGACCACGGCCCTCGGTCTCGGTGGCCGGCTCGGCCGATGCCGGCTCGGCGCTACGCCCTTCGGCGGCCGGCCGGTCAGCGGTCTCCCGCACCTCGGCGCGCACCCCCTCACGGGTCGGGGCGGCCGCGGCCGCGACCTCGGCCCGCGGTCGAGGGGTCCCGGCGGCGTTGCCGCCCTGCCGCTCGGAGATCGCGGCGATCAGCTCGCCCTTGCGCATGCGAGCCGTGCCGGAGATGCCGAGCGACGCAGCCAGGCTCTGCAGCTCTGGCAGCAGCATCGCCGACAGACCGGTGCCGCTACGCCGACGACGGGCGGGAGCGGCGGCGGTGGCATCGCCAGCGACGTTGGAAACATCCGACGTCACGTCGGTGGTGTCGCTCAATGGATTCCTTCCCTCGATAAAGGCCGGGACTGCCCGGAGTCGGAACTCAGGTGGCCGGGCGGCCTCGGTGCACCCGCCTCGCAAGGACGCGTCGCGGGAGTCTGTGACACAGCAGCCGGTCGGTATCCCGACTCACCAACGTCGGTGAGCAGGTCTCGCCGTCTGCGGCGACCTGTGGAATCTGCGGTGCGGCGTGGGCCTTTGGCAGGGGTGTGACGGGCTGACCGCCGAGCTTCGGGGGTGCGCCGCCTCGCAGGAGATCGCGTGCTTCGCGGCTGTGCTAGGTCTAGAGCGTAATCAACTCTTCCGACCTGCGGCAACAGGGTCCCGCTCGGCGTGTCCAAGTCTACCCCGAGCAACCCGCGCGCCGCTGACGTCTATCGGTAACTGCCAGATCTCCCAGTCTGTTCCCACCGGGAAGCGCTCCGGAGGCTCGCCGAACGCCAGCACGGTGGGGCCGGCCCCACTGACCACGGCTGCCACACCAGCCGCTCGCAACGCTCTGACCAGGGAATATGTGCCTGGCATCCCGGGTGCGCGGTAGTCCTGGTGGAGTCGGTCGACGGTCGCCGGCAGCAGCAGCCCCGGGTCGGCGGTGAGCGCGTGCACCAGCAGGGCCGCCCGCCCCGCGGTCAACGCGGCGTCGCCGTGCGGCACGGTGGCCGGCAGCGCGGCCCGTGCGGCAGCGGTCAACCCGCGCTCCGCCGGGACGAAAACGGTGGGCCGCACCCCGTCCGCGACCGGCAGGGACACCGCCCGCGCACCTGTCGACTCGGACCAGGCCACCGTGAAGCCGCCGAGCAGACACGGCGCCACGTTGTCGGGATGGCCCTCGATCTCGGCGGCCAGCCGGAGCGTGGCCGAGTCGTCGAGCCGGTGCTCCCCATCGGTGACCAGGGCGCGGGCCAGCAGCACCCCGGCGACGATCGCGGCGGACGAGGAGCCCAGCCCGCGCGCCTGCGGGATCCGGTTGACGCACTCCACGCTCAGGCCGTCGGGGTGCGCGCCGAGCACGTCGAACGCGGCCCGCATGGCCCGCACCACCAGGTGCCGGTCGTCGTCCGGCAGCTCACCGGCCCCCTGCCCGGTCACCGTCACCCGGACCCCGCCCGGCGCGACCTCGGCGGACACGTCGTCGTAGAGCCCGAGAGCGAGACCCAACGCGTCGAAGCCCGGGCCCAGGTTGGCGCTGGTCGCGGGGACCCGGACGCGGGCCGGCCCGGCGGTGAAGTTCGTCGGCACGCGCTCATGCTAGGGCTCGACACCGACGATCCGGTCCGCTGCCCGCAGCCTGGGATCGGCAGACTCAGCCCGCCGGGTCCGGGACCGGCTCCGGGACCGGATCGCTGAGCGTGAGCCGGCGGGTGGCGATCCGCCAGCCGACCGCGTACACGAGGGTGACCAGCCCGCAGCCGGCGAGCACCACCCGTTCGTCGACCACGTCCACGACCAGGGCCACCGCCAGTTGGCTCACCGAGATCGCCAGCGTCGCGAGCATCATGTCGGTGGCGAAGACGCGTCCACGCAACCGGTCCGGAACTTCGCCCTGCAGGGCGAAGTTCGACATCACCCAGTTGCTGCCGCCGGCGAAGTGCGCCACGAAGACCAGCAGCAGCACCAACGGAAACCACCGCACCACCGACGCGCCCAGATAGGACAGCCCGTAGAGCGACATCGACAGCGCGAGCCCGGGCAGCAGCCACGCCCGGTTGGTGAGCACCCGACGCATCAGGATCGGTCCCACCAACGCTCCGGCCCCGCGTACCGCGAAGAGCAGGCCGGCGCCGAGCGGACCGACGCCGTACACGCCGGCCAGCAGCGGGAACACGGTCAGGACGCCGTTGCCCAGGCCCACCGCCGACTTCACCGTGACGAGCGCGAGCACCCGGGGGCGGTGACCGATGTAGCCGAGCGCCTCGCGGACGGCGGCCCAGGTCCGCTGGGCCGGCCCGTCGGTGTCCCGTGGTGCCTGCAACGGGCGGCGGATCCGGGTGGCGAGGCCCGCGGCCAGCGCCAGGCCCACCGCCGCCACCCAGAAGCAGGCGTACGGGCCGGCAGCGGTGCTCAGTACTCCACCGAGCGAGGCACCGACCACGGTCATGGTGCCCCAGGCCGAGCCGGCGACCGCGTTACCGGCGGCCAACTCGTGCGGCTCCAGCACGTTCGGCAGCGCGGCCTGGGCGGCCGGCGAGTAGAACGCCTTGGCCACCGCGACCACCCCGATCGCGACAAGCGCCAGCCACGCCGTTCCGGCGCCCCGTACGCCGAGCAGCAGCAACACGCCTGCCAGTGCGGCCACGTTGGCGGCAATCATGATCTTCCGGCGGTCGAAGCGGTCGGCGATCGTGCCGGTGTACGGCAGCAGCAGCGCCACGATGCCGGTGTCCACCGCCAGCACCAGCGCGCCCCACACCCCGCTGCCGGTCAGGTGCGGCAGGAGCACCAGCAGCGGCACCATGACGAACCAGTCGGCGCCGAAGACCACCAGTTCGGCCAGGAAGAGATTGCGGAAGCTCCGATTGCCGGTCAGGACGGAGAGGGTGGACGCCACGGAGCGGGACCTTACCTGGTCGGGGTTGAGGCCACACTCGCTCTCAGCAGCGCCGAAACCGTGACGAAGGTGTAACCCCGCGACCGTAGCCCGTTGATCATGTCGGTCAGGCCGCGCAGCGCGACCAGCCGTCGACGCGCCCCCACATCGTGGCCGAGCACGATCGTGCCCGGTCGGACCTCGGTCACGATTCGCCGGGCGTGGCCGGCCGGATCGTCGGGAAACTCACGTTCCACCATCTGCAGCGACCAGAGCACCAGCCGATAGTCCAGCCGGGCCGCCGCGTACAGCACCGCCCCACCCAGGTGACCGTAGGGCGGGCGAAGCAGCGTGGGCCGCGTCCCGGTCACGTCGGCGATCGCGTCGTGGCTGCGGCGCAGGTCGTCGTACGCCTCGGCGGCGTCCAACTCGGCCAGGTCCCGGTGGTCCCAGCCGTGGTTGCCCACCTCGTGCCCCGTGAGCCGGTCGCGGACGACGTCGGCGTGCCGGCGGACCTGCGCTCCGTCCATGAAGAAGGTGGCCGGGACCCGGTGCCGGGCCAGGGTGTCGAGCACCATCGGCGTCCACTGTGGTGCGGGGCCGTCGTCGAAGGTGAGGGCCACCAGACGCTGGTTGGTTCTTCCCGACCAGACGACCTCGAGCGCGCCGGCACCGACATCCTGTTTGCCATTTCCGACTGTGGCGCTGGCGAAGCCGCCGGCGATCGGCAGCCGGCGGTGGGTGCTCCGCCACGCCTCGGACGTCCCGGCGCCGAGGGCCACCCCGCCGACGAGCAGCAGGCCATGGCGCAACAGGTCGCGTCGCCTCCACCATCGCGTGCCCTCGACCATCCGCCCATCCTTGCCTCACCCACACCTCTACGAGGAGTATGCAAGAAGTTACACAAAGTGTGAGTCCGGTCGGATCGGAGTGTTTCGGCCGGTAGACCTGGAACGCCCCCGGCAGAACCCTGCCGGGGGCGTTCCGAGTCGCGGTCCGACCTACTCGGTCGGCTCCGACGGGGGCAGCGGCGAGGTACGGCTACGGGGCAGCCGCAGCACCTCGAACTGGTCCGTACCCTCCACCAGCGCGGCCGACGGCGCGGATCGCCCGGCCGGCTGCGCACCCTCGGCCGTAGCCGAGGGTGCCCCGCTCGGCACCGCCACCTGGTTCGGGGCGGACACCTCATCGGTCTCCGCCGCGGTCACCGCGGACCTGCCGGAGCGCCGCCGGTCGCGTCGGCCCCGCAGCGACTCCTTGGTGTGCTCCACCATCGAGTAGAGCGTCGGCACCAGGATCAGGGTGAGCAGCGTGGAGCTGAGCAGACCGCCGATCACCACCACCGCCAGCGGCTGCGAGATGAAGCCGCCCTCACCGGTCAGCCCGAACGCCATCGGCAGCAGCGCGAAGATGGTCGCCACAGCGGTCATCAGGATGGGACGCAGCCGGCGTCGGCCACCCTCGACCACCGCCTCCTGAACCCCCATGCCCCGTGCCCGGTACTGGTTGATCAGGTCGAGCAGCACGATCGCGTTCGTCACCACGATGCCGACGAGCATCAGCACACCGATCAACGCCGGCACGCCGAGCGGCGTCCCGGTGATCAGCAGCAGGGCGATCGCGCCGGTCGACGCGAACGGGATGGAGATCAGCAGGATCAGCGCCTGGGTGAGGCTGCGGAACGTGGCCACCATGATCAGGAAGACGATCGCGATCGCCACCAGCACCGCCAGGCCCAGGTCACCGAAGGCATCCGCCTGATCCGCGCTGACGCCACCGATCGTGAAGCTCGCACCCGGCACGTCGATGCCGTCCAGCCGCTTCTGCAGCTCCGTGCTTGTCGCGCCCAGGTTCGAGCCGGTCGCCGTACCGGTCACCGACACGCTGCGCTCACCGTCGATCCGGGTGACCTGCTGCGGCCCCTCGCTCTGGGTGACGTCCGCGATGTCGTCAAGCTTGACCGCACCCACCGGCAGCGCCCGCAGCTCCTCCACAGTCGTCGGCGACCGCGAGCCCAGCCGCAACACCACGTTCTGCTGCTGACCGTCGAGCGCGACCTGACCCAACGGCGCACCCCGGAACGCCTGCGACACGAGCTGCCCCACGGCGGCCTCGGTGAGCCCGGCCCGGCCGGCCGCGACCCGGTCGACGGTCACGTCGACCCGCGGCACCCGCTCGGCCAGGCTGGTGGAGACGTCCTCGACGTCCGGGACACCGGCCATCGCCGTCCGGGCCTCCTCGGCCGCCCGGGTCAGCACCTCCGGGTCGCTGGCCTGGACGATCACCTCCAGCTGGCTGGTCGACGCCTCCTGCCCGCCACCGAAGCTGATCTCGCCCACGCCGGCGCCGAGCTTGTCGAACTCCTTGCGCAACACCTCACGCATCTGCTTCGCGTCGGTGTCACCGTCGAGCGCCAACGACCAGTTGGCGACGTTGTTGCCGCCACCGCCCGCCCACGGGTTGTCCCCACCGCCGGCGGTCACCTGGTACGTCTCGACGCCCTTGGTGGCCGACAGCACCGACTCGACCTGCTTGGCCGCCGCGTCGGTGGCCGCCAGGCCACTCCCGGCCGGCAGCTCCTGACTGATGTTGAGGGTGTCCTGGCCGGAGTCGTCCAGGAAGTTGGTCTCCAGCTTCTGGGCCAGACCGAAGGTGCCGAAAAGCACCAGCAGGCCGAGCCCCACGGTGATCCACCGGGTCGACCGCTTGCGGGTGGCGAACCCGACCACCGGCAGGTACGCCCGCTGCAACGGGCTGCGCAGCTCCTTCTCCTCCGCGCCACGCCGCACCGCCTCGTCGTCCTCGGTGCCGCCACGCGGCTTCAGGAACCAGTACGCGAGCACCGGGATCACGGTCAGCGACACCAGCAGCGAGGCGAGCAGCGCCACCGTCACGGTGATCGCGAACGGTGCGAAGAGCTGGCCCACGAACCCGCCGACCAACGCGATCGGCGCGAACACCGCCACCGTGGTGAGGGTGGACGCGGTCACCGCGCCGGCGACCTCGCGGACGCCGGTGACGATGGCGTGCCGCTTCTCCTCGCCGTACTCCAGGTGTCGTTTGATGTTCTCCAATACCACGATCGAGTCGTCCACCACCCGGCCGACCGCGATCGTCAACGCGCCGAGAGTCAGCAGGTTGAGCGAGTAGTCGCCGATCCACAGGGCGATCAACGCGACGAGCACGGAGAGCGGGATGGAGACCGCGGTGACCACCGTCGAGCGCACCGACAGCAGGAAGACCAGGATGACGATGACCGCCATCACCAGGCCGAGCAGACCTTCGGTGGTCAACGACTCGATCGACTTCTCGACGAACGGCGCCTGGTCGAAGACGACTGTCAGCTCCGCACCGGAGGCGTCCTTCAGGTCGGCGAGACGGTCGCGGATCTCGTGCGAGATCTGCACGGCGTTGCCGTCCGGCGCGGCGGTGACCGCGATGCCGAGGCTGTCCTTGCCGTTGGTACGGGTGATCGCGGTGGCCGGCGCGAGCTGCTGCTCGACAGTCGCCACGTCACCGAGGCGGACCGGTGTCGCGCCCGGGGTGACCACGATGCCGCGAAGGTCCTCCAGGCTGGCGATCGGCGTGCCGACCTGCACCGGAAGGGCCAGTCCGCCGTCGGTCACCGCGCCGGCCGGAACGGCCACGCCGTTCGTCTTCAGCGCAGCGCCGATCGCCGTCGGCTGCACCCGCGTCGCGGCCAGCTTCGCCGGGTCCGGGGTGACCACCACGATGTCGTCGCGGGTGCCGGTCACCTCGACCGTGCGTACGCCCTCGATGCCCTCCAGCTCCGGCACCACAGTCGCCTTGAGCTTCTCGGCGAGCGCCCGCTCGTCCGCCGCGCCGGCCGCGGCCAGGACCACCGCCGGCAGGTCGTCGGTGCTACCCGCGATGACCTGGGGGTCGACGTTCTCCGGCAACTGGGCGTCGATCCGGCTCAGCGCGGTCTGCATCTTGTTGACCACGTCGTCCAGGTCGGTGCCGAACTCGTACGTCACCTGGACGGTGGCCGAGCCCTCACGCGACGTGGAGGTGATCTTGTCCAGCCCCGGGATGCCCTGGAGGGCGTTCTCGATCGGCTCGGTGACCTGCGACTCGACGATCTCGGGGCCGGCACCGGGGTAGGGGGCCACGATGAACGCGGCCGGGAACTCGAGCGACGGCAGCAGTTGCTGCTTCAGCGACGGCACGGCGAACGCTCCGAACACCGTGGTCACCACCGCGATGAGGGCAATCAGCCCTCGGTTGGCGAGGCTGAATCTGGCGAGCAGCGACATCGGCCTGGTTCACTCCTGAACGAGAATGCGGGCGGGGATACGTGAAAGTGTGCCGGACACGATCACCAGAACCCCCGCCGCCCCCACGCCGTCCCGAAGGCCGGCCGGCCTCCGCCGGTCACCGACCGGGCGGTGGCGCGTTCAGGCGAGGTCGAGGGCGCGGGCCGCGGCCATCGGGTCGTTCGCGATGGTCAGCGGCGCCGGCGCGGTGGAGATCGCCCACTCCGGGTCCTTCAGGCCGTGGCCGGTCACCGTGCAGACCACCGTCGACCCGGGCGGCACCGCGCCCGCCGCGGCCTGCTGGAGCAGGCCGGCCACGCTTGCCGCGCTGCCCAACTCCACGAAGACCCCCACCTCGCGGGCGAGCAGCCGGTACGCGGAGAGGATCTCCCGGTCGGTCACCGCGGCGATCAGGCCACCCGAGGCGTCCCGGGCGTCCAACGCCTTGGTCCAGCTCGCCGGGTTGCCGATCCGGATCGCCGTGGCGATCGTCGACGGCTCGGGCACCACCTGGCCGGTCACGATCGGGGCCGCACCGGACGCCTGGAAGCCGTACATCTTTGGCGCGCGGGTGGTGGTGCCGGCGTCCCGCTCCTCGGCGTAGCCCATCCAGTACGCGGAGATGTTGCCGGCGTTGCCGACCGGCAGGCAGTGGATGTCGGGCGCGTCACCGAGCGCCTCGACGATCTCGAAGGCGGCGGTCTTCTGGCCGTGCAACCGGTCGATGTTCACCGAGTTGACCAACGCGACCGGGTGGTCCTGGGCCAGCTTCGCGGCGAGCGCCAGGCAGTCGTCGAAGTTGCCACTGACCTGGAGCAGCTTCGCGCCGTGCACAAGCGCCTGGGCCAGCTTGCCCAACGCGATCTTGCCCTGCGGCACCAGCACCGCGCAGGTCAGCCCGGCCCGGGCCGCGTACGCCGCCGCGGAGGCGCTGGTGTTGCCGGTGGAGGCGCAGATGATGGCCTTGTTGCCGGCCTCGACCGCCTTGGACACCGCGAGGGTCATCCCCCGGTCCTTGAACGAACCGGTCGGGTTGGCGCCCTCCACCTTGAGGTGCACGTCGCAACCGAGCCGGGCGGACAGCACCGGCGCCGGCAACAGCGGGGTGTTCCCCTCGTGCAGCGTGACGACAGGCGTGGCCGCGGTGACCGGCAGCCGATCCCGGTACGCCTCGATCAGACCCCGCCACATGTCGTTCTCCTCGCCTCTACGGCCGCGCCGACCCGAGCATCAGGGCCACCTTGGACCAGCCTCCCGGAGTGGTCGATGGCACACCCCGGCTTACCCACCTGGCGGGACGGGCGAGCCCGCCCATCGATGGTGTCAACGAATCAGGCGCCGCCCTCGACCCGCAACACACTCGTCACGGACCGGACAATGTCCAGACCGCGCAGCTCGCCGACTGTCGCGGCGAGCGCGGCGTCCGGTGCCACATGGGTGACGATGACCAGCTCGGCGTCGCCGTCGCGGCCGGGCGACCCACTCGCCGAGCCCTGCCGCACCGTCGCGATCGACACGTCGTGCCGGGCGAAGACGCCCGCCACGGCGGCCAGCACACCCGGGCGGTCGGCCACGTCCAGGCTCACGTGGTAGCGGGTCAGCGCCTCGCCCATCGGTCGGACCGCCAGGTCCGCGTACGCGCTCTCGCTGGCCGCGCGCACACCGGCGAGCCGGTTGCGGGAGACCGCGACCACGTCACCGAGCACGGCGCTGGCGGTCGGCGCACCCCCGGCGCCCCGGCCGTAGAACATCAACTGCCCAGCCGCGTCCGCCTCCACGAAGACCGCGTTGAACGCGTCGCCGACGCTGGCCAGCGGGTGGCTGCGCGGGATCATCGCCGGGTGCACCCGGACGCTCACGGTCTCCCGGCCGGTGGGGTCGACGCCCCGGGCCGCGATGCAGAGCAGCTTGATCGTGCAGCCCATCGCCTGTGCGCTGGCCATGTCCGCGGCGGTCACCTCGGTGATGCCCTCGCGGTGCACGTCGGCCGCGCCGACCCGGGTGTGGAACGCCAGCGAGGCGAGGATCGCCGCCTTCGCCGCCGCGTCGAAGCCCTCGACGTCGGCGGTCGGGTCGGCCTCCGCGTACCCCAGGGCGGTGGCCTCTTCGAGGGCCTCGGCGAAGCCGGCGCCGGTGGCGTCCATCGCGGAGAGGATGAAGTTGGTGGTGCCGTTGACGATGCCGGTGACCCGGTTGATCCGGTCACCGTGCAGCGACTCGCGCAGCGGGCGCAGCAGCGGGATCGCACCGGCCACCGACGCCTCGTAGTAGAGGTCGCCACCGCCCTCGGCCGCCGCCTCGTGCAGGGCCACCCCGTCCTCGGCGAGCAGCGCCTTGTTGGCGGTGACCACGCTCTTGCCGGCGCGCAGCGCCTCGACCAGCCAGCTCCGGGCCGGTTCGATGCCGCCGACCACCTCGATCACCACGTCCACGTCGTCGCGCTTGATCAGGCCGAGCGCGTCGGTGGTGAACAGGTCCTCGTCGACCGGCAGGTCACCGCGGTCGCGGCCGAGCCGACGGACGGCGATGCCGGCGATCTCCAGCGGAGCGCCGATCCGCGCGGCCAGGTCGGCCGACTGCTCGTGCAGCAGCCGGACCACCTCCTGGCCGACCGTGCCGCAGCCGAGCAGCGCCAAGCGCACAGGTGACGTCATCCCACATCCAAAGCGAGCAGGTCCTCTTCGGTTTCCCGCCGGACGATCAGGCGCGCCTGGCCGTCGCGCACCGCCACCACCGGTGGCCGCGGCACATGGTTGTAGTTGCTGGCCATGCTCCGGCAGTACGCACCGGTGCCGGGCACCGCGACAAGATCTCCGGGCTGCACGTCGGCGGGCAGGAATTCATCCTTCACCACGATGTCCCCGGACTCACAGTGCTTTCCCACCACGCGGGCGAGCAACGGCTGCGCGCCCGACGCCCGGGAGGCGAGCGTCGCCGAGTAGGACGCGTCGTACAGGGCGGTGCGGATGTTGTCGCTCATCCCGCCGTCGACGCTGACGAACGTCCGGATGCCGTCGAGCTCCTTGACCGTGCCGACCTCGTAGAGGGTGAACACGGCCGGGCCGACGATGGCCCGCCCCGGCTCGATCGACAGGTGCGGCACGGCCAGGTTCTCCGCCGCGCACTCCGAGTCGACGATCTTGCGCAGGCGCTTGGCCAGGTCCTGCGGAGTGGCCGGGTCGTCCTGGGTCGTGTACGCGATGCCGAAGCCGCCGCCCAGGTCCAGCTCGGGAAGCTCCACCCCGCGCGCGTCGCGGATCTGCGCTTGGAGGGCGAGCACCCGGCGGGCCGAGACCTCGAAACCGCTGGCGTCGAAGATCTGCGAGCCGATGTGCGAGTGCAGACCACGCAGCTCCAGCACACCCTCGTCGAGGATCTTGAAGGCGGCGTTCGCGGCGGCACCGCCGGCCAGCGAGAAGCCGAACTTCTGGTCCTCGTGGGCGGTGGCGATGAACTCGTGGGTGTGCGCCTCCACGCCGACGGTGACCCGGACCAGCACCCGGGGCCGGACCCCGCGCTCGCGGGCCAGCGCGGTGAGCCGGTCGATCTCGGTGAACGAGTCGACGATGATCCGTCCCACCCCGGCGTCGAGCGCCCGGGACAACTCGGCGACCGACTTGTTGTTGCCGTGGAAGCCGATCCGCTCCGGCGGCATCCCGGCCGACAACGCGGTCGCCAGCTCGCCACCTGTGCAGACGTCCAGGTGCAGGCCCTCCTCGGCGATCATCCGGACCACCGCCCGGCAGAGGAACGCCTTGCCGGCGTAGAAGACGTCCTCGGTGGGGAAGGCCGCCCGGAAGTCACGGCAGCGCGAGCGCAGGTCGGCCTCGTCCAGGACGTACACCGGGGTGCCGAACTCGGCAGCGATGTCGCGGACGCTCAGGCCCGCGACGGTGACCGCGCCGTCCGCGCCGCGCGTCACCGACCGCGGCCACAGCGCCGGCACGAGGGCGTTGACGTCCTGCGGGGTACGCAGCCAGGCCGGCCCCCGGTCACTGATGTCCGCGTGCAGCGCACCAGCCTCATGAGCCCTCATGTCACATCCTCTCGGGTGCGGAGACGCCGAGCAGGTGCAACCCGTTGGCGATCACCGTGCGGGTGGCGTTGTTGAGCCAGAGCCGGGCGCGGTGCAGGTCGGTGATCTCCTCGTCGCCCAGCGGCAGCACCCGGCAGTTGTCGTAGAAGCGGTGGAAGGAGGCCGCGACGCTCTCCTCCAGGTAGCGGGCCACCCGGTGCGGCTCCCGCAGCTCGGCCGCCGTGGCCACCACCGCCGGGAACTCGGCGAGCGCCTTGAGCAGCTCGTTCTCCTTCTCGTGCGCCAGCAGCTCGGGGCGGAACGCGTCGGCGTCGCCCTGCACCAACCCCACCTCGGCGGCGTTGCGGGCCACGCCCGCCGTCCGGGCGGCGACGTACTGCACGTAGTAGACCGGGTTGTCGCGGGTCGCCCGGGTCCACAACTCGATGTCGATGTCGATCGGGGAGTCACTTGAGTAGCGGGCCAACGCGTACCGGGAGGCGTCCACGCCGATCGCGTCGACCAGGTCCTCCAGGGTGATCACGGTGCCGGCCCGCTTGCTCATCCGCATCGGGGCACCGTCGCGCAGCAGGTTGACCAACTGCCCGATGAGGATCTCCAGGTTGCGATCCGGGTCGTCGCCGAAGCAGGCCGCCATCGCCTTCATCCGGCCGATGTAGCCGTGGTGGTCGGCGCCCAGCATGATCACGACCCGGTCGAAGCCGCGCTCCCGCTTGTCCAGGTAGTAGGCGCAGTCCGCGGCGAAGTACGTCCACTCGCCGTTGGACTTGCGCAGCACCCGGTCCTTGTCGTCACCGAAGTCGGTGGTGCGCAGCCAGGTCGCGCCCTCGGACTCGTAGAGGTGCCCCTGCTGGCGCAGCCGGTTCAACGCCAGGTCCAACTCACCCCGGTCGTGCAGGTCCTTCTCGTTGAAGTAGGTGTCGAACTCCACCCCGAAGTCGCGCAGCGAGGAGCGGATCTCGTCGAACATCAGCGCGACGCCCTCGACCCGGAAGATCTCCTGGGCGGCGTCGCCGTCGAGCGAGCGCACCTCCGGCCGGCGGGCCTGCACCTCGGTGGCGATCTCGGCGATGTACGCCCCGCCGTAGCCGTCCTCCGGGGCCGGCTCACCCTTGGCGGCGGCCAGCAGCGAACGGGCGAACCTGTCGATCTGGGAACCCGCGTCGTTGAAGTAGTACTCCGTGCCGACGTCGGCGCCGGTGGCCCGCAGCAGCCGGCTCAACGCGTCGCCGACGGCCGCCCAGCGGACCCCACCGATGTGCACCGGCCCGGTCGGGTTGGCCGAGACGAACTCCAGGTTGATCCGCTCGCCGGCGAGCCGGTCGCTGCGGCCGTACTCCGCGCCGGCCTCGACGATCACCCGGGCGAGCTGACCGGCGGCGGCCGCGTCGAGCCGGATGTTCAGGAAGCCCGGCCCGGCGATTTCCACCGATTTGACACCGGACGCCCGGCCCAGTTCGTCGGCCAGGGCCGTCGCCAGCTCCCGGGGCGGGACACCCACCTTCTTGCTCAACTGCAGAGCGAGCGTCGACGCGTAGTCGCCGTGCTCGGGGTTGCGCGGTCGCTCCACCACCGTGCTCTCCGGCAACGCGGCGCGGTCGAGCCCACGCTGCTCGAAGACGGAGTGGGCGGCGGCGAGGACGACCGAGGCTAGTTCTGCAGGAGTCACCCAACCATGTTATCGGGGGTAGACTCGGGCACTCGGCGGCTCCCCTGCGCGTCTACCGGCCCGCCACTCCCCTGACCGACCGACTTGACGAGGCACGATGAGCATCAGCACCCCGGGTGGCCCTGAGCGCCGCCCGACCGTGGTCAGCACCGGCAAGAAGCCGGCCGCAGGCCGGCCGGCGTCCGGCGCGAAGGCCGGTTCCGGCAAGCCGGCGAGCTCCCCCCGGGCCGGTGGCAAGGGCCCGCGCAAGCCGGTCACCCCGGTCAAGGTGAGCCAGGGCCGCGCCTGGGGCCCGATCGCGCTCTTCGTCGCGGTGGGCGTGCTCGCGGCCGGCATCATCGGCTACGGGGCCTGGGCGTCGTTCCAGGGCTCCAAGCCGTGGGACAAGCGGGCCAACGCCATCGACGGCATCGTCAACATCCGCAAGACCGACAAGGCGAGCCTGGAGTACGAGTCGCACAAGTCGGGCCCGCTGACCTACAAGTACTCGCCGCCCGTGGGCGGCGTGCACAACGCCGCCTGGCAGAACTGCATGGGCGACGTGTACGACGCCCCGATCGCCAACGAGCACGCGGTGCACAGCCTGGAGCACGGCGCGGTGTGGGTCACCTACCGCCCCGACCTGCCCAAGGACCAGGTCGAGAAGCTCGCCGGCAAGGTGCGCGGCGTCGAGAAGATGCTGATGAGCCCGTACGAGGGCCTGGACAAGCCGATCTCGCTCCAGGCGTGGGGCTACCAGCTCAAGGTCGACAACGCCGACGACTCGCGGATCGACGAGTTCATCAAGGACCTGCGGGTGAACGCCTCCGTCGAGGGCCCCACGGCGCTGTGCAACACGGGCATCACCGCCACCGGCACCACGCCGCGTGAGCTCCCGCAACAGCAGCAGCCCGCCCAGCAGTAAGGACGCCGATGACCGCCCCCACCACCACCGACAGCGAGTACGACGACACCCCGGCCGCCCCGGACGAGGACGGCCGGGCCCCGGCGTCGCGCTACGGCGTGCTGGCACTCGCCGTCATGGTGGTGGTGGGGCTGCTCCTCGGGTACGCCGGCGGTCTGCTCACCCCGCGGCTCACCCGGCCCGGCGACGCGTCCGTCGAGGCGGGCTTCGCCCGGGACATGACGACCCACCACGCGCAGGCGGTGGAGATGAGCCTCATCGCGTACCGGTCGGCGACCCTGCCGGAGGTGCGGCAGATCGCCGTCGACATCGCCACCGGGCAGCAGGGTGAGATCGGCGCCATGCAGACCTGGCTGCGCGAATGGGGCCTCAGCCCGACCGGGTCGAAGCCGCCGATGTCGTGGATGTCCGACGGAGCCAGCGTCAAGAACGGCCTGATGCCCGGAATGGCCACGCCGCAGCAGATGACCGCCCTGCGCGACGCCACGGGCATCGAGGTCGACAGGCAGTTCCTGAAGCTGATGTACGACCACCACCTGGGCGGCATCCACATGATCGACGCGGCGCTCGACGAGACCGACAACGCCGAGGTGGTGCGGGTGGCACAGACCATGAAGAACACCCAGCAGACCGAACTGAACAACCTCCGGCAGCTCCAGGCGCAGGCAGCCAAGGGCTGACCGACCCACAGGACCACCGGGCCCGCGCCTCCGCCAGCCAATGGCGGAGCGCGGGCCCGCCCCATACCACCCCGGCCGCCCCGGCCGCCGGGCCGCCGGGGGCGCCGGGCCGCCGGGGGCGCCGGGCCGCCGGGCCGCCGGGCCGCCGGGCCGCCGGGCCGCCGGGCCGCCGGGCCATGATCGACTCGGGTTCAAGGAAACCGGGCCTTCAACACGACCCGGATACCCCGACTTGCAGGAGACCGAGTCGATCAAGGCGCGGGCACCCCCGCTTGCGTCTCATCCCCGGCCACCCGGCCCGCCCACCGCCTGACCTCTCCTCAGCCCCACCCACCGGGATGATCGACTCGGGTTTTAGGAAACCGGGCCTTCAACACGACCGGGACACCCCGACTTCCAGGAAACCGAGTCGATCAGCGCGGGCAACCCGCCGGCTTACGCCCTGAACGGCACGATTTGTCCGGTGTGGGGGAATCGCGAGGCACGGGCGATTACGTTGCTTAGAGAGTTTTCTCCCCACATATCGTGACCAGTTGCGATTCGTGCTCGTTGCCCAAGACGTGGGGGTTGCACTCAGAGACGCACGGCGTTCGGTCACCAGTTGGTGCCGACGCCACACCATCGGCGGTGACGGGGCGGTGGCAGCCGTCCGTCGCGGACAGCGGCAGGGCGAGCCGGGAATGCTCAGCCGCGAACAGGAACTCGAACTGATCGACACACTGCGGGGCGTCCACCCCGACGAGTTCGGCCTGGACGAGGAGCTGTGGACGAGGCAGAGCCTCACCACCCTCATCCAGCGCCGGTTCGACCTGCCGTTGGACGCTGGCGCGGTCGGGGCGTACCTGCGGGCCTGGGGGTTGGGTCCGCGCGAGCCGCGCGAGCGGGCCTGTGGGCTCTGCGTCAGCGCGGTCGAGCGTTGGGTGCGCAGCGAGTACCCGGCGATCACCCGGGCCGCCCAGGAGCACCTCGCGGAGGTCTACTGGATCGGCCGGATCCGGCTGCGGGGCACCATGCCGGCCGCGGACGTGATCTCCGCGGTCTCGTCCCGCGGCCGGGTGCGCTTCATGATCACCACCCCGACGGTGGACCCGCCGCTCCCCCGCGACTTCGTGCTGCGGCTCAGCGGCGAGGAGCAGCGCACCGTCCACCTGATCGTGGACGGCTCCTGGCCGCGCAACGAGTGGCCGCGCCGGCTCCCCCGGCGAATCGTCCTGCACCCGCTGCCCAGTTGCGGGCGGGCGATCGCAGCCGCCTGAGCACCGGGTGGGCCGGTTACCGACACGATCAGCTCACCCGATACCGATTCGGCGTTCGCGGAGGAGGTTTGCTAGTCTTCTCCAGTCGCTGAGCCCCCGTAGCTCAGGGGATAGAGCACCGCCCTCCGGAGGCGGGGGCGCAGGTTCGAATCCTGCCGGGGGCACCAGGAAAGCAGAACCGGACCGTTGCCGGGCGCAGGAGCAGCATTGCTCCCCGCGCCCGGTTTTTTGCATCCGCGGCCCGACAAGATCAAGAATGTCGTCGTGCTGTTTCTCGTACTGCTCCTCGCCGCGCTGATCGGGGCCGCCACCGCGACGGTCCTCACCGTCCGGGGGCTCCGCACGGCCTTCAGGGAGAACGAACGGCTGCGGGCGGCGGCGCTGCTCGCGGGCGCGGGCACCGTCGCCGTGTACGCGTGGGGCCTGCTGCACCTCGGCTACGCGGTGCTGCGCGCCGAGGACGGCGGTGCCGGCTCGTTCCCGATCGCACCCTGTCGCGAGGCCGGGCCGCAGCGGGCCAGCCAGGTCGACGGGTACGACGTCGGCTACCTACCGCTGCGCTTCGAGTGCCACCTCAGCGGCGGCGGCACGTTTGTCGCCTCGACCGTGCCCGGGTACGTCAACCCGGCCACGGCCGTCCTCGGCCTGATCACCGCCACCTGTGGAGTCCTCGTCAACACGACGGCCCAGCGCGCCCGACCGCCGGTCGCGTAGACGATCGACCGGCGGCGGGGCCCTGGTCAGCCGCCGACGTACGCCGCCAGGTGTTCGCCGGTGAGGGTGGAGCGACGGGCGACGAGGTCGGCGGGGGTGCCCTCGAAGACGATCCGGCCACCGTCGTGGCCGGCACCGGGACCGAGGTCGATGATCCAGTCGGCGTGCGCCATGACCGCCTGGTGATGCTCGATGACGATCACCGACTTGCCGGCGTCGACGAGGCGGTCGAGCAGGCCGAGCAGTTGCTCGACGTCGGCCAGGTGCAGGCCGGTGGTCGGCTCGTCGAGGACGTAGACGCCACCCTTCTCGGCCATGTGGGTAGCCAGCTTGAGGCGCTGCCGCTCGCCGCCGGACAGGGTGGTGAGCGGTTGGCCCAGGCTGAGGTAGCCGAGCCCGACGTCGGCGAGCCGGTCGAGGATGGCGTGCGCGGCCGGCGTGCGTGCCTCGCCGGTGCCGAAGAACTTCTCGGCTTCGGTCACCGACATCGCGAGCACCTCGCTGATGTCGCGACCCCCGAAGCGGTATTCCAGCACCGACGCCTGGAACCGCTTGCCCTCGCAGTCCTCGCAGGGCGCGGCGACACCGGCCATCATTCCCAGGTCGGTGTAGATGACACCGGCGCCGTTGCAACTCGGGCAGGCGCCCTCGGAGTTGGCGCTGAACAGCGCCGGCTTCACCCCGTTGGCCTTCGCGAACGCCTTGCGGATCGGGTCCAGCAACCCGGTGTACGTGGCCGGGTTGCTCCGCCGTGAGCCACGGATCGCGCCCTGGTCGATCGACACCACACCGGCACCGGCGGGAATCGACCCGCGCACGAGCGAACTCTTGCCGGAGCCGGCGACACCGGTGACGACGACGAGCACCCCGAGCGGCACGTCGACGTTCACGTCCTGGAGGTTGTTGGCCGTCGCGCCACGGATCTCCAGTTTGCCGGTGGGCGTGCGTACCGTCTCCTTGAGGGCGGCCCGGTCGTCGAGGTGCCGACCGGTGCTGGTGCCGCTGGCCCGCAGGCCGTCCAGGGTGCCCTCGTAGCAGACGGTGCCGCCGTCCGTACCGGCGCCGGGACCGAGGTCGACGACGTGGTCGGCGATGGCGATGGCCTCCGGCTTGTGCTCCACGACCAGCACGGTGTTGCCCTTGTCGCGTAGTTGGAGCAGCAGCTTGTTCATCCGCTGGATGTCGTGCGGGTGCAGCCCGATCGTCGGCTCGTCGAAGACGTAGGTGACGTCGGTGAGCGACGAGCCGAGGTGGCGGATCATCTTGGTGCGCTGCGCCTCGCCGCCGGAGAGGGTGCCCGACGGCCGGTCGAGCGAGAGGTAACCCAGGCCGATCTCCTCGAACGAGTCGAGGAGGTGTTGCAGCCCCGCCAGCAACGGGGCCACCGACGGCTCCTCGATCTCACGGACCCAGGCGGCGAGGTCACTGATCTGCATCGCGCAGGCGTCGGCGATGTTCTTGCCCTTGATCTTCGACGACCGGGCCTCCTTGCTGAGCCGGGTGCCGGCGCACTCGGGGCAGGTCGTGAAGGTCACCGCCCGCTCCACGAAGGCGCGGATGTGCGGCTGCAACGCGTCGATGTCCTTGGCGAGGAAGGACTTCTGGATCGACGGGATGAGCCCGGTGTACGTCAGGTTGATCCCGTCGACCTTGATCTTGGTGGGCTCCCGGTGGAGCAGGTCGTGCTGCTCCCGCTTGGTGTACTTGGCGATCGGCTTGTCCGGGTCGAAGTAGCCGCAGCCGCGGAAGATCCGACCGAACCAGCCCTCCATGCTGTAGCCCGGGATCGTGATCGCGCCCTCGTTGAGCGAGCGGCTGTCGTCGTACAGCGCCGACAGGTCGATGTCGGTGACCGAACCCATGCCCTCGCAGCGCGGGCACATCCCGCCGAGCCGGGTGAAGGTCGCCCTCTCGGTCTTCGTCTTGCCGACGCCACGATCGACGGTGATCGCGCCGGTGGCCTTCACCGAGGGGACGTTGAAGGAGTACGCGTTCGGCGAGCCGATCTGCGGCTGCCCGAGGCGGCTGAACAGGATGCGCAGCATCGCGTTGGCGTCGGTGGCGGTGCCGACGGTGGACCGGGCGTTGGCCCCCATCCGCTCCTGGTCCACGATGATCGCCGTGGTCAGGCCGTCCAGCAGGTCGACCTCGGGCCGCGCCAACGTCGGCATGAAGCCCTGCACGAACGCGCTGTACGTCTCGTTGATCATCCGCTGCGACTCGGCGGCGATGGTGCCGAACACCAACGAGCTCTTGCCGGAACCGGAGACACCGGTGAACACCGTCAGCCGGCGCTTCGGGATCTCGACGCTGACGTCCCTGAGGTTGTTCACGCGCGCGCCCTGCACACGGATCAGGTCGTGGCTGTCCGCGACGTGCGGCGTGGACGGCGGGGTGGCCGTGCTCATCAGGTCTCCATCTGTCCGGGGTCGGACGGGTCAGTGCACTTCCTGGATGCGGATCAGATTGCCGGCGGGATCACGGAAGGCGCAGTCCCGTACGCCGTACGGCTGCTCGGTCGGCTCCTGGACGACCTCGGCGTCGGTGGCCTCCAGCTTGGCGAAGGTGGTGTCGAGGTCGGCGGTGGCCAGGTTGACGCCGAAGTAGCTGCCCTTCGCCACCAGTTCGAGGATGGTCTGG
Source organism: Micromonospora sp. NPDC023888 (assembly GCF_040639415.1). Classification (NCBI taxonomy): domain Bacteria; kingdom Bacillati; phylum Actinomycetota; class Actinomycetes; order Micromonosporales; family Micromonosporaceae; genus Micromonospora; species Micromonospora sp. NPDC023888. The sequence goes on along the minus strand of NZ_JBEZZW010000008.1, from coordinate 140,111 downwards.
CGCTCGTCGTCGGTGATGCCGGGGGTGGCGGCCGGCGGGTGCAGGACGATCGACGTCCCGGGTTGGCCCGCGGGCCCGACGGTGATCCAGCGCATCCCGCCGAAGCCGACGTCGTTGCGAACCTCGAAGCCGAGGACGTCGCGGTAGAAGGCCAGCGAGGCGTCCGGGTCGATGTGCGGAAGGAAACTGGAGTGAATGGTGATGTCCATGGCCGTCACGCTAGTTGCGGCTCGGTGACCTGCGCTTCTCGATTCCTGATCGGTCTGGTCACCTGTTTCGCCACGCACGACGGCAGCCCCGCCGTCGCCTGCCCCACCTGCCGCCGGTAGACGCTCGGCGGCACGCCGACAAGCTCGGTGAAGCGGGTGCTGAAGGTGCCCAACGACGAGCAGCCGACCGCGAAACAGACAGCGGTGACGCTGAGGTCGCCACGACGCAGCAACGCCATCGCGCGCTCGATGCGCCGGGTCATGAGATAGCTGTACGGAGATTCGCCGTAGGCGAGCCGGAACTCGCGGCTGAGGTGCCCGGCCGACATGTGCGCCCCCCGGGCGAGCGCCTCGACGTCCAGCGGAGACGCGTACTCCCTGTCGATCCGGTCGCGGACCCGGCGCAGCCGCGCCAGGTCGCCCAGTCGCTGGGTCGCGTCGGGTTTGCTGCTCACCTGGGAAATCGTGCCACAACCCACCGACAACCGGCCGCTCGCCGGGCGCGGGCGGGGACCGACGAGCCCGGTCAGCCGGCCTCGCGGCGGGCGCGGGCCCGGCGCTTCCCCTCGTGCATGGCCTGCACCCGGGCCACCGGGATGGTCCGGCCCTCGGCGACCAGGTCGGCCGGGAGCGGCTGCGGCGGCGGCATCAGCGCGGCCCACGGATCACCGTCGCCGAGCAGCGACGGCGCGGTCCGGATGGTGAAGTCGGCCGGGGCCACCTCGGTCAGGTCGGCCCAGTCGACCGGGAAGGAGACCGGCATCCCGGGGCGCAGCCGGGGGCTGTACGTCGCCACCACCGTCGCGCCGCCGGCACGGGTGGCGTCCACGAAGACCCGGCCACCCCGGTCCTCCTTGATGTACGCCGTGGTGGCCAGCGCCGGGTCGAGCCGCTCGGCGCGGACGGCGAGCGCCCGGGTGGCGGCGGCCAGCTCCTCCGCCGTGGGTCCGTCGGCCACCGGGACGAAGACGTGCACGCCCTTGGCGCCGCTGGTCTTGACCGCACCGGTCAGGCCGGCGTCGGCGAGTGCCTGGCGGACCAGCAGGGCCGCGGCGACGGCCGCCCGGAAACCGTCACCCTCCGGTGGGTCCAGGTCGAGCACCAGGTGCGTCGGGCGGTGCGGATCCGCGGTGGTGGCAAGCGTCGGGTGGTATTCCACAGCCCGCTGGTTGGCGAACCAGAGCAGGGTGCGCCGGTCGTCGCAGAGGGCGTACGAGATCTCCCGGTGCGACGCCTCCGCCCAGACCGGCACCCGGCGGACCCAGGCCGGGGTGTAGCGGGGCAGGTTCTTCTGCATGAAGGGCGGCTGGCCGGGGCGGACCCGGATCACCGACAGCGGGCGGTCCCGCAGTTGGGGAAGGATCCGCCCGCTGACGGCGTCGAGGTAGTCGACCAGGTCCCGCTTGGTCGCGTCGTCGCGGTCGGACAGCGGCTGGTCCAGGTTGGTCAGGGCCACGTCGTCCCGGGTCTCGTCAGCCTCGCTCACCCGACCACCTTCGCGGCCGGCGTGCCGTCGGTCAACCGGACGCGGCGCTCGGGTACGGATCGGTTCCGGCGATCACCGTGGCCGGCCCCGACGGATCGGCGTCCGGCCCGGGGTGGGCGGGGCGTCGGGGCAGTGTCGTCACGGCGACGAGTGACGCGGCGACCACCAGGGCGGCGGCCACGGCGAACGCGGTCCGGTAGCCGCCGGCCAACGCGGCCGTCTCGGCCCAACCGGAGGCCCGGAGGCGGTCGGTGCGCGCGGCGGCCAGGGTGGCGAGCGCGGCCAGGCCGACCGCCCCACCCACCTGCTGGGTGGTGTTGGCCAGGCCGGAGGCGAGCCCGGCGTCCGTGTCGGTCGCGCCGGCCATGGCCAGGGTGGTGACGGCCGGCAGGGTCAGACCACCGGCCACTCCGAAGATCAACATCGCCGGGAGTACGGCGGTGACGTAGGCCCCGTCGGCGGGCAGCCGGGCGAGCAGCAGGAAGCCGACGGCGGCCAGGCCGAGCCCGGCCAGCAGCACGGTCCGGGCGCTCCAGCGGGCGATCAGCCGACCGGCCAGGCCGAGTGACACCACAGCGATCACCACCGGGGTGGGCAGGAAGGCCCAGCCGGTGGCGGCGGCGTCCAGTCCGAGCACCAGTTGCAGCTCCACGGCGAGCAGGAACTGGAAGCCGAAGTAGGCGCAGACCATGAGGAACTGCACGGCGTTCGCCGCCACCAGCCCCGGTACGCGCAGCACCCGGGCCGGCACCAGCGGGGTCGCCGCAGCCCGTTGGCGGAGCACGAACGCGCCGAGCAGCAGCGCGGCGAGGGCTACCGCGCCGAGGGTCCGCGGACTGGTCCAGCCGTGGTCGCCGGTCCCCACGATGCCCAGCACGGCGGCCATCAGACCGGCGGTGACGAGCAGCGCGCCGGGCAGGTCCAGGCCAGCCCGCAGGCCGATGCCCCGTTCGGCCGGGAGCCGGCGGACGGCCGTGAGCAGGATGGCCGCCCCGATCGGCAGGTTGACCAGGAAGATCGCCCGCCACCCGGCCACCTCGGTGAGCACTCCACCGGCGACGGTGCCGACCGACGCGCCGGCCGCCCCGGTGAAGCTGAAGACGGCGATCGCCCGGGCCCGTTCGGCGGGTTCGGGGTAGAGCCGGACGATCATGCCGAGGCTGACCGCCATGGCCAGCGCCCCACCGACGCCCTGGGCGAAGCGCGCGGCGACGAGCAGCGTCGGGCCGGTGGCGACCGCGCAGGCAAGCGAGGCCAGTGTGAACAGCGCGACGCCGGCCAGGAAGACCCCCCGCCGGCCGAGCAGGTCGCCGAGTCGGCCGGCGAGCAGCAGCAGCCCGCCGAACGCGACCAGGTACGCGTTCACCACCCACGCCAGGCCGGCGGCGGTGAAGCCCAGATCGCGTTGCACGGCGGGCAGCGCCACCGCCACGACTGTGCCATCCAGGATGATCATCAGGCTGCCGGCGCAGAGCACGAGCAGCGCGGGCCAGCGGGACGGGACGACGCGGTCCATGAAACCCTCCTTGGTGCATGTTTTGTTACCGAGGTCATCGTCTGTGACCATGAACCGGAGCGGAAGGAGGCACTGTGATGTCCCAGAGGAACAGCGATGTGTCCGCGCTGGTCGAGGCCGAGCTGACCTGCACGGAGGAGAACGTGCCGTTCGCACCGGGGCAGGCTCGGGCGTGCACCGTCCGGCAGGTGCTCGACCGGGTCGGCGGCAAGTGGAGCATCGGCATCCTGGTGACCGCCTCGAACGGGCCGGTGCGCTTCACCGAGTTGGAGCGGCACATCGAGGGGATCAGCCGCCGGATGCTCACCCTGACGCTGCGCAACCTGGAACGTGACGGCCTGCTGCGCCGCACTGTCTATCCGACCGTCCCGCCCAAGGTCGAGTACGTCGCCACCCCCATGGCACTGGAGCTGTACGAGTCGCTTGTGGCACTGACCGAGTGGGCCGAGCGGCACCGCAGCGCCATCGCCGAGGCGCGGACCAGGTACGACGCCGAGCACGCCGGATAAACCCCCACCGGGTGTGGGGAACGCCACCGCAGAAGTCTGACCGATCGGTCAGGCTCTGACCGATCGGTCAGGCATGCTGGTCTGCGGAGGTGGACCGGGAATGGTCAGAGCGGTGTCCGAGACGCACGGCGAGATCCTCGCCGCGGCGGCGCGTCAGTTCACGGTCAGCGGCTACCGGGGCACCTCCCTGCAGGACATCGCCCGTGAGGTCGGCTGCTCCAAGGCCACGGTGCTCTACCACTTCGCCAACAAGGAAGCCCTGCTCGCCGAGCTGATGGCCCCGGCGATCGGCGTACTGCGCGACCTCGACGACCGACTCACCGGCCTGACCGGCTCGGCCGCCCAGGAGGTCGCCGCGCAGGGGTTCGTCGACCTCGCGGTCCGGTTCCGGCGGGAGATCGCCGTGCTGCGCGGGGAGTTCCCGGAACTGCTGTGCCAGCCGGCCTTCGCGCACATCCAGCAGATCTCCGACCGGCTGCGCGACGCGTTGGCCGGGCACTCCGACCGGCCGGGCGCCCGGATCGCCGCGCTGGTGCTGCTCGCCGGGATCTCCGAGGCGTGCGGCGAGTTCACCGACATCCCCGACGACGAGTTGCGCGCCGCCCTGCTCACCCTCGTCCGGCGGGCCGTCGAACCCGTCGACGCACCCCTGCCCCAACCACCCACGACCGAGGACAAGGACTCCTGATGGCCACCCTGCTCTACCGGCTCGGCCGGGGCGCGTTGCGCCGGCGACGGCTCGTCGTCGCGCTCTGGCTCGTCGTACTCGTCGTCGCCGGCCTGGCCGCGGCGACCCTGCGCGGCCCGACGGCGAGCAACTTCACCATGCCCGGCACCGAGAGCCAGCGCGCGCTCGACCTGCTCGCCGAGCAGTTCCCCGCGGCCAGTGGCGCGACCGGCACCATCACCCTCAAGGCGCCCGCCGACGGTCAGCTCGCCACCCCGCAGGGCAAGGCCGTGGTGCAGGAACTCGTCGAGCAGGCCTCGACGCTGCCCGGCGTGGTCGGCGCGGTCAGCCCGTTCCAGGCCGGCGCGGTCACGCCCAACGGCCGGTACGCGCTGATCCAGGTCCAGTTCGGGGAGGACGTGACCGACGCGCAGCGCACCGCGTACGAGCAGGTGGGCGCGGCGGCCAAGGCACAGGGTTGGCAGGTCGCCCCGGGCGGCGAGGTGCTCGGCAGCGAGCCGGAGATCGGCTCCACCGAGGCGCTCGGCGTCCTGGTCGCCGCGATCGTCCTGATCATCACGTTCGGTTCGCTCGTGGCCGCCGGGATGACGATGCTCAACGCGCTGATCGGCGTGGGCGTCGGGATGGCCGGGCTGTTCGCGCTGAGCGGCACCGTCGAACTCACGAGCACCGCCCCGGTCCTGGCGCTGATGCTCGGCCTCGCGGTCGGCATCGACTACTCGCTGTTCATCACCTCGCGGCACCGGCAGAACCTGCTCGACGGACTGTCGCTGGAGGAGGCGGTCGGCCGGGCGGTCGGCACCGCCGGTTCCGCGGTGCTCTTCGCGGGCGCGACAGTGGTCATCGCGCTGGCCGGGCTGGCCGTGGTGAACATCCCCTTCCTCACCGTGATGGGTCTCGCCGCCGCCGGCACGGTCACCGTCGCGGTGCTTGTCGCGATCACCCTCCAGCCGGCGCTGCTCGGCTTCGCCGGCCGCCGGGTGCTCCCCCGCCGGCTGCGTTCGACAGTCACCGACGGCACGACGGCCGACCCCGATCAGTCGGGCCGCACCGACCGGCCGGCCGTCGAGGACGAGTCCCGGTTCGGGTTCCGCTGGGCGCGGCTGGTCACCCGCTTCCGCGTACCTGTCATCCTGGTCGGCCTGCTCGGCCTGGGTCTGCTCGCGCTGCCCACGCCGGACATGCGGCTGGCCCTGCCGGGCGCCGCGACGGCCGCCGTCGGTTCACCTGCCCGGGTGGCGAACGACCTGACCGTCGAGGGTTTCGGGGCGGGCTTCACCGGCCGGCTCGCGGTGGTGGTCGCCGGTGACACCCCGCAGGCCACCTCGGCCGCCGTGCCGCAGGTGACCGCGCTGCTCCAGCGCACCGAGAACGTCCTCGCGGTGGCGCCGCCCCAGCTCAGCCCGGACGGCCGGACCGCGCTGCTCGGCGTGGTGCCGAAGACCGGCCCGACCGACGAGGCCACCGAAACCCTTGTGCACGACATCCGCGGCTCGGTGAGCGGGATCCGCGACGCGGACGTACTGCTCACCGGTGTCACAGCCATCGGCATCGACGTCTCCGAGAAGCTCTCCGACGCGCTACCGGTCTATCTGCTGCTGGTGGTCGGGCTCTCGGTGCTGCTGCTGATGCTGGTGTTCCGCTCGCTGCTGGTGCCGGTCAAGGCCGCGTTGGGCTTCCTGCTCACCGTCGCGGCCACGTTCGGCATCACTGTTGCGGTCTTCCAGCAGGGGCACCTCGCCGACCTGGTCGGCCTGGACACGCCGGGCCCGCTGATCAGCTTCCTGCCGATCCTGCTCATCGGCATCCTGTTCGGGCTCGCCATGGACTACGAGGTGTTCCTGGTGTCCCGGATGCGGGAGGACTTCGTGCACGGCAAGTCCGCCCGGCAGGCGACGATCAGCGGCATGGGGCACGGCGCGCGGGTGGTCACCGCCGCCGCGCTGATCATGATGTCGGTCTTCGGGGGCTTCGTCTTCCTGGAGGACCCGGTGATCAAGTCGATGGGCTTCGCGCTCGCCGTCGGTGTCGCCATCGACGCGTTCGTGGTCCGGATGACAATCGTCCCGGCGGTGATGTCGCTGCTCGGTGACCGCGCCTGGTGGCTGCCGCGCTGGCTCGACCGCGCCCTACCGAACGTGGACATCGAAGGCGAGGGCCTGCGCACCCACCTCGAGGAACGCACGCCGACGCACGTCTGACCGACCGACGGTGGAGGTGTGGCGCCCGCCGGGCACCAGACCTCCACCGCGTCAGACGCCCGCCGGGTACGTCTCCATCTCACCGGGGACCGCCGGGATCGGCAGCGGGTGCAGAGCGGTGGTCTCGTCGCACCAGATGAAGGCGTCGTACCGGTCGCCGAGCCGCGTCGGCACGTAGTTGCCCCAGGACTCGAAGGACGGGTCGTAGACGACCCCGATGGCCCGGTGGTCGGTGGTGTCGGTCACCCAGCCCGGCTGGTCGTCACCGCCGAAGATCAGCACCGCCCGGTCCGGCATCAGCTCGTGCAGCCGCCGCTCGACCGACCCCTCGCGAGCCGGGGGCACCACCATCGCCTCCGGCGGCGAACCCCAGCGGGGCGCGGCGATGGTGGTGCCCCGGTAGCTGCCGAAGCCGACGAGCGCCACGGCGTCGTCGCCGTGCCGTTCCCGGGCCAACTGACCAATGTTGACCATCCCGTCCGCGGCCATGTCGGTGGCCCGCGCATCCCCGACGTGCGTGTTGTGCGCCCAGACGATGCCCCGGGCGTCCGGGCCGTACCGGTCCAGCAGCCGGTCCAGGGTGTCCTGCATGTGGGTGTCGCGGATGTTCCACGAGTCCGGCCCGCCGGCCACCATCGCCCGGTAGTACCGCTCCGCGCCGGCCACCACCTCCGCGTTCTGCCAGGCCGAGAAGCGATCCGGCCCGTCGGAGAGGGCGTGTTCGCGGGTGCGGGCGAGCAGCCGGACCACCTCCTCCTCACAACGGGCGGAGACGAACCGGCTGGCCGCACCGTACTCCTCGACCCGCTTGCCGTACGGCTCGAAGCAGCGGTACGCGTCCTGCGCCGCCTCCAGCGACGTCGGGTCCTCCTCGCCCAGGTAGTCGAAGATCGCCTGCATCGACTCCCAGAGGCTGTACACGTCGAGCCCGTGGAACCCGGCCCGTTGGTCCTCCGGCCGTTCCACGTTCCAGGCCCGCAACCAGTTGGCGAACCGGGCCACCTCGGCGTTGGCCCACATCCAGGTCGGCCACCGCTCGAACCGTTCGAGGGCGAGCTGCGGCTGGAGTGCGCCACCGGGCGCGGCCGTCACCGACCGGTGCACCCGATCGCAGTCCGGCCAGTCCCCCTCCACGGCGACGAAGGAGAAGCCGCACTCCGCGATCAACCGGCGGGTGAGCTGCTCCCGCAACCGGTAGTAGTCGTAGCTGCCGTGGGTGGACTCGCCGATCATCACCACCCGGGCGTCCCGGACGCGTTCCAGCAACGGGTCGAAGTCGCTCGGCGCGCCGAGCCGCTGAACCAGCATGCCAGCGGCTACCCGACCGCCGCTTGGACAAACCGTGGGCGCGTCGCGGGCCGACACGCCGTCGTGCGTGCCGGCCGGCACGGTGTACGCCCCCCGCGAGTGGGTAGCCGGCCGGCATGACCGTCACCGGCGTTCAGTTGCAGGAGTACCTGGCCGGGCTCGACTACCCGGTCTCCCGGGAAGATCTGGTCCGCTGGGGGCAGGAGAACGGGGCCAGCACGGCGATGTTGCAGATGTTGCAGGCGTTGCCGCCCGAACAGTTCGACTCACCGGACGAGCTGGCCGCCGCCCTGACCACCCTCTCCTGACCCTGGAAGGGGTCAGACCAGGGCGACGGTGCGGGATTCGGCGCGGGCGGTTTCGGCGGCGGCGAGGATGCTGACGACCTCGCGGCCGAAGCGCACGTCGCAGCGGTGGTCGCGGGTGCCGGCCCGCACCTGCTCGACGAGTTGGTCGATCGCGACACCGAACGCCGTGGCGGCGTCGTTCTCACCGAACGGGACGTTCTCGATGCCGTTCTCGCCGTAGAACACGAACTCCCGGGCCATCGACTCGGCCGGGGCGTCCAGGGAGAGCGAGGCGCTGCTCGTGGCACCGCCCTCGTGGGTGAGCAGCAGGTGCACCATCCCGCTCGGCCCGTCCATCGCCGCCACCTGGGTCACCCGGCCCAGCACCGGCAGGAGGATGGAGAGCGCGTGCGGGGCGATGTCCCAGAGCGCACCGTGCTCGCGACGCCACAACGAACCGCCGTACGGGCTGCCGTCCTGGAAGATCGAGGCGAACGCGGTGGTCCGGCCGTGCTGCCAACCACCGGCGGCGGAGGTGGCGGCAAGGAAAGCTGTCACGTTCGGCTGGAACCGCTGGGTGAAGAAGACGACCGAGGCGACCCCGGACTCCTCGGCGGCGGCCACCACCCGGTCGGCGTCGGCCACGCTGAGCGCCAACGGCTTGTCCAGCAGCAGGTGCCGTCCGGCGGAGGCGGCCCGGACCGCGATGTCGGCCTGGACGTCCGGCGGCAGCGCGACGGCGACCGCTTCGCACTGCTCGATCAGCGCGTCGACGTCGGCGTAGGCCGGCACCCCGTACCGCTCGGCCAGCGCGGAGGCCCGCTCCGGGTTGCGCCCCCACACCCCGACCAACTCCGCGTCCGGATGGGCGTGCAACGCCTTCCCGTGCGTCTCGATAGCCCAGTGACCGGTGCCGAACAAGCCGAACCGCAGCACGTGTGCCTCCACTTTCCCCCGCCGCGGCAGCGCCGCGGACCTGATCCACGCTAGTCGCCCCACCAGCCACGACGGCGGCGGGTTCGACCAATCGAAGCAGCTCACGTCCCGCGCCACCTGCCGTGGCCGTGGTCCGGTCGGGTGCCTGTAGAGCTGCCCCATTCGTGGGGCGGCGCGGCCGCCGGACGCCTGATCGACTCGGTTTCCTCGATTCCGGGGCATCCAGAGGCCAGCGACACCCCGCTTCACAGGGAACCGAGTCGATCATGGAGTGTCCGCCGCGTCCACGCTTGGGGTGACCCCCGACCACCACAGCCGATCCCGCCGCGCCCCACTCGCGGGGCAGCTCTACAGCGAGCGGCGGACAACTCCGCCGGTCGGCGACGGCGGCGGCGGCGAGGCGGGTTCATCTGTTTACTACGACGGTTAGTAGGCTGTGCCGGTGACCGAGGCAACGAACGGGCAGGTCCGGTGACCAGCGTGAGCGCCGACTCGCCGGTGGACGGGATCGTCGCGACGGTGTCGATCGTGCTGTCGCTGCTCGTCGCGGTGTGGGCGCTGGTGGCGGCGGTGCGCCAACGGCCACCGGACCGGGTGCAGTTCATCGGCCTGGCCGTACTCGAAGTGGCACTGCTCGTGTTGGGCGTGCTGGCCCTGGTCGCGGTCGGCGGCGGGGACCGGCCCGGCGAGCCCGGCGCCTTCTTCGGCTATCTGGTCACCCTCGTGTGCCTGCCGCCGTTGGCCTGGGTGCTGGCCCGGATGGAGCCGACCCGCTGGGGTTCGGCGATCGTCTGCGCGGTCTGCCTGGTGACCCCGGTGGTGGTGGTCCGGTTGCAGCAGACCTGGGAGGTTCTCGGTGGTTGACACCCGACCGGCCGGACGCGCCACGAACGCCGGCCCCGGTCGGCTGCTGATCGCGGTCTACCTGCTCTTCGCCATCGCGGCGACCAGCCGGGCCGGTCTGCAGCTCGCCACCAAGTTCGACGAGGCGCCGGTGGCGTACCTGCTCTCCGGGGTGGCCGCGCTCATCTACATCGTGGCGGCGGTGGGACTGGCCCGGGCCGGGCACACCGGCCGACGGGTGGCGCTGGCCTGCTGCTCCGTGGAGCTGGTCGGGGTGGTCGCGGTCGGCGTCCTGAGCCTCGTCGACAAGGAACTCTTCCCGGACGAGACGGTCTGGTCGCAGTTCGGCAGCGGGTACGGCTACATCCCGCTGGTGCTGCCGGTGCTCGGCCTGATCTGGCTGTGGCGCACCCGTCGCGCACCAGCCTGACCCGGCGACGAGGGCACCCCTTCGCGAAGGAGCGCCCTCGTCGGGAGCACCTGTCAGTCCCGTGGGCCGCCGGCGACGTAGATGACCTGACCGGAGACGAAGCCGGCACCCTCGCTCGTCAGGAACGAGATGGTGTGCGCGACGTCCTCCGGGAACCCCGGGCGACGCACCGGGATCTGGGCCGCCGCGTGCTTCTTGAAGTCCTCGAAGTCGACATCCATCCGGGCGGCGGTGGCCGCTGTCATGTCGGTGACGATGAAGCCGGGCGCGACCGCGTTGACTGTCACCCCGAACGGCCCCAACTCGATGGCGAGCGTCTTGGTGAAGCCCTGGAGGCCGGCCTTGGCGGCGGCGTAGTTCGCCTGGCCCCGGTTGCCCAGCGCGGAGGTGCTGGAGAGGTTGACGATTCGCCCCCACTTCCGGTCCACCATGTGTTTCTGGGCGGCCTGGCTGAACAGGAACGCGCCACGCAGGTGCACCCCCATCACGGTGTCCCAGTCGGCGTTCGTCATCTTGAACAGCAGGTTGTCGCGGAGCACACCTGCGTTGTTGACGAGCACTGTGGGTGCGCCCAGCTCGGCGGCGATCCGAGCCACCGCCGCCTCGACCTGATCCCGGTCGGACACGTCGGCGCCCACCCCGAGCGCGCGACCGCCCGCGCCGGCGATGGCATCCACCGTCTCCTTGGTGGCCGCCTCCTCGATGTCGACCACGGCGACGGCCATTCCGTCAGCGGCCAACCGCCGGGCGGTGGCCGCGCCGATGCCGCGTGCGGCTCCGGTGACGATGGCGACGCGGGGCTCCTCCGACATGATTACCTCCCAGTAACGTGGGGTCGATCGAAGGAGCTTAACCTTCCACTGCTAGTTAACGGTGATGACCATGGTTTGATCCAAGATCTATACGAGATGATCTTCCGCGCGTAGCGTCGCGATCGCTGTCACCCGCCAGCGAACAGACGACGAGGTAAGGAACGACATCACGTGACATTCTCGCGTACCCGTGGAGCCTGGCTCGCCGCCGTTGTCTCCGCGGCCCTCGCGGCGACCGGTGGATCACCCGCCCTGGCCGCCGCCCCCGGAGCCCCGGCCGATCCCGGCGCCACCCCCGCCCCCGCGACCAGCCTGCCCACCCCACCCGGCACCCACTCGGTCACTCTGATCACCGGTGACCGGGTCACCACCCGCCAGAGCGCCAACGGCGGCACCCTCGACGTACGGCGTCCGGACGGCGCCTCGACACCGGTACGGGTGATCGAGGCCGGCGACGACCTGTACGTCTACCCGCAGTCGGTGCTGCCCTACGTGGCCGCGAACACCCTGGACAAGCGGCTGTTCAACGTCACCCGGTTGATCGCCGACGGGTATGACGACGAGCGGGTGGACCACCTTCCGCTGATCGTGTCGTACGACGCCGGGGCAGCCGGCCTGCGGGCTGGCACCGCACCCACCGGTGCGACCCGCACCCGTACGTTGAGCAGCATCTCGGGTGCCGCGCTGAGCGAGGACCGCGACCGGGCCGACGAGTTCTGGGCCGCGATCACGGCCGCCTCCACCGCGAAGGCGACCGCGGCGACCGGCGACAAGGGACGCTTCTCCGGCGGGATCGCCAAGATCTGGCTGGACGGGCGGGTACACGCCGACCTGGCCGACACCACCGCGCAGATCGGCGCTCCCGCGGTCTGGGCCGGCGGCGACACCGGCACGGGCGTGCGGGTTGCCGTGCTGGATACCGGCATCGACGCGGCCCACCCGGACCTGACCAACCGGATCAGCGCGTCCGCCGTGTTCGTGCCGGGCGAGGAGATCACCGACCGGGTCGGGCACGGCACCCACGTCGCCTCCACCATCGCCGGCACCGGCGCCGCCTCCGGTGGCCGCGAGAAGGGTGTCGCCCCCGACGCCCGACTCGCCGTCGGCAAGGTGCTCAGCGACGACGGCCACGGAATGGACTCCTGGATCCTCGCCGGCATGGAATGGGCGGCCCGGGAGGCCGACGCCAGCGTCATCAACATGAGCCTGGGCTCCAACCAGCCCAGCGACGGAACCGACCCAATGAGCCAGGCGGTCAACACGCTCAGTGCGGAGACCGGCGCCCTGTTCGTCATCTCCGCCGGCAACGCCGGCCTGCCGGGCAGCGTGAGTGCCCCGGGCGCGGCGGACGCGGCGTTGACCGTCGGTGCGGTCGACGGCGGCGACAAGCTCGCCTCGTTCTCCAGCCAGGGCCCCCGGATCAGCGACGAGGCCATCAAGCCCGAGCTGACCGCGCCCGGCGTCGGGGTGCTCGCGGCCCGCTCCCAGTACGCGCCCGGCGAGGGCTCATACCAGACCATGGACGGCACCTCGATGGCCGCGCCACACGTGGCCGGCGCCGCCGCCCTGCTCGCCGCGAAGCACCCGGACTGGACGGGTCAGCAGCTCAAGGACGCCCTGGTCAGCACCACCAAGGCCACGCCGCAGTACGACGCTTTCCAGGCCGGTACCGGCCGGGTCGACGTCGCCGCCGCGGTGCGCGCCCCGATCGTCGCCACCGGCACCGTCTCCACAAGCGTGGGCAGGGACACCACGAAGGCCACCCACCCGGTGGCGTACACGAACACCACCGGCCAGCCGATCACGCTGGGCCTGTCGGTGGACGCGCCGGGCGCGCCGGCCGGGCTGTTCCGCCTGTCCGCAACGCAGCTCACCGTGCCGGCGAACGGCACCGCCACTGTCACCCTGACCACTGACACCTCCCCGGCCAGCGCCGGCAGCCGCTACACCGGTCAGGTCGTCGCCGTCGGACCGGACCGGGCCGTGCTGGCCCGCACCGCCGTCGCGGTCGGCACGTTCACCCCGTACCACCAGCTGCGCCTGGAGATGACCGACCGGGCCGGCAAGCCCGCCGCCGGCGTGATCGAGCTGGGCCAGCCGGGCAGCTACGACATCAGCTTCGTCGAGACCGACGCGGACGGCACGGCGCAGCTCTACCTGCCCGAGGGCGTCTACTCGGCGATGAGCTTCCTGAACGTCACCGGCAGCCACGGCCCGAACTCGCTCGGCGTGGCGCTGCTCGGCAACCCCGACATCGACCTGCGCACGGACACCACCGTCCGGTTGGACGGAAAGTCGGCCCGCCGGGTCGAGTCGTCGGTGCCGCAGCAGACCGCCGACACCTTCACCCGGTTGGACTACTACCGGTCCCAGGGCGAGGGCCGGTGGCGCTCGTTCATCGCCGGCGGCGTGTTCTTCGACAGTTTCTGGGCGCAGCCCACCAGCAGGGACGTGCGACACGGCGACTTCTACGTCGGTGCCCGCTGGCGCAAGGAGCAGCCGGTGCTGACCGTCGGCACCGCGACCGTGGACTTCGACGACGTGGTGCGTCAACAGGGCACCACCCAGTTGCCGAAGGGCCGGTGGGCGCTGCCGACGGTCTTCGCCGGCAACGGTGCGGCGAGTGACTACGCCGGGCTGAAGGCCCGGGGCGCGGTGGCCGTGGTCCGGCGCAACTGGGAGGTCAGCGACTCCGAGCAGGCCGCCGCGGCGACCGCCGCCGGGGCGAAGATGATGCTGGTGGTCAACGACTTCCCGTGGCGCGAGGTGCGCGACTACTCGGTCGACTTCTTCACACCCACCCCGATCGAGGTGGCGATGCTCAGCACCGACGAGGGTGAGGCGTTGATCCAGCAGATCCAGCGCGGGTCCACGACGGTCGAGGTGGTCTCGCAGCCGGTCGCCGACTACGTGTACGACCTGGTCCAGGCGTACCACAACCGGATTCCGCGCGACCTGAGCCGGGCCGAGACCCCGAAGACGCTGGCCCGGATCGACGTGGGCTTCAACGTCCCGACGCCGCAGACCCGGGGTGGCGAGTTCCGGTACGACTGGCCGTCGTACAACAACTGGGGCATCGGCCAGACCAGCAACCGGCCGCTCGCCGCGGTCCGTACCGACTGGGTGTCCACCGGCGACCTGTACACGTGGGGTCAGGAGGCGTACCTCGACTCCGCGACGTACCAGATCGACCCCCGGGCCAGCTTCCGCGCTGGCAGCAGGAGCACCGAGCAGTTCTTCGAGCCGATCGAACGACCGCACCTGAACAACAACTTCAAGCTGCCGACCCGCTCCGGCGACGCTCTCAACCTCGACGTGCCCGGTTGGGGCGGTGCCGACCACGTCGGCATGGCGATGAGCGCCGCGGGGCAGACCAACAAGCTCTACCAGGGCCGGACGCTGCTGGGCGAGAGCACCAGCACGTGGATCAGCGGCACCGCGCCGGGCGCGGGTGACCTGCCGTACCGGTTGGTGGTGGGGACCACCCAGGACCCGACCGTCGGCCGGTACTCCACCAGCACCACCACCGAGTGGACGTTCCGGTCGAAGGCACCGGCCGCCGGGGTGGAGTCGAGCGTGCTACCGCTGCTCCAGCTCGACTACGGCGTCGACACCGACGCCGCCGGCACCGCGAAGGGCAGCACCGACCTGACCGTCGCCGCCGCGCACCTGCCCGGCGCCGCCGGTTGCGGCAGCATCCGGCCGGTCAGCCTGGAGATCTCGTACGACGATGGCGCGCACTGGCACAAGCAGGCGCTGGACCGTGCGAAGGACGGCTCGTGGACGGCGAAGTTGCGGGCGCCGAAGGGCGCGACGTACGTGTCAGTGCGGGCCGGTGCCACCGACGGCGCCGGCAACTCGGTCCAGCAGACGGTGCTCCGCGCCTTCGGGGTGCGCTGATCGACGCGCTGCGGTGATCGCGTGACGGGGGACCGCGCAGCTCGGCGCGGTCCCCCGTTTCGTCAGAACCCGCGACCCCGGCAGAGGCGAATCCACCGGTATCCGTGCCCGGAGACCTTCACCGCGCCGAGCTTGCCCAGCTCGCCGTAGCCACGGTCGGTGAGCACGTCGATCGGCATGTCGGCCTCCGGTTCGAGACTGCTCAGATCCACCTCGACGTCGTCGGTGCCGAGGTTGTGCACGAAGACCATGGTCCCGGTGGGCCCGTCCGCCCGGTGCGTCAGCACGCCGGGTGGCACCGGCACGTCGATGTGGGTGGTCGAGCCGGAGCCGACCTCCGGAGCCTCCCGCAACGTGCGGATCATGCGCTCGAACCAGGCGAGCAACGACTTGGGGTCGCTGCGCTGGGCGGTGACGTTCACCGTCGGGTACCCGAAGTCACCCTTGTCGATCACCGGGCGGACCAGCTTCTCCGGGTCCGCCGTGGAGAAGCCGGCGTTCGGCTTGAACGACCACTGCATCGGGGTACGGATCGCGTCCCGACCGCGCAGCGACAGGTCCTCGCCCATCCCGATCTCCTCGCCGTAGCGCAGCACCGGCGTGCCGCGCATGGAGAACTGCAACGCGTACGCCAGCTCGATGCGCCGCCTGTCGTTGCCGAGCATCGGGGCGAGCCGGCGACGGATGCCCCGGTCGTAGATGCGCATGTTCTCGTCCGGGCCGAACTGCGCGTACACCTGGTTGCGCTGTTCGGTGGTCAGCCGGGACAGGTCGATCTCGTCGTGGTTGCGCAGGAAGGTGGCCCACTGCCCACCGACGGGCAGCTTCGGGGTGTCCCGCAACGCCTCGATCAGCGACTCCGGGTCCTGCCGGGCCAGGGCGAGCATGAGTCGACCGTTGAGCATGAAGTCGAAGAGCATGTGGATCCGGTTGCCGGACCCGCTGGTGTCACCGAAGAACGTCGGAAGCTGGTCCGGCTCGACGTTCGCCTCGGCCAGCAGGACGGCGTCGCCGCGCCGCCACTGCACGTGCTGGCGCAGCTCGGTGAGGAACTCGAAGTCCTTCGGGGAGTTCGGGTTGCCCGGTTCGGTCAGCTCGATGATGAACGGCACCGCGTCCATCCGGAAACCGGAGACGCCGAGCTGGAGCCAGAACGACATGATCTTCTTGATCTCGTCGCGGACCTGCGGGTTGGCGAAGTTGAGGTCCGGCTGGAACTTGTAGAACCGGTGGTAGAACCACGCTTTGGCGGTCCGGTCGTAGCTCCACGTCTCGTCCTGCTCGCCCGGGAAGACCATGCCCTGGTGCCGGTCGTCCGGCTCGGTGTCGGACCAGACGAACCAGTCCCGGTACGGCGAGTCCGGCGACGAGCGGGCGGACTGGAACCACGGGTGCTCGTCCGAGGTGTGGTTGACCACCAGGTCGATGATCACCCGGATGCCCCGGTTCTGGGCCTGGTGCAGCAGCTCGGCGAAGTCGCCGAGCGTGCCGAAGCGCGGGTCGACGTTGTAGAAGTCGGTGGCGTCGTAACCGTCGTCACGGTTGGGCGACGGGTGGATCGGGTGTAGCCACAGGCAGGTCACGCCGAGCCGGGCCAGGTAGTCAAGCCTCCCGATCAGCCCACGGATGTCACCGACCCCGTCGCCGTCGGAGTCGGCGTACGTGTCGATGTCGAGGCAGTAGACGACGGCTTCGGAATACCAACGGTCACCCATGCCGGAGGAACATCTCCGTTCGATCACCGCGGCAAACCCGTCTCCGGCGGCCGGTACCGTGCCCGTCATGGAGACCGATCTCGTACCGCCGAGCGAACCGTTGGACTGGTCTGCGGGCAGGTGGCTGCACCCGCCGGTACGCGTCGAGGAGGGCCCCGGCGGTCAGCTCGTCGTCGAGCCCGCGGCGGAGAGCGACTTCTGGCGACGGACCAGTTACGGCTTCGTCCACGACAACGGCCCCGCTCTGCTGGCACCGCTGCCGGTCGGCACCGCCATGGAGGTGAGTTTCCGGCTCGACTTCGCGGCGCAGTTCGACCAGGCCGGCGCGCTCGTCCGGGTCGACGAACGGACCTGGACCAAGGCCGGCGTCGAGATGAGCGACGGTGAGTCGCAGCTCGGCGCTGTGGTGACCCGGGAGTTCTCCGACTGGTCGGTGGCGCCGGTGCCGCAGTGGGCGGGCCGGGAGGTGACCGTGCGGGTCAGCCGGGCCGGCGACGCGTTGACCGTCCGCGCCCGCGCCGACGACGAGCCGTGGCGACTGGTTCGGCTCACCCCGCTGGACCCGGCGGCCGAGGCGGTGGCCGGCCCGTTCTGCTGTGCGCCGTCGCGCGCCGGCCTGACCGTGGTGTTCACCGGCTGGCGGCAGGGGCCGGCGGACACCGCGCTGCACCCCGAGGTGTAGCAATCGCCTTACCGGGTAAGACCTTCCGATCCCCGACAGCCGACCGGAAGGACGACCATGGCGTACGCCCAGAGTGGCGACCCGGCCCAGTTCACCGGGTTGACCGGTTGGGTGGCCTCGGTGATCGAGGTGATGGGCCCGGTGGGCGTGGCGCTGCTCGTGGCGTTGGAGAGCATCGTCCCGCCGATCCCCAGCGAGATCGTGTTGGCGCTCGCCGGCTTCCTGGCCCACGAGGGTCAGTTCAACGTCTTCCTCGTGGTGCTGGCCGCGACTGTCGGCTCGCTGGTCGGCGCGTTGGTGCTCTACTGGCTCGGCGCGGCGCTCGGCGAGGAGCGGCTCAAGCGGTGGCTGGACCACATCCCGCTCGTCGACAGCGACGACCTGGAGAGGGCCGACAGGTGGTTCGAGCGGCACGGCCGGTGGGCGGTGCTGATCGGCCGGGTGGTGCCGGTGGTCCGCAGTCTGGTCTCGGTGCCGGCCGGGGCCAACCGGATGCCGCTCGGCGAGTTCATCCTGCTCACCACCATCGGCAGCGGCCTCTGGAACGGTCTCATCGTCGGCGCCGGTTACGCGCTCGGAAGCCGCTGGCAGGACGTGGAGCGCTACAGCGACTGGTTCAACTACGCGATCGTCGCGGTCTTCGTCGTCATGGTCGTCATGTGGGTGGTTCGTAAGCTCCGTCGACGCCGGGAGCGCGACGACCGGCGGTCGGTGACCGCCGGTCGTTGATCCGCTACCGGTCGGTCGGCGACGGAACCGCCTGCGGTCGGCGCAGCACCGCCTGCTCGACCGCCGACCACACGCTCGTGGTCACCAGGTAGATGACCGCGGCGAGCGGCAGCACCAGCGCCACCAGCACCGTCGCGAACGGCAGCAGGGGCAGCAGCCGCCCGAGCACTGCCGCTCCCGGCCCCTCGGTGGGCGTACCGGCCACCGTGCCGACGGCGGCCGACGCCCGCCGCGCCCGCCGCGACGACCACCAGGCCACCGCGAGCAGCACGGCCAGCAGCACGGCGAAGAGCGGGCCGGCCGCCCCGGCCACACCGTCGCTGAGGTGGTGACCCAGTGGCACCCCGGCGAGCCGCTCGTCGAGCAGCCCGGTGCCGCCCTCGTTCGTGGTGAAGAGCCGGTAGAGCACCAGCAGGAACGGCGCCTGGAGCAGCAACGGCAGGCAGCCGGCGACCGGGTTCGCACCGGCCTCGGAGTACAACGCGAACACCTCGCGCTGGAGTTTCGCCGGGTCGTCGGCGTACCGCCGCTGGAGGTCACGCACCTGCGGGGCGAGCGCCGCGCGGCGTCGCTCGCCGCGGACCTGCGCGACGGTGAGCGGCGAGATCAGCAGCCGGACGGCGATGGTGAACAGCACGATGGCGGCGGCGGTCGCCATCCCGCCGGCCAGTGGTGTGAGCAGGTCGGTGAGCCAGGACAGTGCCGTGCCGGCAGCGCCGACAACGTCGTGCAGTGGTGCGAAGGCAAGCATGGACAACCCCTCGGTCCGAATCCGGTGAGGTCCTCCCCGCGGCGGTGTCCGCTCGACAGGGGGACCGGTGACGGCGGGATCGGCCGCGCGGCGGCGTGGCGCGCTACGCGGCCGAGGGGTGTCCCGGTGCGCGGGGGCGAGGGCGACCGGCGGCGTCCGGGTCGATCTGCCGAGGCACGCGGCGACCACGGGAGCGGGCCCGCAGCCCGGCCCACCGTGGCCCGGCGCCGGGCGGACCCGATCTGCCGAGCACCCGCGCCGCGAGCACCACGGCGAGCAGCACCAGGGCGGTGAGCGCGGCACCCGCGAGCAGGTCGGTCGGACGGCCAGCGAGCAGGGTGAGCTGGGCGAACGCGAACATCCACGCGACCCCGACGAACCCCAGTGGCACCGGCACGGGCTCAGCATAGGACCCGTTGTCACCTCGTCTGACCGAAACCGGCGGCGCGCCCGAGCACGACGAGCCACGCCACGTTTCCCGGTGTCGCCACGTTGGGTAACCAAGAAGCGGACCGTTGCGGATGGACCGCGAACGGTAGGAACGGACGGTGGTGTCGATGACCGGTCAGGTGGCCGAGGCGCCCAGCGAGATGGCTGCGGCGACCGGTTTGCTCACCGTGGGTGTCGAGGAGGAGTTCCTGCTCGTCGACCCGCACGCCGGGGCCGCGGTCCCCGCCGTCGACCTGGTGATGGAGCAGGTGCCGGCCGAACTTCGCGGGCAGGTGGAGCGGGAGTTCCAGACCAGTCAGATCGAGATCGGCAGCCCGCCCGGCCTGGAGTTGTCGTCGATCCGGCACTCCCTCGGGGTGCTGCGTCGGGCGCTCTCCGACGCCGCCGAGCGGGCCGGCGTACGCCTGCTCGCCATCGGCACGGGTCCGGTGGACGGTCCGGTGCCGCCGGTGGTGGACAAGCCCCGCTTCGACCGGATGATCGAGCGGTTCCGGCTGCTCGTTCCCGGCCCCGGCAACAACGGCATGCACGTGCACGTCGGTGTCCCCGATCCGGAGACCGGTGTGCAGGTGCTCAACCACGTACGTCCCTGGCTGCCGATGCTGCACGCGATGACCACCAACTCGCCGTTCTCCCGGGGCGAGGACACCGGCTATGCGAGTTGGCGCTCGGTGGAGTGGGAGCGCTGGCCCTCGGTGGCGCCGACGCCGTTTCTGGAGTCGCACGAGCACTACCAGCGGCTGATCCGCCAGTTGATCTCCAGTGGGGTGATGCTCGACGAGGGGATGCTCTACTGGTACGCCCGCCTGTCGGCGAAGTACCCGACGGTGGAGCTGCGGATCGGCGACGTCTGCCCGTCGGTGGACGACGCGGTGCTGGTCGCCGCCCTGGTCCGGGCCCTGGTGGCCACCGCGAGGGAGGATGTCGAGGCCGGCCGGCCGGCGTTGCAGACCGACCACCACCTGCTGGTCGGCGCGCACTGGCGGGCCGCGCACGACGGCCTGGAGGGCGACGCCGTCGACGTCACCACCGGCGAGATACGCCCGGCCTGGGAGCTGCTGGACCGGTTCGTCGAACGGCTGCGGCCGGCGCTGGAGCAGCACGGCGACTGGGCCGAGGTGACCGACCTGCTGGGCGGGTTGCGCCGGCACGGCACCGGCGCGGCCCGGCAGCGAGCGGTGTACGAGCGCACCGGCCGACTCACCGACGTGGTGCAGGACGTCGCACGGCAGACCCGTGGCTGATCACCACGTGACAGGATGAGCCCGTGGCGCAACGGCTGATCGTCATCGGCGGGGACGCCGCCGGAATGTCGGCGGCGTCCCAGGCCCGTCGCCGCCGCGACCGCGACGACCTGGAGATCGTGGTCTTCGAGCGGGGCCACTTCACCTCCTACTCGGCGTGCGGCATCCCGTACTGGATCAGTGGTCTGGTGCCCGACCAGGAGGCGTTGATCGCCCGGGGCCCGCAGACGTTCCGCACGACGTACGCGATGGACGTCCGGCTGCGCCACGAGGTCACGGCCATCGACCTGGACCGCCGCGAGGTGGTCGCCCGGGACCTGGAGGGCGGCGGCGAGGTTCGCGAGCGCTTCGACGACCTGATGTACGCCACCGGGGCGGTGCCGGTGCAGCCGCCCTGGGCGGTCACCGACGCGGGCGGCGTGTTCGGCATGCAGACCCTCGACGACGGGGCGGCGCTGCGCGACTGGCTGGAAGGTGAAACACGGCCGCGTCGGGCCGTGGTGGTCGGTGGCGGCTACATCGGCGTGGAGATGGCCGAGGCGCTGATCCAGCGCGGCCTGTCGGTGACGCTCGTCGAGGCGGGCGCCCAGCCCATGGCGACCGTCGACGGCGACATGGCCGAGCTGGTCGCCGACGCGATGCGCGGCCTGGGTGTCACGATCCGCACCGACCTGCGGGTGACCGGCCTGGAGCAGCGGGACGGCCGGGTGTCCGCGGTGGTCACGGCCGAGGGGCCGATCCCGACCGACGTCGTGGTCCTGGGCCTGGGAGTACGCCCGAACACCGCGCTCGCCGAGGCTGCCGGGTTCCCGATCGGGCCGACCGGCGGAGTCCGGGTGGACCGCCGGATGCGGGTGGCCGGGCTGACCGGCGTCTGGGCGGCGGGCGACTGCGTGGAGACGTTGCACCGGGTCAGCGGGATGCCGGTGCACGTGCCGCTGGGCACGCACGCCAACAAGCAGGGCCGCGCGGCCGGGATCAACATCGGCGGCGGGTACGCCACCTTCGCCGGCGTGATCGGCACGGCCGTGACGAAGGTCTGCGACCTGGAGGTGGGGCGCACCGGCCTGCGGGAGCGGGAGGCCACCCTGGCCGGCTTCGACTTCGTCTCGGTGGTCGCCGAGTCGACGAACCGGGCCGGCTACTACCCCGGTGCCCGGCCGATGACCGTCAAGTTGATCGCGGAGCGGCCCAGCGGCCGGTTGCTCGGCGCGCAGATCGTCGGTTGGTCCGAGGCGGCCAAACGGATCGACACGCTTGCCGTGGCACTCTGGAACGGCATGACGGTGGACGATATGACGTCGCTGGACCTGGGCTACGCTCCGCCGTACGCGCCGGTGTGGGATCCGGTGCTCGTCGCCGCCCGAAAAGCGGTCGACGCGCTCGCTGCCCTCGACCGCTGATCGGTGCCCGCCGTGGAGGACTCCCCGTGACCCAGACTCCGACCCGGCCGACGACGCGTCGGCGCCCGACGATGGTCGACGTGGCCCGGCACGCCGGGGTCAGCCTGAAGACGGTCTCCCGGGTGGTCAACGACGAGCCGGTGGGGCAGGAACTGGTCAACCGGGTGCTTGCCGCCATCGCCGAGCTGGGCTTCCGGCGCAACGACATCGCCCGCAACCTGCGCTCCCGGCAGCTCAACGCCACTGTCGGGCTGCTCATCGAGGAGATCGCCAACCCGTTCTACGCGACGATCGCCAGCGTCGCCGCCGAGATCGCCGCCGCCCACGGCACGATGCTGATCACCGCCTCGTCGGAGGAGGACCCGGAGCGGGAACGCGCCCTGCTCCAGGATTTCACGCAGCGCCGGGTCGACGGGCTGCTGGTGGTGCCGGCGGGCCTCGACCACTCGTTCCTGCGGCGCGAGGTCGAGCTGGGGATGCCCGTGGTGTTCCTGGACCGGCCGCCGCAGGGGCTGCACGCCGACGCGGTGCTGTTGGACAACCGGGGCGGCAGTCGCGCCGGTGTGGGCGCGTTGCTCGACCAGGGGCACCGACGGGTGGGTCTCCTGCTGGGCGCGCCGAGCGTGCCGACGATGCGCGAGCGGCTGGCCGGGGCGCGGGCGGCGCTTGCCGCAGCGGGGGTCGAACCGGACGAGTCGCTTGTCTGCGAGCGGCTCATCGCCCCCGAGGAGGCCGGGCGGGCGGTCGCCGCGTTGCTCGACCAGGCGGACCCGCCGACGGCGTTCTTCTGCGCCAACAACCGGCTCACCGTGGGCGCGCTTCAGGAGCTGCACCGCCGGGGCAGTGACGCCGCGCTTGTCGGCTTCGACGACTTCGAGTTGTCCCACCTGATGCCCCGGCCGTTGACCGTCGTCGCCTACGACACCCGGGAGCTGGCGCGGGTCGCCACCGAGCGGCTGTTCCAGCGGATCGCCGGCGACGACGACACCCCACCGTCGACCACTGTCCTCCCGACCACGCTGCTGCCGCGTGGCCTGAGCTGACGCCGATCGCTGACGACCCCGCGGGGGTCAGCTCCCGGGGTGCAGGATGGCGTCGACCTCGGCACGGAGGGGCGGGTCCGCGCCCCGTCGGCCGCAGGTAATTGCGGCCACCGTCGCGGCCTGCCGGAGCACCGCTTCCCACTGCGACTCGGTCACCGCGGCGAGACGGTCGGCCGGTCGGTCGCCGAGCGCGTCGAGGTCGGCCAGCGCGGCCAGCAGACCGCCGGTGAACGAGTCACCGGCCCCGACGGTGTCGACCACAGTGGTGGGTACGGCCGGTTGCTCGTGCAGCGATCCGTTCGGGGCGAGCAGCCAGACGCCGTCGCCGCCCCGGGTCACCACCGCGCAGGACACCCCGGCGTCGCGCCACTCGGCCATCACGTCGCCCACCGACCGGTCCGGGTAGAGCCACGCCAGGTCCTCGTCGCTGGCCTTCACCAGGTTCGCGAGGGGCACCTGGCGTCGTACCCTGGCCTGCTCGGCCGCGCGGTCGGTGACGATGCTCGGCCGCAGGTTGAGGTCGATCGAGACGGTGAGCCCGTCCCGGCGGCGTTCGCGGGCGAGCAGGTCCTCCAGCACCCGCGCCCCGGGTGCCAGCGCGAGCGCGAGGGACCCGGTGTGCAGCGCGGTCGCCGGTGACCCGGCCAGCTCGGGCAGCTCCTGCGGCGTCCACTGCCAGTCGGCCGTGCCGGCCAGCCGGAACTCGTAGCTGGCCTGCCCGCTGTCGTTCAACGTGGCCACCGCCACCGAGGTGGGCTCCGTGGCGCGGACCGCCCAGTCCAGCTCCACCCGGTTGGCGCTCAGGTGCTCGGCGAGCTGCCGACCGTACTCGTCGGCGCCGAGGCGGGCCAGCAGCCGCACCTGCTGGTCGAGCCGGGCCAGGGTGACCGCCACGTTGGCCGGGGAGCCACCCGGCACGGCGCGCTCCCCCTCGGCGGTGACCACCAGGTCGATGAGCGCCTCACCCGCGACCACGATCATGCGGTCACCTCGCCCGGCGCGAGCGGGCCGGGGCCACCGAGCCCGTTTGCCGAGCGGGACAGCAGCACCGCCTGGTACGCGTGGTAGACGTCCGGTCGACCGTGCCAGACCGTGTCGGCGGGCAGGTTCTGCGCGTCCAACTCGTGCCGCCATCCGGTGCCGTCGATGAGGTAGCGGCGTGCGTACGCCCAGAAGACCCGGTACCAGTCGGCGTAGACGTCGTCGCCGGTGCGGCGGTGCAGGGTCACCGCGGCTCCGACGGCCTCGGCGAGCACCCAGTGCATCCGGGAGCGCACCACCGGCCGGTCGTCCCAGTCGATCGTGTAGACGAAGCCGTCGGCGCCGTCGACCGCCCAGCCCCTACGGACGGCGGCGGCGAACAGGTGACGGGCGTCGGTGAGCAGCCAGCGTGGTGGCTGCGGCAGGACCGCCTCCAACTCCAGGAGCAGGCGGGCCCACTCCAGCCAGTGGCCCATCGTCGAGCCGTACGGCCGGAACTGGTCGGCGGGCTGGTCCCGGTTGTAGTCGAGCAGCGGCGTCCAGTCGGCGGTGAAGTGCTCGGGCAGCCGCCAGTCGTGCCGGGCGGCCTCGGTGTGCACCAGGTGACCGGCGATCCGCAGGGCGCGGTCGGCCCAGGTCCCGTCGCCGGTGGCGGCGGCAGCGGCGAGGAACGCCTCGACCATGTGCATGCTGCTGTTCGCGCCGCGGTAGTCCTCGGTGACCGTCCAGTCGCGGTTCCACGATTCGCGGACCGCGCCGGCCTCGTCGTCCCAGAACCGGTCCCGCACCACGGTCAGCACGTCGGCGAGCAACTCCTGCGCGCCGGGCCGGCCGGCGCGCGCGGCGCTGGAGGCGGCGAGCAGCACGAACGCGTGGTCGTAGCCGGCCTTGCGGTCGTCGACCGGCGTTCCCTGCTGGTCCACCGCGCCGAACCAGCCGCCGTACCGGTCGTCGCGCAGCAGGGTGCTGAGCGCGGCGATTCCGTGGTCGACCAGGGCGGCGGCGTCCGGGTCGCCGCCCAGGTGGGCGAGGGCGGCCACGTGGGTCATCCGGCAGGTGATCCAGGTGTACACCGGTTCGCCCCGGTCCGGGGTGCGGTCGTCGGTGAGCCACCAGAAGCCGCCCTCGGCCCGGACCGCGCGGCGGGCCGTGTCGAGCAGGGTGCGGGTCTGGTCGGTGAGGAAGGCGTCCAGGTCGGGCAGGTCGGGTGAGCCGGCCGGAGCGGGAGTCGTGGTGGCGTCGGGTTGGGGCACGTCGGTCATCTCAGTTGGTCACCGTCGGGTAGGAAAGGGACATACGGCCAGGATCGGCGGACGGACCGGGTCCGCGCCGCAAAACCGTCAACGGTACGGCCTGACGCCGCATACACAACGGAGGATCATGAGTGCGATTCCTCCCTTTTGTCCGTTGACATCGTTGTCACTGCTCAACCCTGCTCCGGCTGCGGTCGACTGTCAATTCCGCTTGCGTCACACCGCGCCTCGCGACCCGGACGACACGTGGTCGGCGGTCGGGGTGGACAGCAGCGTGACCCAGTCCTGGGCGGCGGCCCAGTCGGCGAAGCTGTGCCAGCCGATCTCCGGGTAGTCGCGGCGCAGCCCGGCGACATCAAGATCCAGACCGACGTTCGTGAAGTACTCGAACATGGCCGCCAGGTCGGTGGACCACTGGCGGACGCGGGCCAGGGGCACCCGCCGGTGGTCGATCGCGCGGCCGATGGCACCGGCGAGGATCTCGGCCATCTCCGCGGGCGTTCGCTGATCGGAGGCGATGTCGACGCGCCGGCCGGCGAATTCGGCGCAGCGCTGTAGGACGAGCGCGGCGAACGCGCCGATGTCGACAGCCGGGATGAGGGCGAGCGGTCGGTCGCCGGGCATCGGCCACGCGAAGACGCCCTCGCGCAGGCCGTCGAGGGTCCAGCCGCTGGCGTAGTTGTCCATGAACGCCGCCGGCGCGATGATCGTCCAGGGCACACCGCAGCCGTGGAGGTGCCGTTCGACCAGGCGCTTGCTCTCGTAGTGCGGGACGCCCGTGCCCCGGTTGGCGTGTGCGACGGTGGTCAGCACGATGTGGTCGAGGCCGGCGGCCGCCCCGGCGTCGACGAGGGCCCTGCCGTGCCGGACCTCGGTGCCCGGGTCGGTGCCGAACGGGGTGGTGACCGCGAACAGCGAGTCGGCTCCGGCGAGCGCGGCGTCCAGGGAGGCGCGGTCGTCGAAGTCGGCGTGGCGCACCTCGGCGCCGAGGTCACCCAGGGTGTCGGCGGCCGGGGAGGTGGGTTGGCGGGTGAGTGCGCGTACCCGGTGGCCGGCCTTCAGCAGGGCGCGGGCCGTGGCCCCGCCCTGCGCTCCGGTGGCTCCAGTGACGGCGACGGTGAGCACGGGTCCTCCTGAGATAGGATAGTTGCGTGACGCATTAACTGCGTCACGCAGCAGACTAGGAAGAATCGCTGCGCCGCGCAACTAATTGGGAGGTGATGTGGATGACCCCACCGCGTCGGGCCCGGCTGTACGAGGAGCTGTCGATGGCGTCCCGTCGCTATCTGGCCTCGTACGTGCTGTTCAACCAGGCCATCGCCGACCACCTCGGCCTCCACCCGACCGACGTGCAGTTCCTGAGCCTGCTCACCGCGGCACCTGGTCCGCGCACGGTGCGTGAGATCGCCGAGATGACCGGCCTGACCACGGGCTCGGCCACCCGCCTGGTCGACCGACTGGAACGTGGTGGCTACGTGAAACGCACGCCCGACCGGGAGGATCGGCGCCGGGTGCTGGTCAGCCCCGTGCCGGATCGGGTCGACCGGGTCACGGCGGTCTGGGACGACCTTGGCCCGTCCTGGCAGGCGATCCTCGACGACCACACCGACGACGAGCTTGAGGTGATCATCCGCCACCTGGCGCGCGCACACGACCTGAGCCACGCCCAGATGGAAAATCTGCGCTCCCGGCCGAAGCCCGACTGAGCCGCGACAGCGGGTCCGAGGGCCGCCCCTACCGCCCCGGTCAGTAGTAGCTGTCGATCGGCTGACGCGCCTCGTCGAACAGCGCCGGCCCCTCGTAGCGGACCGGAGGCAACGGCGGGGTGGCCGGCTTGACCTCCTCGAACTGCTCGCCGGACAGGGCGTACACCACCCGCCCGAGCCCGGACCGGTCGATCGCTGTCGCGCACATCGGGCAGGGCTGGCAACTGGTGAACATGGTGGTGCCGGCGGCCACGTCCGGGGCGAGTTCCCGGGCGGCCCAGCGGGCCAGCTTGAGCTCCGGATGGGCGGTGATGTCCGAGTCGGAGACCACCGTGTTGTGGTCCTCGATCAGGACGGTGCCGTCCGCACCGACAAGCAACGAGCCGAACGGCCGTTCGCCGGCAGCCCCTGCCTGGCTGGCGATCTCCACGGCGCGGCGGAGAAACCTCTCGTCGTCGGGTGTCATCGAACCTCCTGGGTGCTGGCGTACGCGGCCACGGCCGCGAGGGTCCGCCAGGCGCGTTCGGGTTGGCGGATCTCGGCGAGGTCGCCGTTGAGCGGGTCGAGCACCACCGCCTCCGCGCCGAGCAGCCGGATCTGCTCGATGTCGGCGATGATCTGGTCGATGGTGCCGACACCGGCGAGCCGGTCCGGGCCGGCGACCGGTTCGCGGGTTTCCTGGAGCGCGATGCGTGGCACCAGCGCCGGGGCGGGGAGGCCCAGTTCGTCGGCGATGGTGCCGAGCCGCCCGGCCGCGTCCGTGAGTTTCCCGGGCGTGAGACGCAGCGGATGCCATGCGTCTCCGAGTCGAACGGCGCGACGCATGCCGGCGTCACTGTTGCCGCCGACCCAGATCGGGATCGGCGGGCTGTCGTAGTCGTCGGCGGCCTGCCAGGCGTCGCGCATCGCGCGCAGGTGGTCGTCGGTCAACGCGCCGCGCCGCTGGAACGGCACGCCAAGGGCCTCGAACTCCTGCCGGGCCCAGCCGACGCCGACGCCGAGGACGAGCCGGCCGCCGCTGAGCCGGTTGAGGTTCGCCGCCATCCGGGCGGTGAGCAGCGGGTGCCGGTACGGGACGATGAGCACCGTGGTGCCCAGCCGGACGCGACGGGTCACCCCGGCCAGCCAGGACAACGTGGTGAACGGCTCGTAGAACGGCGCCGGGTACTGCTGGGCCACGTCCGGGGTCACCGCGATGTGGTCGGAGACCATCAGCAGGTCGAACCCGAGACCCTCGACCGTCTGCGCCCACCGCCGCAGGACGTCGGGGTCGGTGCCGGGGCCGAAGTTCGGGACGTTCACGCCGATCTGCACGGGCCTACGCTAGCCACTGTGGACCGCCGTGGGAACGCCCTGCCCCCGGACGGCCGGATGGAGCTGCCCGAGCGACGGGCGGTGACCCGGTCGGCGGGTCAACCGGCCTGGCAGATACGGCACCAGTAGAGGTTGCGCCCGGCCAGCTCACCGCGGCTGACCTCGGTGCCGCAGACGTGGCAGGGCGCGCCGGGGCGGCGGTAGACGTACACCTCGCCACCGTGCCGGTCCACCCGGGCCGCCCGGCCCATCGCCTCCGGCAGGTGCGCGTCGCGCACGGTGTCGATCCGGCCGTGCTCGACCGCGAGCCGCATCAGCTTGACCAGGTCGGCCCAGAGCGCGTCCCAGCCGGCACGGGTCAGCCGGCGGCCGGGCATCGTCGGCGGCAGTCCGGCCCGGAACAGCGCCTCGGTCACGAAGATCAACCCGGTGCCGGCCACCACCGACTGGTCGAGCAGCAGCGCCGCGAGGGGCGTCGGGCTGCGCGCGATCCTCCGGTACGCCCGCTCCGGGTCGGCGTCGGCGCGCAGCGGATCCGGCCCGAGGCGGTCCCGCAGGGCGGCCACCTCGGGCGGGGTGATCAGCTCACAGGCGGTGGGTCCGCGCAGGTCCAGCCAGTGTCTGTCGCTGGCGAGCCGCAACCGCACCTGACCGACCGGCTCGGGCGGCTCCCCCGACCCGTCGGTGAACTTGCCGTACAACCCGAGGTGCACGTGCAGGGTCAACTCACCGGCGTAGTGGTGCAGCAGGTGCTTGCCGTACGCCTCGGTGCCCTCCAGCACGCTGCCGGAGAGCCGGGCAGCGCCGTCGGCGAAGCGACCCTGTGGGCTGGTGGCGTGCACCTTGTCCCCGGCGAACAACTCGGCGTGCCGGGCCGCCAGGCGGTGGATCGTGTGTCCCTCTGGCACGAGGCCCAAGGATAGCCAGCGCCGCCCGACCGGGTCGATCAAGGTGGATGGGACGGTCAGCCCCGGCGTTGGCTCTGGACGCCGCCTACGAACGCGGCCCAGGCGGCCGGAGCGAAGGTCAGCGCCGGACCGCTCGGGTCCTTGCTGTCGCGGACGCCCACGACGCCGGGCAGGTTGTCGGCCACCTCGACGCAGTCACCGCCGCTCCCGCCGCTGCGGGTGCTCTTGCGCCAGGTCGCACCGGCAAGGTCAGTCATGATGCTCCTCGATGATCGAAGTGATCATTTTCTCTGATTCTGCCTCACCGGAGGCGAGGGCTTCCAGGTCCGACCAGACATGTTCGTAGGCGGCCACCTCGGCCGGCTTGTCCAGATAGAGCGCCCCGGTGATGTTCTCCACGTAGACGGTGGTCGGCTCGGTGGACGCTCTGCCGAACGCCTGCGGGAAGTCCAGGAGGACGAAGGTGCCGGTCTCGCTGGCCAACGGCGGACCGGCCGCGAGCGGCAGGACCCGCAGACTCACCGTCGGCAGTGCGGCCACGTCGAGCAGGTGTCGCAACTGTTGGGCCATCGCCCGGCGGTCGGGAATGGTGCGCCGCAGCACGGCCTCGCTCAGGACGACCCGCAGGGTGGGAGCGGTGGGCAGCCGGCGCACGAGGATGCCCTGCCGTTGCAGCCGGACCTCCACCAGCTTTTCCCGATCCTCCTGGCGCATGGTCGGGTTCTTCCGGCGGAACAGCTCGCTCGCGTACTCCCGGGTTTGCAGGAGTCCGGGGATCAGTTCCGAGTCGTATCGGCGAATCAGCGTTGCCGAGGATTCCAGGCCGACGTACAGCGAGAACCACGACGGGACGACATCGCCGTACGAATGCCACCAGCCCCGGGCGCGAGTCTCCTTCGCGAGCCCGGCCACAATCTCGCCCATAGCGTCCGGCACCCGGTAGAGAGCACACATCGCCCGGGCGTCCACCACCCGCACCGGGACCAGCCCCTTCTCGATGCGCCACACCTTCTGCCGGGAGCAGTCAAGTGCTTCGGCGGCGGCGTCCAGCGACACCGAGGCATCCTCGCGGAGCTGCGTGAGCAGCCGCCCGAGCTGTCGCCGAGGCACCGTGGACCCGCTTGTTTCATCCGTCATGCAACATCACCGCATCCCTCCTGCAACACCGGATGTTTCACCCCGCACGCAATTCTTTTCCATTCCTCGTGCGTCAATACGGAATGACGTTAGGGCGGCTGTGCGGATTGCACAAGGTGGCCGGCGTGGAACATGCTGTCACGCGTTGGCGCCTCCCCGAAAACAGTGCCGGGAATAGCGTCAGCACAAGCCGGTGGACGCTATTCCTCGGAAGGACGGCGCCATGCGCGTGTCGTACAACGAATACCTCTTGGTAACCGCACTGACCCTCGCCCGCCGACACCGGCCGGTGTGGAGTTGGGTGCGCTGGCGCACCGTGTGCCGCTGCGGCGGCGACCTGCCCTGCCGGGCCCGCCACCGCATCCCGATCAACCGCGGCCACTGGCCGACATGACCGGGTGGAGACCCGGCGACCTGCTGCTGATCGGCGCGGCGTGCTCGGTGCAGTTCGCCGGCGAGCGGGCGCTGCTGCTTCGACTGGTGAGCATCGACCCGCGCCCGACCTACCAGGGATGGGTCTGGCTGACGGGCTACGTACTGGATGGCAAGGGCCTGGCCGTCGACAGGCGGGAGGTGTTCGTGCAGCAGGCCGGGGTGCGGTTGCTCCCCGCCCCGCAGGTCGGCCCGGCCCGCCGGTGACCGAGACCCACGCGTGGCGACCCCGTACCCGGGATTGGTGTCAGGAAACGCCCAGGTGGGTATTTCAGGACCGAACCGCGTGGGTGCCACCCCTTCCATCGGCCACCACGCATTTATCAGGAGGTGTGTAGTGGTCAGGATTCCTTCGCTGTCCCGCCGGTCCGAGCCGGCACCGACGCGGGACGAGAACCTCGACGGCCGCGTTGACGGCCCCGACACCCCGGTCGCCGACCGGGCCAGCACGGCCACCGACGCGGGCCGGTCCGACGACGTCGCCGGCCGACCGGTGGTCACCGACCGGGACGCCGACCAGACGACGTACCGCAGCGCCACCGCGCCCAGCGGGCAGCTCGGCGAGGCCGAGCGGCGTGCCGCCGAGCGGGCCGCGGTGGCCCGAGCCGCCACCGCCCGCCCGGTCGAGAGCGAGCCCCGCACCGGCACCGTCCGTCCGGTGGCGACCGAGCCCCGGACCGCCGCCGCCCGCCCGGTGGAGGCAGACTCGCGGACCGTCACCCCGGTCGCGACCGAGTCCCGCACCGCCCCGACCATGGCGGGCACCGCCGAGCGGGACGCCGACCTCGACAGCACCACCCGCCGGCCCGACCCGACGGACCGGGTCACCACCGACCGCCCGGTCGACCCGACCCCGGGCGAAACCACGCCCGAGCCGCCGGTGACCCGCGGCCCGAAGCCGCGCGCCAGCCTGCTCGCCACCCTCGGCCTGATCGTCTCCGTCGCCGGTGCGCTGTTCGTGCTGACCGGCACGCTCGCCGGGTACGGCATCGGGCTCGGCGCGTTCGGCGCGGTGCTCGCGGTGCTCGGCCTGATGGCCACCCGCCGCCGGCACGTCGCCGGCAAGACCGACGCGCTCTTCGGCGTGCTGATCGGGCTGGCTGCGGTGGTGATCGGAGTGCTCGCGATGACCGGGCAGTTCGACTGGCCGACCACCGACGGCGACTGGGTGCAACGCTTCCGGGAGTGGCTTGACTCACAGTTTGTCGACCGTTTCTAGCGGGCACTGTTCCGCTCGCCGGTGATGCACCGGCGAACAGCCGGCGGTTCGCCGGCAGCCCGACCACCCGGTGGTTCACCGGCCGGGCGACACCCTTTCAGGGGCGGCGGTTCGCCGCCCCTGAAGTCTTTCCGGGCCGTGGTCCACTCGGCTTCCGGAAAGTCGGGGTGTCCCGACCGCTCGAATACCGCGCTTTCCCGGAACCCGAGTCGATCACGGCCCGCGCCGCCCGGCCACGACCCGCGCACCCCGGAGCCGGGCGCGGCACGCGCTGGCACAACGAATCGCTCCTGCTGGTCCCTCAGACGCAATGAATGTTCGGTCCGCGCAACTCTCATTGGTGGATCCTGCCGCCAGGGCCGCATAGCGTTGAGCAACGGCGCCAGCCCGTGGGCCACGGTGGCCGGGCGCGCCCGACCCCTGGGAGCAGGACAATGACGATGGACGCCACCAGCCAGCGCCTGTTGATGTGCCGGCCGACGTACTTCGCCGTCGACTACGCCATCAACCCCTGGATGGACCCGAGCACACCGGTCGACACCGCGCTGGCCGTCCGGCAGTGGGAGCAGCTCCGCCAGACGTACCTCGACCTGGGCCACACCGTCGAGGAGATCACTCCGGTGCCCGGCCTGCCCGACATGGTCTTCGCCGCCAACGGCGGCACCGTGATCGACGGAAAGGCGATGGCCGTCCAGTTCCGCGACCCGCAGCGCGCCGACGAGGCGCCGGCCTACCGGGCCTGGTTCGAGGACGCGGGCTTCGAGATCCACGACCCGAAGCACGTCAACGAGGGCGAAGGCGACGTCCTGCTGGCCGGCGACCACCTGCTTGCCGGCACCGGCTTCCGCACGGCGCACGCCTCGCACGCCCAGTTGCAGGAGGTCTTCGGCTACCCGGTGATCACCATGCAGTTGGTCGACCCCCGCTTCTACCACCTGGACACCGCGCTGACCGTGCTCGACGAGCGGACCGTGGCGTACCTGCCCGAAGCGTTCTCCCCCGGCAGCCAGGCCGTGCTGCGCCGGCTCTTCCCCGACGCGGTGCACGCCACCATGGCCGACGCCGAGGTGCTGGGGCTGAACGCGGTCAGCGACGGACGGCACGTGGTGCTGCCCGCGCAGGCCACCGACCTGGCCGCCAAGCTGCGCGACCGGGGCTACGAAACCATCGGTGTCGACCTGTCCGAGCTGCGTAAGGCCGGCGGCGGACCGAAGTG
This sequence comes from Micromonospora sp. NPDC023888, assembly GCF_040639415.1. Lineage (NCBI taxonomy): Bacteria > Bacillati > Actinomycetota > Actinomycetes > Micromonosporales > Micromonosporaceae > Micromonospora > Micromonospora sp. NPDC023888. The sequence goes on along the minus strand of NZ_JBEZZW010000008.1, from coordinate 106,803 downwards.
CTGCACACTGCGACTCCGTCAGGGAAAGGCAAACAAGTGATCGTGGATGACATCCTGCGGACGCCGGGAGCGGTCCGGGACGCCGAACGGTGGACGGCGCACAACTACCACCCGCTGCCGGTGGTGATCTCGTCCGCGGAGGGCGCCTGGCTCACCGACGTGGACGGCAAGCGCTACCTGGACTGCCTGGCCGGCTACTCCGCGCTGAACTTCGGCCACCGGCACCCGCAGCTCATCGCCGCCGCGCACGCCCAATTGGACCGGCTGACGCTCACCAGCCGGGCGTTCATCCACGACCAGTTCGCCGACTTCTGCCGGGAGCTGGCCGAGCTGTGCGGCAAGGACCTCGTGCTGCCGATGAACACCGGGGCCGAGGCCGTGGAGACCGGGATCAAGGTGGCCCGCAAGTGGGGCTACCAGGTCAAGGGGGTCACCCCGGGCCAGGCCAACATCGTGGTCGCCGAGGGCAACTTCCACGGCCGGACCACCACCATCGTCAGCTTCTCCACCGACGAGGACGCGCGCGCCGACTTCGGGCCGTACACCCCGGGCTTCACCGTCGTGCCGTACGGCGACCTGGACGCGCTGACCGCCGCGATCGACGAGAACACAGTGGCCGTGCTGCTGGAGCCGATCCAGGGCGAGCAGGGCGTGGTGGTGCCGCCGGAGGGCTACCTGCCGGGCGTACGCCAGGTCTGCACCGAGCGCGACGTGCTCTTCATCGCCGACGAGATCCAGTCCGGTCTGGGGCGTACCGGCGCGACCTTCGCCTGCGACCACGAGGGCGTCGTGCCGGACATGTACCTGCTCGGCAAGGCGCTCGGCGGGGGCATCGTGCCGGTCTCCGCGGTGGCCGCGAACGCCGACGTGCTCGGCGTGCTCAAGCCCGGCCAGCACGGCTCCACCTTCGGCGGCAACCCCCTCGCCTGCGCGGTCGCGATCGAGGTGGTCCGGTTGCTCGCCACCGGCGAGTTCCAGCGCCGCTCCGCCGAGCTGGGCGAGCGGCTGCGGGCCGGCCTGGAAGGGCTGGTCGGCAAGGGCCTGGTCGGGGTACGCGTCCGCGGCCTGTGGGCCGGTCTGGACATCGACCCGGCGCTGATGAGCGGGCGGGAGGCGTGCGAGCGGCTCGCCGAGCGCGGCGTGCTCGCCAAGGACACCCACGGCTCCACCATCCGGCTCGCCCCACCGCTGGTGATCACCGAGGAGGAGATCGACCTGGCGGTGACCACGCTCGCCGAGGTGCTGGCCGGCTGACGGACCGCGCCGGTCAAGATCCGCGCAACTACAGGGAAAGTGCTGCCTCACATGCGCGTGAGGCAGCACTTTCCCTGTTCCTGCTCGAATCTCGGGGCGAGGCCGGGCGGAGGGCAAGGCGGGACGGGTCAGGGGCGTGGGAGCCGCATGGCCATCGTCGGGGCCTCGGCCATCACCGAGGTGGGAGTGAACGGGGCGCCGGTCGGCAACTCCTCGGCACGGCCGATCTGCACCCCGGGGTACAGCTCCACCATGTCATTCTCGCCGAGCACCCGGGACTGCTGCGGGGCCAGCGGAATCCGGTCCGACTCGGTCATCGAGCCGGACGGACGGATGCCGGAACCGTTGGTGCTGATGTCGGTCACGATGACCTCGCCCACCCGCAGCTCGAACTGGACGTGACCGCGGCTGATCCACCGCCGGGCCTCGTCGTTGAGCCACTGCCCGAGCATGATCCCGCCGTCCTGCTCGGGAGCCCGACCGGCCACCACCGGCTGCTCCTCGCTGAGCACGAACCGCCGCCGGACCAGGCCACCGACGCGCACCGCGAGCACCTCGGTACGCGGCCGTGGACCGCCGTCGCCGAGGCGCACCCCGTGTCGGGGGCAGGTCGGCACCCCGTTGCGCAGCGCGGGTGGCGGCTGCGCGGCCGGGCTGCGATCCGCACCCCCGGCCAGGTCGGCGAACGCGCCGCCCCCACCACCGCCGCCGAACAGCGCGCACCCCGACTCCGGGCAGCGCCACTGCCGGGCCAGCAGCTTGGCCCCGGTCGGCGAGCGCTTGCCGGCGACCGGCGCGTGCCCGCCGCCCACATGCGCGATGAACGCCGGCCCGCCGGCGCCCGGCACCGGGGCCACCACCCGACCGGGCTGCTCGACGAGCCACGGGAACCGCCCGCGCAACCCGTCGAAGCGGACCCGACTGAGCACCGGCAACCCCAGCAGGTCGGCGACCTCCAACATCCGGTCCCCCGGATTGTCGAGCACCTCGACGAGCCCGTCGTCGGCCCAGCGGCGCACCACCATCCGCTCGTTGGACGTCAGGTCGGCGTCGGAGAGCAGCGCCCGGTGCACCACCGCGTAGACCTGGACGCTGTCCTCCTCCAACTCACGGGAGAGCGCGTCGATGACCATGCCGAGGCGCAGCAGGCTGGCCGGCCGACCGCCGTCGATGTCCTGGTAGCGGATCACCTCGGCCAGGTCGAGCACCGCTCGGGCCAGCGACGGGTCCGTGCAGACCCGACCCTCGATGGCATCCAGAACCTTGCTGATCTCGAATCTCATGCCGCACTCCGGACGATGTCGTCAATCCGCCGGGCCAGCTCGATGTCCCGGTGGGTGACCCCACCGGCCGAGTGCGTGACACAGCGGAAGGTCAGGGTCCGCCATCGGATGTCGATGTCGGGATGGTGGTCGAGCTCCTCGGCCACCGTCGCCACCCGGTCCACCACAGCGATGGCCGCCGGGAAACTGCCGAGCTCGGCCGTACGACCGATGCCGGTCGGGTCACCCGACCAGTCGGGCAACCGGCCCAGCTCTTCTCGCACCGCGTCCGCGGTGAGCAGGTCTGCCATGACCAGACCCTACCGGTGGCGCGCCCGACGAGCCGGACACGCCACCGTGCCACCGGCTCCACCCGAGGCCAGCGAGCAACCTGTCCAGACACGGCGGTGGGGCGGCATCACCAGATGCCGCCCCACCGATCAGTATCGCGTCAGCCGCTCAGCGGCCGTGCTGTTCAGCCGCGCAGCGGCCGACCCACCTCGTGCAGGTGACCGAGCGCCTGCCGGTACGACTCGACCAGCCCGGTCTCGGCGTACGGGATGCCCTGCTCGACGCAGTAGGCGCGCACGATCGGCTGGGCCCGGCGCAGGTTGGCCCGGGGCATGTTCGGGAAGAGGTGGTGCTCGATCTGGTAGTTGAGCCCGCCGAGCGTGGTGTCCACCAGTCGGCTGCCCCGCACGTTGCGGGACGTCAGCACCTGCTTACGCAGGAAGTCCAGCTCGTCCTCGGCGGTCGGCATCGGCATGCCCTTGTGGTTCGGCGCGAACGCGCAGCCCATGTAGAGGCCCCACAGCGCCTGGTGCACGACCGCGAAGAGCAGCGCCTTGACCGGGGACATGACCGCCAACAGCAGCGCCACGTAGCCGACGGTGTGCGCGACGAGCAGCGCCGCCTCGACCGCCCGGTGCCGCATCGGGACGGCGTATTTGCCGTCCTCCCGGCCGACGATCGCCTTGATGCTCGCCGCGTGCAGGCTCAGACCCTCCAGCAGCAGCATCGGGAAGAAGAAGTACGCCTGCCGCTGAGCCATCCAACGGCCGAACCCCCGGGTCTCCAGGGCCTGCTCGGGCGTCCACACCAGGGCACCCGCGCCGACGTCCGGGTCCTCGTCCTCGTGGTTCGGGTTGGCGTGGTGCCGGTTGTGCTTGTCGACCCACCAGCCGTAGCTGATCCCCACCGCCACGTTGCCGGCGAACAGCCCCACCAGCTCGCTGGGGCCACGACGTCGGAACATCTGACGGTGACCGGCGTCGTGCCCGAGGAACGCGACCTGGGTGGTGGCCAGCGCCATCAACGCCGCGAGCGGCAACTGCCACCACGAGTCGCCGAGCAGGAACACGGCGACCCAGCCGGCCACGAACGCGCCGAGGGTGAGCGTGATGCGGGTGACGTACCAGCCGGGGCGCCGCTCCAGCAGGCCCGCCTGGCTGATCCTCCGGGACAACTGTGCGTAGTCACTGCCTCGCCGTCGTACCGGCGGTTCCGCCACCGCTCCGAGCGCCATTGCTGCTCCCGATCCGCTTGTGCCTGAACCGGGGCGGTTCGGGCTTATCGTCAAGTCTCCCGTCAAGCAGTAGCGCTGAGTAACCCTGACAACCCCCGAATCGGGGGTAGGGCGAGCACTACCCCCGATGGTTCGGCTCAGCCCAGCCGGGCCACCGTGGCCCGCAACCGAGCCAGGTCACGCCGCCGCCGCTCGTAGGTCGCGGCCAGCCCGACCAGCGCCAGCCCACCCACACCGAGGTAGATCCACCGGGGCAGCAGGTCCCAACCCCGGGCCACCTCGTGCAACGCCAACAGCGCCAGCACGCCCCCGCCGAGCAGCACCGGCGCCTGCCATCGACGGGTGGCGCCGACAAGCACCGCGCCCAGGGCCGCCGCGCCGAGGAACAGTCGCCGCCACGGCTGCGGGTCCGCCCCGGCCAACACCGACACGAGACTCGGCAGCAGCGCCGCGACAAGCCCCGGGCCGAGGGCCGGCCAGCTCGTCAACCCCGGCCGGGTACGCAGCGCCAGCAGACCCGCGCCGAGGGCCAGCGCCGAGGCCGGCAGGGTGTACGCCTCCAACACCGTCACGCCGCCGGCGACCAGCAGCACCCACGCCCCGAGCAACTCGCTGCCGGCGGCGATGCCGGCGAACGCCCACCGTCGGCCGGCCGGCTCACCCCGGCGCAGCAGCCGCAGCGCCACGGCCACGCCCCAGAGCACGCAGACGGTGGCGAGGTGCCGCGCCACCTCGACGGCGAGCACCGCCGCCACCAGCGCCACCGCCTGCGCGGCAGCGTCAAGCACCCGCCCGACCCGCTCCCGCCGCGACGCCACCGTGGCGACGGCCAGCACCAGCGCGGCCACCCCCAGCAGCGGGTACGCCGCCGCCCGCAGCGGCAGCCCTCCGGCGAGCGGGGCGGTCACCGCCAGCGCGGACGCCGCCCCCACCGCCGCCAGGCATCCCGTGACCCGCACCTCGACCACGCGCGCCCCGACGGCGACGACAACCGCCGCCACCAGCAGCGCTCCCTGCGCGGCGAGCGTCCCGGCTCGGGTCGCCAGCAGCCCCGCCACACCGGAGGCGGTGAGCACCGCCCCCACCGGTACGACGACCGGTGCGAGCGCCGGGCGCGTGGCAAGCGCCGCGAGCAGCAGCGCGGCCAACCCGGCGAGCAGGACAGCCGCCGGCAGCACCGGCCACGGTGTGCCGACCGCGAGGAGCAGCACCGGCAGGGCGACCGCGACGAACGGCAGCGCGGGCAACACCCGTGGGCGGAACCCTCGACCGGCCAGCACGACGGCCACCGCCAGCACGGCCAGCGCCAACCCGCGAGGGAGCGCCACCGGGTCGGCGACGATCGTGGGCACACCCGACCACACCCGACCCCGACCGCCGTACGGCGACACGAACGCGGTAAGCACCGTCGGCAGGGCCGCCAGGACCGCTACCGCCGCCAGCCCGCCCCCCGCCGCCACCAGCACGCCCCGCCGGGCAGGCCCCCGGTCGCCGGTGACCGGCCGCTCCCGCCGGGCAGGCTCCCGGTCGCCGGTCGCCGGCCGGTCCCACCGGGCGACGAGCGCGACGCCCAGCGCCGCCAGCGCGGCGTACAGCGCAGGTGGCTCGTTCCCCGCCACGACCAGCGGCGTGAGTCCGGGCACGGTCACCGCGACCACGGCACCGGTCACCGCGTACCCGGTCAGCTCCATCCGGTGCCGACGCGCCGCGAGCACCGCGACCAGCGGCAGCCCGGCGGCGACAAGTGCCAGCCGCGCCTGCCACCACTGGGGCGCGCCCGCGGCGAACAGCGCCACCGCGGCGACCCCGGGCAACGCGAGCTGCCCGACAAGCAGCCCCACACCGGCTACCGGCCGGTACGGCCCGACGCCCCGTCGTGCGGCAAGTGCCAGCCCGACCACGGCGGTGCTGCCGAGCGCCACCAGGGCGCCGGTCGGGGTGGCCAGGGCGACAAGCAACCCGTGCCCGAGCAGCACTGCGCCACCGAGCGCGCGGGTGAGCAGCGAGGCAGGTTGGGTCGCCGGGCGGGCCAACACGGCGACCAGCAGCGCGACCCCGCCGACCAGGTCGACGGCCACCACCGCCGGCCAGGGGGCCGCCCAGCCGGCGGGCAGGGCCAACAGCACCGCCACCGCGCCGGGCACGGCGAGCACCGCTCGCACCCGCCGGGGCAGCAGCAGCACCGTCGCACCGAGCGCCAACGCCGCGGCTGGCGCCAACTGCCAACCCCAGTCCAGGTCGGGCCCCGTCCCGGCCCCGCGCCACGGCGGCAGCGAGCGACCCACCGCCGCGACCGCGAGCACGGCGGTGATCAGCGCGGCCACCTGGGCCGTACCGGCCGCGACCAGCAGCGCACCGGCGCGCGGGCCGGTGCGCCAACCCCCGGCACCCACCACCCCCGACCCGACCACCGCGGAAAGCTGCCGCCCGGACGCCGCCGGCCCGGCCGAGCCCGGCGACTCCCGCACCGGGACCTCCGCCCCGGAGGCCATCCCCGGCGACTCCCGCACCGGCAGCCCTGGCCCCACCGCGCCAGGCAGCAGCCGCACCGCCCCGGCCAGCAGGAGGGCCACCGCCGCCGCCGCGATCAGCAGCAGTGCTGGCCGCAGCTCGACCACGGGGCGCAGCAGTGCGGCGGCGAGCACCGGCACCAGCAACCCGGCGGCCACCGCCCGCAGCGCCGGTCCGCCGACCAACCAGGCCGCAGCGAGCCCGGTCAGCGCGACAAGCAACAGCGGCAACCCGGCCAGCAGCGGCGAGCTCGCCGCCCGCCCCAGGACCAGCGGAACCAGGGCGCAACTCGCGGCACCGACGAGCGCGCTCACGTGACCGACTGCCGTCACCACCCGGCCGACCAGCGGCGCCACGCCGTCCCGGCCGCGCAGCACGACCAGCACGGCCAAGTCCAGCAGCGCCACGGCGAGCAGGGCCAGCGCCCATCCGGCCGCATCCGGCTCGGCCGCGACGGCGAGCAGCGGCACCACCGGCTGGGCGGCCAGCAGGGCGGCGAACCACGGCCCGGTCAACCCGCTCCACCTGCCGTACGCCACGGCGACCGCCGCGCTGGCCCCCCCGACCAGCGCGGCGTACCGGCTGCCGGGCCAGCCGGCCACCCCGGCCAGGTCCACCGACCAGGCCGCGTAACCGTCAAGCACCACCAACAGCAACCCGACCGCGGCGAACGTCTCCGCCGTGCCGCGCAGCCCCCGCCGCACGGCCAGCAGCGGTACGGCCAGCATCAGCGCGGTGAACGCGGCCAGGATCGACGCCCGCCCACCGACCCCCACCGCCGCCCAGGCCACCGCCGTGAACACCACCGCCGCGGTGCCCAGCAGCAGTCCACCGAGGACGAACAGCAGTCCCTGGACCGTCCGGGTGGACGTCTCCGCCGCACCCGGTGCCGCATCCGCCGTGACACCTGGGCCGCCGGCCGGCACCGGCCCGACCGGCACGGGACGCGCCGGCGCGGAGGCGGCCAACCCCGCGCGGACGACCGCCGCCAGCTCGGCCCGCCGCCGCGACGTGGCCGACAGACGTCCAGCCAGCTCGGTGTACGTGCGACGGGCGCGCTCCACCTCCGGCTCAAGCCGGGCGACCTCCCGGCCCAACCGGAACACCTCGGCGGCGATCGGATCGGGCGCACGCCGGCAGCCGGCGCAGCCGGTGCTCAGGTCGGCCGGTGCACCACAGGCTGGGCAGGGATAGCGGGTGTCATCCACCCGGCCATCATCGGCAGCCGACCCGGGCGCAACCCAGAGTCCGCGTACTCAGGGTCGAGTGTGCTCGTACACCCAGGTCGCGTACGCGGGATGGCCGCTGTCCACAGTGGACACCAGGATCTCCGGCACCTCGTACGGATGGCTGACCCGGATCTGGTCCACCAACGCGGCCAACCGGTCCGGTGCGGTCTTGAACTGCACCGACCACTCGGAGCTGGTCTCCACTCCGGACCGCCACCAGTAGGTGCTGTCCACCTGACCGCCCACCTGTGCACAGGCGGCGAGCCGGCCGGCAACGGCCGCGGCCGCCAGCACGTCGGCAACCGAACGCGCATCCACCACCGTCGTCACCACGCAGATCTGATCCACGCCCGCACCCTACGCGGCACCATCCCTTCGAGCCGGCTTTTCGCCCGCGACCGCGAGGCCGCGCTACGCACGCTCATCGATTGGCCGCGATCCACTCGTCGATCCGCGCCCACCAGTCGAACAGCCAGTCGATGCGTTGCTGCCGTCCGACCGGCACGTCCTCCGGTGGCACCGACCAGAACCGCATCACGATCTGCTTGTCCATCGGCAGCTCCCGCCACACGTCGGCGACGGTCAGCATCCGGTCCAGTCCGGTGTGGGCGACGAAGATGACCCCGGCGTCCGGGGCGGCGTCCAGCGCGGCGAGCATCCCGCCGGGCTGCGGGGCGAGGACGTGGCGCATCCGCTCGGCGCGCAGGGCCATCCGTTCCAGGCCGAGGGAACGCAGCCGGGCGATGGCGCGCAGTCGTCGCTTGGGGGTGAAGTTGCCGCCCTCGGGAAAGATGACGAACGCGTCGTTGTCGTCCAGGCCGGCGGCCAGGTGCCCGACCTGGCGTACCGTCTCCTCGCCGCGCTCCGGCGTCGGCGCGATGAAGCGGTTGGGCAGCCGGTTGAGCAGCACGTCGATCGCCGGGTCCCACTGGAGGCTGTCCTTCAGGACGATCCGTGGCTCCCGGTTGAACCAGTTGACCAGGCCGTGGATGAGGATGAACGAGTCGCCCGGCCCGGCGTGCCGGCAGAGCACCAGCTCGGGCCGGCCGGGCAGCGCGGTGTCCGGGTCGGTGCCCACCACGTCGATCCGCAACCGCAGAGTCCATCGGGCCTGCCAGAACAGCACCCGCAGGAACCAGCCGGCCAGCACGTAGTGTGCGCGCTGGAAGGCCGGGGACCGGACCCGCCAGCCGAAGCCGGAGACGACCCAGAGCACGAAGAGCGCGAGCAGCGCGGCGGCGTTCCAGACCAGGTAGACGCAACCGATCCAGAGCAGCCGCAGCGGGCGCAACCGACCCGGGACCAGCGGTGACGCGGCCGCGGCGAGGAGCGCCCAGACCGGCAACGTGGTGACCACGACGAAGGCGAGCAGCACCACGGCGGGGGCGAACAGCAACCGGCGTAGCCACCTGGGGGGCAGCGGCATCACCGCTCCGCGTGGGTGGCGAGGTAGCGCCGGGAGGCGGTGTACGCCCGGCTGATCCGCCGCCCCACCGCCGCCATGTCCCGGTACGCCCACGGGGTGTCGTCCCGTGGGTTCAGCCCCCCGGTCGGCAGGACGTGCACCTCCACCCCCTCGGGCAGCGCGGCCATCTCCCGGAAGAAGCGGTGCCGGCGGGAGATCTCGAACGCGACCTGCGCGATCTCCCACGGTCGTCGGGGCGGCGTCAGCTCGCGTTCGATCCGACCCACCTGCAGGACGTAGATCCGGCGGGCACCGACGGCCACCGCCTCGCCGATCGGGATGGAGTTGACGATCCCGCCGTCCACGTAGTGCGCGCCGTTGATCTCCATGGGCGGGAGCAGGCCCGGCACCGAGGCCGACGCCATCACCGCCGGCACCACCGGACCGCTGTCGAACCAGTGCTCGGCGGCCCGCTCGATGTGCGCGGCGCAGCAGCGGAACGGCACCCGCAGCTCGGCGAAGGTGGTGTCCTCCCCCAGCTCGGTCTCCAGCAGGCGGCGCAGCGGCCGGGGTGAGTGCAGGTGCGTACGGGCGGCGAAGCGACGCAACTGCCGGGCCACCGAGTCGCCGTACACCTCACTCGCCTCCGGGGAGGCCCAGAGCCGGACCAGCCGGTCGGTCACCGCCTCCGACGGGTCGGCGGCGACAAGCGCGCCGTTCACCGCGCCGATCGATGTGCCGAGCACCATGTCGGGCTGGATGCCGGCGCGGAACAACGCGCGCAGCATGCCCACCTCGACCGCACCGAGCACTCCCCCGCCGCCGAGCACGAACGCCACAGGTCCCGCCGCCATGCCCCTCATCCTGGCACGGGCCCGCAGCCGACCGGCCGGCCGCCGTCGTCGGGCGGTCGGCGCACGCCAGACGCCGCCCGGCGACCGGAGCCGGTGACGGCGTTGACAGGCCGAAGGCATTCGCGCAACCTGATACCGCTCCCACCCCTGAGGCAGGTGCGATTGGTGAAGGCAGCACTGCATCCGGGCCGATTGCTGGCCCGCAGATACCGACTTCTCGACCAGATCGGCGCTGGCGGCATGTCCGTGATCTGGCGTGCCCACGACGAGGTGCTGGACCGGGTGGTCGCCCTCAAGGTGCTCGCCCCGTCGCTGGCCGCCGACGCGCGATTCCGGGGCATGGTCCGGGAGGAGGCTCGGGCTGCCGCCCAGTTGGTGCACCCCCACGTGACCTCGGTGCACGACTACGGCGAGACTGTCGCACCGGACGGCTCGATCACCTCGTTCGTGGTGATGGAGCTGCTCAGCGGCGAGGAATTGGAGCTGCGCCTCACCGAGGGGCCGTTGCCGTGGGCCGAGGCGGTCCAGGTGGGCGCCCAGGTCGCGGACGCGCTGGCCGCCGCACACCGGCTCGGCATCGTGCACCGGGACATCACTCCGGCCAACGTGATGATGACCGGTTCGGGGGTCAAGGTCCTCGACTTCGGCATCGCCACCCGGATCGGCGCGCCCGACGAGGACGAGGACGGCGGGACCTTCGGAACTCCGGCGTACGTCGCCCCGGAACGGCTCGACGGTGCACCGGCCCAGCCATCCACCGACGTGTACTCGCTCGGCGTGCTGCTGCACGAGGCACTCACCGGCCGGGTCCCGTATCCGGCGGAGACCTGGGAGGAGCTCAGCGCCGCGCTGGCGAGCGGTCCGGCGCCGACGCTTGCCGAGCTGCCGGAGCTGCCCCCGGCGGTGGCCCGGATCTGCCTGCGCAGCCTCGCCCGGAACCCGGCGGACCGGCCGACCGCCCGACAGGTCGCCAACACGCTTCGTGACCAGTCGGTGTCGGCCGACCCGCCACCCACGACCGTCCAGGTGCCCGCCCGGCCCCTGCCGCCGCAGCCCGTAGCCGTTCCGGCCGACTCCGGGACGGCAGCCCTCGGGACGGCAGCCCTCGGGACGGCAGCCCTCGGGACGGCAGCCTTCGGAACGACGCCCGACGGGACGGCCGCCTTCGGAACGACGCCCGACGGGACGGCCGCCTTCGGAACGACGCCCGACGGGACGGCCGCCTTCGGAACGACGCCCGGCGAGACGGCCGCCTTCGGAACGACGCCCGGCGAGACGGCCGCCTTCGGCACAACGCCCGGCGAGACGGCCGGCGGAGAGACGGCCGACGGCGGGACTGCGGCAGGGTCGCGGTGGTCGCGACGGCGACTGGCGCTGCTGCTGGTACCCGTGGTCCTGGCGGTCGCGGTGGCGCTGATCGGCGTGTCGCTGCTGCCCGATCGGCAGCCCACCCGGCGGGCGCAGCCCTCGGCCGGCCCGGTGACGACTCCGACGACCGCCACGCCGGCCGCCACCCCGCCGGAGCCGACGACGGCACCGCCAGCCGGGCCGAGGACCGCATCGCCCACCTCGGATCCGGGCACCCTCGTGGAGGCCGCCAACCGGGTCGACGAGCTGATCGCGGCAGGGCTGAACGCCGGCGAGATCCGCAGCGACGTCGGCCTCGACCTGCGCAACGAGCTACGCAACCTGACCGCCGCGGTCAGCTCCGGCCGCGACGAGCTGGCACCACCGGTGGCCCGGCTGCGCGAGAAGGTCGCGGTCCGCCTCGGCGAGGGCGGCATCAGTCCGGAGTACGCCGAGCAACTCGACGCCGCCATCGCCGAGCTGGGCATGGCCCGGGTCTGACCGACGGCGACGCCTCGGCGGGCCGGGTCAGCGGACCGAGACCCGGGCCGATTCCCGTACGTCGTGACCGCCGGTGGCGAAACGCCGGTAGATCTCCGCATAGCCGTACGCCATCCGCTCGACCGAGAAGTTCCGCGCGACGTGCGCCACGCAGTCCTCCGGGTCGAGCTGCTCCGCGGCGCGCAGGGCAGCGGGCAGCTCCGCCGCGTGCGCACAGGCCAGCCCGGTCACCCCGGGCCGGACCAGCTCCGGCACCGCACCCCGGTTGAGCGCGACCACAGGTGTCCCGGTCGCCATCGCCTCCAACATGACCATGCCGAACGGCTCGTCCCACTGGATCGGCATGATCAGGCAACGGGCGTCGACGAGCATCCGCAGCGTCGCCGCACGGTCGGCGTTGAGCACGACCGTCACGTCCTCGTCGATCAGCGGGGCGACGACCTGCTCGTAGTAGCGGCGCTCGGCCGGCTCGTTGCACTTCCCGGCGAGCAGCAGGGGCAACCCGGCCTCCCGGCAGGCCTGGATGGCGACGTCGGGGCCCTTGTCCGGGCTGAACCGGGCCAGCCACAGCACCGGCCCTTTACCGGGCGCGGTCTTGCGCGGGAAGCCGCGGATGTCCAGCGCGTTGTGCACAGTGCCGGCCCAGGGCAGGGTCGGGTTCAGCCGGCGCTGGGCGTGCGAGATCGCCACCAGGGCGACACCCGAGTCGATCTCGCTGAGCACGTCGCCGTACTCCCCCACGGGGTTGCCGTGCACTGTCGCGACCGTCGGTACGGCCCGGCGGCCGGCGAACAGCGGGCCGATCGTGGTGTGGTCGTGGATCACGTCGAAGTCGGCGGCCGTGATCAGCCGGTTCACCCGGGCCAGGTGGGCCAGCTCGGGCAGTGACTCGCCGAGCCGTTCGTACTGGACCTCGGACACGGTCGAGACGAAGCCGTCGGCGTCGGTGCCGTGGTCGCTGCCGGCGCCGAACAGGGTCACCGCGTGTCCGTGGCTGCTCAACGCGTCCACCAGGGCGGCGACGACCTGCTCAAGGCCGCCGTAGCCGGGTGGCGGCACGGACAACCAGGGCGGAACCACCATCGCGATGCGCAGCGACCGCTCCGGAGGGCGGCCCGCGGGCGGATGGTTCACGGCCACGAGTCCTCCCCCGTTGATCCCCGGTACGGCGTGACCGCCGACCGGCGTGGTCGGCGGCGGATTCCCGGTGGCGTCCCGGGTAAACCGGACAAGGCGGACGCTCACCCGCCGACCAGGAGTTGGTCGTGCACCACGCGCACTCCCGGCGCGCACCAGGCGACCCGCTCGACCTGGTCGCGTTCCCACCAGGAGCGGACCACCCCGGCGAGGACCAGGGTGTCGCCGTCCACCTCGACGGTCACCCGATCGGCACCGATCGTGCGGGCCAGCGCCCGTTGGACGTCCTGGCGCAGTCGCTCGGCGACCGGCGGGGTCTGCGGCCGCACCTCGATCAGGTTGGTGAGCCCCCGTACGCCGTCGAGCCGGCGCACCTCCCCCTCGGCGGCCCGCCGCTGCCAACCGAACTCGACCTCACCGCGCAGCATCAGCCAGCCGTTGGACACCGTCACGTCGAGCCGTTCGGCGGGCACGAAGCTGTCCCACTCCAGGGCACGGGAGGCGGCGACGGCGATCTCGGCGTCGGTACGCCCCGGAGTGCCGGGCAGCCGCACCTCGATCTCGTCGGCCACCGCCCGTACGCCGCGAACCCGCTGGGCACACCGGGTCGCGGCCCAACCGCGGGCGGCACCGTCCACGTACCCGGTCAGGGTGACCACGCCCTGGTCGACGGTCACGCCGATCTCGTTCGGTTGCAGTTGGGCGTCCCAGGCCAACTCCGCCAGGACGTCGCGTTGGATCCGCTGGTCGTCGCGGACGTCCACCACCCCGGTCATGGCACCCACCCCCGGTTTCGGTCGCCGAGACTCGCTCACCGAAACCTGCCGGGTAACCGGGTGACGGCGGTTCACCCCGATCGGGTGAACCGCCGTCCGGGGCGGAAAAGCGCGGCGGGTGACGGAGCCGACCCCCTCGGCCCCGCCACCCGCCGCCGGAGGGAGGAAGCAGGTTGTTCAGATATCTGTCAGGACGTCTCGGCGAGCGTCACGGTCACCGACTTCTCGGCGCCGTTCCGCTTGAACTGCACCTCGACCCGGTCGCCAACCTTGCCGGCCTGCACCGCGCCGACCAGGTCGTCCGAGTCGTTGACCGGCTTGTCGCCGAACCGGGTGACGACGTCGCCGCGCTGGAGGCCGGCCTTCTCGGCCGGGCTGCCCGGTGCGACCGACGCCACGAGCGCGCCACCGCCCTCGGCCTGGTTGACGCCCACCCCGAGCGACGGGTGGCTGACCTTCTCGCCGCGCTGGAGCTTGCCGGCGACGTCCTTGGCCTTGTTGCTGGGGATGGCGAACCCGACCCCGATGTTGCCGGTGCTCTGCCCCGAGGTGGCGATGGCGGTGTTGACGCCGATCACCTCACCCCGGGTGTTGACGAGCGCGCCGCCGGAGTTGCCCGGGTTGATCGGCGCGTCGGTCTGGAGCAGACCGGAGATCGAGCTGACGGGCTCGCTCTGCTGGGTCGGGTCCTGCTGCTGGCCCTCGCCGGCCCGGATGGTGCGGTCCCGGGCGCTGAGGATGCCCGAGGTCACCGAACCCTGCAGGCCGAGCGGGCTGCCCAGGGCGAGCACCTGGTCGCCGACCTGCATGGCGTCGCTGTCGCCGAACGTGGCCGCCTTGAGGTCGGTGACCCCGTCGGCCTTGACCACGGCCAGGTCGGTCTTCGGGTCGGTGCCGATGATCTTCGCGGGTGCCTTGGTGCCGTCGGCGAAGACCACCTGGACGGTGTCTCCGCTGGCGGAGGCGACCACGTGGTTGTTGGTCAGCACGTAGCCGTCGGCGGTGAGCACCACCCCGGAACCCTCGCCGCTGCCGGTGGTGATCGAGACGACGCTGTCCTGCACGGACGCGGCGATCTTCGGCAGGTCGGCGCTGTTGAGCACCGGTGCCGCGGTGTAGGTGCGGGTTACGCCGCCGCTGTCGCCGTCGAGAGCGAGGGCGAGCGCCCCACCGGCCACGCCGGAGCCGAGCATCAGCGCGAACACGGCGACGCCGGCACCGGCGAACTTGGCGATCCGGCTCGGCCGGGGGCCGCTGCCGGGCGGCGCGACCTGCGGACCCCACGGCGGGACCGGCTGACCCGGGTGCTGCCCGGGGTGCTGGGCGTGCTGCCCGGGGTGCTGGGCGTGCTGCTGGTGCTGGGCGTGCTGCTGGTGCTGGGCGTGCTGCTGGTGCTGCGGGTACGCCACGCCCGGCTGCCCCCCGCCGGCCCAGCCGGACTGCTGGCCCGCGTACCAGGGGGCGCCGGGGTACTGGCCGGCGTTCGGCTGCGGGTAGCCGGACTGGCCGGGCGCGGGGTAAGCCGACTGGCCGGGTGCCGGGTAGCCGGAGACCGGGTACGGCGGCGCGGAGGGGGTGGCGGCCGGCGGCTCGTACCCGGTCGGCTGCGCGGTGGCCGGCGGCGTGCTGGCCGGCTGCTCGCCGTAGGCGGCGGGTGCGGCCTCGGTGACGGCGGCGGCCTGCGTCGTGTCACCGGTGGTGTGCGTGTCGCCGGTGGCCTGCGCGTCACCGGTGGTCGACACGACCTGGATGGGAGTGGTCGGGGAGTCGGACTGCGCGCGCTCGTCGCGCGGCAGCTCGGCGGTGGGGTGCGACGGCTCGGCGTCGGTGGGGGCCGGCCGGCGCTGCGGGTCGGACTCGTACTCGGTCATGGCACTACCTTCTCCCTCGGCACTGCAATCAACCTGGAACCGTCCTGGAAGTTGGCTGAAAGTCACTCGCCAACCTCGTCGACCTGGGGCAGCAGCGGCAGCCGGACCCGGAAGGTGGCCCCGCCGCCGGGTGTCTCGGCCACCTCGACGGAGCCGTGGTGGGCCGCGACCAGCGCCGCCACGATCGCCAGACCGAGGCCGGTGCCGGTGTTGCCGTCGGCCCGCCGCGTCCGTGCCGCGTCGGCCCGGTAGAACCGCTCGAAGACCCGTTCCGCCTGCTCCGGCGAGAGGCCCGGACCGCTGTCGGCCACCTCGATGACGGCGCGGCCTCCCGGTTCGGCCCGCAACCGCACCCGGATCTCGGCGTCCGGCGGGGTGTGGGTGAGCGCGTTGGTGACCAGGTTGCCGATCACCTGACGCAACCGGGCGTCGTCGGCGGAGACGACGAGCGGACCCGATCCGGGCTCGATCTCCAACTCGATCCGGCGGTCCGGGGCGATCACCCGGGCGGCCTGCACGGCGTCGGAGGCGAGCACCGGCAGCTCCACCGGCGTCAGTGCGAGTGGCCGTTCCCGGTCCAGCCGGGCGAGCAGCAGCAGGTCCTCCACCAGCAACCCCATCCGGGCCGCCTCGTCCTCGATGCGGCGCAGCAGGCCGGCGGTCTGCTCGGGCTCCCGGGCCGCGCCCTGCCGGTACAGCTCGGCGAAGCCACGGATGGTGGTCAGCGGTGTCCGTAGTTCGTGCGAGGCGTCCGCGACGAACCGCCGCATCCGCTCCTCGGAGCGGATGGCCCGCGCCTCGGACGCCTGAGCGGCGTAGGCGGCGTCCCGGGCGGAGCTCTCCGCCGACCGCGCCGACATCTCCGAGGCGGCTCGGGCGGTGAACGCCGCCTCGATCTGGGTGAGCATCGCGTTCAGCGCGCGGGAGAGGCGGCCCAGTTCGGAGGTCGGCTCGGCCTGCCCCTCCTCCGGGTCGGGCACGCGTCGGCTCAGGTCGCCGCCGGCGATGGCGGCGGCCGTTCGTTCGATCTCCACAAGCGGTTTGAGGCTGGTCCGGACGATCGCCGCACCCACCGAGGCCAGCATGATCAGCACGGCACCACCGACCAGCAGGTCGATCCAGACCAGCCGCCTCACCGCCAGGTCGACGTCGGTGAGGTGCTGACCGATGGCCAGGGGCTGACCGTTGGGCAGCTGGGTGTAGAGCATCCGCCAGCGCACCTTGCTGTCCCGCGCCCGGACGGTGAAGGGTTTGCCCTCCAGCTTCTCGAAGCCGGCGGCGTCCGACGGGATCGGTGGCAGGTCGTCCAGCACGAAGCGCTTGTTGTCGTAGAACACTTCCCGGCCGGTTATCGGGTCGATGACCGCCAGCAGGTAGTCGGTCGGAAATCCCACACTGCCCTGCTGGGCGGTGACGACCTTGTCGATGCTGCGGGCCGAGCCACTCAACTCGGTGTCGACCTGGGCGACCAGGTAGCTGCGCAGGAAGACAGTGGTCAGCGAACTGATCACCAGCAGGGCCGCGGCGACGAGCAGCAGCACCGCGGTCACCAGCTTGACCCGCAGCGGTACGCCCCGCAGCCGCCCCTTCGCCTGCTGGACCGTGTTCACGCCGCCGGCTTGCGCAGCACGTACCCGACGCCACGCAGCGTGTGGATCAACCGGGGTTGGGTGGTGTCGACCTTGCGTCGCAGGTAGGAGATGTAGGACTCGACGATGTTGTCGTCACCACGGAAGTCGTAGTTCCAGACGTGGTCGAGGATCTGTGCCTTGGACAGCACCCGGTTGGCGTTGAGCATCAGGTAGCGCAGCAGCTTGAACTCGGTGGGCGAGAGCTGCACGCGCTGGCCGGCCCGGTGCACCTCGTGGGTCTCCTCGTCCAACTCCAGGTCGGCGAAGGTGAGCCGGGAGGGCGCCTGCCCGCCGGTCGTGGTGCGGCGCAGCACGGCCCGGATCCGGGCGGTCAGCTCCTCCAGGCTGAACGGCTTGGTGACGTAGTCGTCACCACCCAGGGTCAGCCCGCGGATCTTGTCGTCGGTGGCGTCCCGAGCGGTCAGGAAGACCACCGGGGTACGCGTGCCGCCCTCGCGCAGCATCCGGATGACCTCGAAGCCGTCCAGGTCCGGCAGCATGACGTCGAGCACCACCAGGTCGGGCCGGTGGTCCTTGGCAGCGTTGAGCGCCGCGCTCCCGCTGGTGGCGGTGGCCACGTCGAAACCCGCGAAGCGCAGGCTCGCGGAGAGCAGTTCGAGGATGTTGGGGTCGTCCTCGACGACGAGAAGTCGCGCCTCGGTCTGGGTAGCGGGCATGCGCCCATCATCGGTGACATCACTGCGCCGCCGCTGGACGCTTCCTGGAAAAAACCTGTGAGTCACAGCCGTGCGGCGACGCCGGTCAGCGCAGCAGGCGGCGCAGCCCGTCCAGGGCGCCGTCGAGCAGCCGGATCGCGGTGCGCAACTGGGTGTCGCTGAACTGCCGGGCGCGCGTCAACCGGCCCACCTCGGCGCTGAACGCGTGCAGCCGCTTGTCGAGCTCGTCGAGCAGCTCCGCCTGCGGCCCGGCGGTCGACGCCGGTCGGGGCGGCGGCGCGGGCGCGTCCCACCGGGTGCGCCGGGTCTGCCGGGTGGCCTCGCTCAGCTCCCGCTTGAGGTCGCGAACCGAGCCGCGTACCTCGCTGCGGATCTCACCGGCCAGGGTGGAGAGGTCCGCCACCGAGGCCGCGATGTCCGCCTCGAGCGCTTCCAATTCGCCGGCCCGCTGGCGCAGCTCCGCGCGGCCGGCGTCGGTGATGTCGTACGTCTTGCGGCCGCCGGCAGCGGTGTGGCTGACCAGACCCTCGACTTCGAGCCGTTGCAGGCGGGGGTAGATGGTGCCGGCGCTGGGCGCGTAGAGCCCGAGGAAGCGGTCCTCCAACAGGCGGATCAGCTCGTAGCCGTGCTTCGGACCGTCGTCGAGCAGCTTGAGCAGGTAGAGCCGGAGCCGCCCGTGACTGAACACGGCGGTCACGGCAGCTCCTCCCCATCGTGGTCGACAGCTCGGGCGAGCAGGGCGATGCTCCCCGAGGTCGCGGAAGCCCAGAGCTTACCGTTGCCGGCGCCGATCACCCCCGCACAGTTGGACTGCGGGAACGTCGAGGCACGCACCTGCGGGAAGCCGCTGGTGATCCGGCCGGCGGCGGTCTGGAGCTGGACGGCGAGGTCGCTGTCCTCGCGGACCCGGACGGTGATGCTGCCCGAGATCGTGGTCAGTTGGATCTCGCTGTGCCGAGGATTGTCCAGGTCACAGGTGATGGCACCGGAGACGGTGCGCGCCCGCACCCGTTCGGCGGCGCTGTCGGCGATGATCACCTCGCCGGAGACCGTCTCCAGGGAGAGGTCACCGCGGACGCCGAGCGCCTCGACCGGGCCGGAGGTGATGTGCGCGGTGGTGTTGCCCCGCAGCCCCATCAGGGTGATCTGGCCGGAGGTGACGTGAGCCCTGGTCTGCCGGCGCAGGCCGGAGGCGACGAGCGAGCCCGCGACCAGGCCCAGGTCGGCGAGGACGTCGGCGGGCACGGCCACGGAGACGTCCACCCGCGGATAGCGGTGGAACATCCGGAACCACCGCAGGACGTCCGACCAGCTCCGGCCGCGTTCCTGCCGGATGCTGAGCCGGCCGTCGGCATGGTCGATCAGGACCGGCCGGCGACCGACCTGGGTGACGTCGATCCGGGTCGGGCCGTCGGCGGCGACCACGTTGAGCCGCCCACTGACCAGGCGGACGTCCAGCCGGGTGACCGGCCCGTCCACGGTGAGCCGTTGCGGGCTCTCGACAGTCCATCCGGCCATGGCGTCCCCTCTCGACGGCGCGCAGACACGCGCCCGACAGGGAGCACAGTAACGCGATACATCGCGACACCACAAGACAGGTCGTGAGGTGCCGTCTCCTACCGGCGGCCGGGTGCGCCGCCTCAGGCCGCCAGATCCAGCCCACCTCCGACGGCCGGCGTCGGCACGGGAACCGCCGGCAACCCCGGGGGCACCGTGGGCAGCGGGTGCAGCCGGGTCTCCGGCCCCGCCCCCGCCGCGGGCACCAGGTGTACGGCCGACTCGGCGGCCCGAGCCAGCAACCGCCGGTCGGCGGCACGGTCCGGATGCAACGCCGCGGCGATCGTCACCGACACCACGAGCTCCCGCGCCGTCACCACCCGGAGCACCGATCGCAGCAACGTGTCCGCACCGAGGAAGGCGGCGACAGTGGTGGTCGTACCGGTGGCGGCGCAGCGGTAGGCGAGCCGCAGCGGCACCACCGGGCTGCCCGCGTCGATGGCCGCCTGGAACGTCGCGGGCCGGAAACCACCGCCGGGGCGACAGTCGGCGGCACCGGCGCGGGCACACCAGGTCGTCCCCTCCGGAAAGACCGCCACCGACCGGCCGGCGCGCAGCGTGTCGGCGATCCGGCCGACCATGGCCGGCAGCGCGCGCGGCCGGGCACGGTCCACGAAGACGGTCCCCGCCGCCGCGGCCAGCAGGCCGAACACCGGCCAGGACCTGATCTCCCGCTTCGCGACCATCCGGGTGGGCGCGACGGCCAGCACCGCGAGGATGTCCAGCCACGAGACATGGTTGGCGACCAGCAGCGCCCGCCTCCGGGGCAGCCGACCCCGGATCACCAGCCGGACGCCGAAGGCCCGCGCGGTGCACCGGGCCCAACCCCGCACCGCCGCCCGCCGTTCCCGAACCGGCAGCACGGGCAGCAGCGCCACCAGGGCGAC
This sequence comes from Micromonospora sp. NPDC023888, assembly GCF_040639415.1. Lineage (NCBI taxonomy): Bacteria > Bacillati > Actinomycetota > Actinomycetes > Micromonosporales > Micromonosporaceae > Micromonospora > Micromonospora sp. NPDC023888. The sequence continues at coordinate 86,379 of NZ_JBEZZW010000008.1, read as the reverse complement.
CCCGGCCAGCAGCATGCCGGTCACGGCGACCAACCGCAGCACCCGACGGGCCACCGACACGGTGGGCACCTCGCCGGCCGGCGGCAGGCAGCCGTCGTCGCAACCCGACGACGGCCGCCACAGGTCGTGCGGCACGGCGCTCACCGCTGCGCCTCGCCCAGGAAGTGCCGCAGGTAACGCGGGTTCATCCGGTCCAGGCAGAAGAGCACGTAGAAGTCCGCGCAGCCGAAGTCGCTGTCGTACGACGGCTCACCGCAGATCCACGCGCCCAGCCGAAGGTAGCCACGCAGCAGCGGTGGTACCGCGACGCGGCCGGTCGGATCGGCGGCGACCCCCGCTCCGGCGGCCGGCTCGGCGAACCAGGGCCGCAGCGGGCGGACCCGCAGCGGCGGCGGGGACAGGTGCCGGGCCTGGGCCTGCGTCCACACCTCCGCGACCGTCCGCCCACCGTCGGCCACCGGCACGGACGCGCAGCCGCCGAGCCAACGGGAGCCCCGCAGGTGCAGGTACCGGACGATGCCCGCCCACATCAGATTGATCACCGCGCCGGAGCGGTGGTCCGGGTGCACGCAGGACCGGCCCGCCTCGACCAGATCGTCGCGGAGCGGATCGAGCGCGCCGAGGTCGAACTCGTCCTCGGCGTACCGCCGGTCGGTGCGGCCCGGCGGCAGCAGCCGGTACGTGCCGACCACCTCGCCGGTGCTGTCCTCGCGGACGATCAGGTGGTCGCAGTGGGCGTCGAAGGGATCCACGTCCAGCCCGGCCGCACCGGGGAGGAGGGTGGCGCCGAGCTCGGTGGCGAACACCTCGTGACGCAGGCGTTGCGCGGCCGCGACCTGGATGGGGTCGTCGGCGATCAGCAGGGTGTATCCGCTGGTCTTCAGGGGTGCGCCAGCGGCATGCAGAACGGCCATGGGATCTGTGTAAGTGCTCGGGTTGCCATTCACTCGGACCACTGGTGTCGGCAGGATGAACGCCGGCCGGCAGATGCGTCCCACCGGTGCTCGTGCGAGGCTGCGCGACGAACCGGCGACGACGCCGGCAAGCCCCACCGGAGGTCGACGATGCGGATCGAGTCCCGCTACAACGGGCCACCCGGCTCTGGCAACGGCGGCTGGAGCGCGGGAGTGTTCGCCGCCGAGGCGGGCGGCCCGAGCGTGGTCGAGGTGACGCTGCGCCGACCGCCACCACTGGACACCGAGCTGAGCCTCACCGACGGCGAGGTCCGTGACCCGGCCGGCGAACTGGTGGCCGAGGTGCGCCCGACCAGCGTGGTCGACGTCGTCGTACCCCCGGTCGACCTGGACACCGCGGTGGCCGCGGCGGCCCGCTACCCCGGCCTGGTCGAGCATCCGTTCCCCGGTTGCTACGTCTGCGGGCCGCAGCGGACGGACGGCCTGCGAATCTTCCCCGGCCGGTTGCCGGACGGGCGGACCGCCGCGCCGTTCCGGGTGCCCGAGCGGGTCGGCGCGGCCACGATCTGGGCGGCGTTGGACTGCCCCGGCGGTTGGACGGTGCTCGCGCCGGGCCGCCCGTACCTGTTGGGTCGGATCGCCGCCGTGGTCTCCGCGCTGCCCGAGCCGGGCGACGACTGCGTGGTGACCGGGGCGTTGGTCGGCGTCGATGGGCGCAAGGCGCTCGTGCACACCAGCCTGTACGCACCGGACGGCGCGCTGCTGGGCGCGGCCCGGGCAACCTGGATCGCCAGCTGAACCCCGGTCCGTCGTCCGCAGGGCGGAGGCGTCTCCGCCCTGCGGCGGAGGCGAACATACGGACCGCGCCTGATTGACCTTGTTGCCCCGGGCCGTCACGCTGTGCCACGGCGTACCTCGACGCCGCACACGGGAGGAGAACGATGACTGACGGGCAGCGAAGCCCCACCAGCGACGGTCAGATCGTGGTGTCCGGTCTGACAAAGCAGTACAAGAACGTACGGGCGGTGAACGACCTGTCCTTCACGGTGGCGCCGGGGCGGGTCACCGGCTTCCTCGGCCCGAACGGCGCTGGCAAGACCACCACGCTGCGCATGCTGCTGAACCTGGTCACGCCGACCGCCGGGACGGCCACCATCAGCGGTCACCGGTACACCGACCTCACCGACCCGCTGCGGCACGTCGGCGCGGTGCTGGAAGCCTCCAGCGCGCACAAGGGTCGCACCGGCATCAACCACCTGCGGGTCATCTGCGCGGCGGCCGGGCTGCCCCGGCAGCGGGCCGACGAGGCACTCGCCCTGGTCGGGTTGACCCCGGCGGCGAAGCGCAAGTTCAAGGGCTACTCCCTGGGCATGAAGCAGCGGCTGGGCATCGCCGCCGCGATGCTCGGCGACCCCCGGGTGCTGATCCTGGACGAGCCCGCCAACGGGCTCGACCCGGAGGGCATCCGGTGGATGCGTGGCTTCCTCAAGAACCTCGCCCACGAAGGCCGCACCGTGCTGGTCTCCAGCCACCTGCTGTCGGAGATGCAGCTGCTCGCCGACGACGTGGTGATCATCGCGGCCGGGCAACTGGTCCGGCAGGGTCCGGTCGACCAGGTCCTCGGCTCGATGGCGCAGAGCGCCCGGGTCCGGGTCCGCACTCCGCAGGCCGAGGCGCTGACCGCGGCGCTGAAGGCGCAGTCGGCGACCGTCGACACCGACGAGCACGGGGTGCTGCTGGTCGCCGGGGTGGACGCCCCGACGATCGGCCGGGCCGCCCTGGCCGCCGGCGTCGAGCTGCACGAACTGACCACCGAACGACCCGACCTGGAACGGGTCTTCCTGGAGCTGACGGCCGGAAAGGCGGGCATCCGATGAACCTGGTCCGAGCCGAACTGCTCAAGATCCGCACCACCAGCACCTGGTGGTGGCTGGCCCTCGGCGCGTTCCTGTCGATCGCCCTGGCCTTCGCGTTCAACGCCTGGTACGCCGTCACCGTCCTCGGCGGCGACGGCGGCGAGTTCGGCGCCAGCCCGGAGCAGTCGACACCGGCAGCGCAGGCGGCGAACATCTACACCTCGGGCCAGTACCTCGGGCTGATGTTCGTGATGCTCATCGGCATCCTGATGGTCACCAACGAGTTCTTCCACCAGACCGCGACCACGACGTTCCTGACGACGCCGCGGCGGACCTCGGTCATCGTCGGCAAGCTCATCGCCGCCAGCCTGCTCGGTTTCATGTTCTGGCTGGTGACCACGCTCATCGACCTGGCGGCCGGCACGATCTTCCTGTCCCTCAACGACTACGGCAGCCAGCTTGGCGAGTGGCCGGTGCAGCGGGCGCTGCTGTTCAACCTGCTCGCGTACGCCATCTGGACGATCCTCGGCGTCGGCATCGGCACGTTGATCACCAACCAGCTGGGCGCGGTGATCACGGCAGCGGTGCTCTACCTGGTCGGTACGCAGGTGGTGGGTCTGCTGTTCCTGCTCCTGTCGAACGTGCTCGACAGCGAGGCGGTGCTCAAGTGGCAGGTGGTCTGGCCCGCGGTGGCGTCCCAGGTCATGATCACCGAAGGCCGGTCGGAGATGGTGCCGGCCTGGTGGGTCGGCGCCCTGGTGCTCATCGGCTACGCGCTGGTCAGCGGGGTCGTCGGAGTCCTGATCACTCGGCGGCGCGACATCGCCTGACGGCGTCTGCGACCCCGGGGCGGCGACGACAGACCAGCCGCTCCGGGGTCGGTGCCACCGGCCGGGTGTTACCAGTTCGACACGGTGCGCGCAGGCAGTGCCGAACTTCTGGCACCTTCTGTGAAACCGGCCACGGGACCGAGGCTGAAATGCCTGCGGGATCGGTACGGCGTAGCCTGGGAGCCGTCCAGTCCGTGCTCCTAATCGGGCACGAGGGACACACCGCGTGCCACACAACCCGCGTGAAAGAGGCGATTACCGGCCGTGTCGACCCAGCAGACTTCGCAGGAGAACCCACTGGCGGGTTTCGGCCCGAATGAGTGGATCGTCGAGGAGATGTACCAGCGGTACCTCGCCGACCCAACGAGTGTCGATTCGGCCTGGCACGACTTCTTCGCCGACTACCGACCGGCGCCCGGAGCGGCCACACCGCGCACGGCTGAGGCGGCGGAGAAGCCGCCCGCCGCGCCGGAGCCGGACGGGCAGCCGGAGGCCGCCGCAGCGGTCAGCCAGCCGAGCGCCACCGCGCAGCCGGCCGCCACCAGCAAGCCGGCCGCCGCCAGCAAGCCGGCCGCCGCCAGCAAGCCGGCCGCCGCGCCGTCGGCACCGGCCAAGGCCGCTCCGGCGAAGGCCACCGCGGAGAAGGCCGCACCGGCCAAGCCGGCCGCCAAGGCCGCCGCCCCCACCGCCGACGGCCCGCAGACCACCCCGTTGCGTGGCGTCGCCGCGAAGATCGTCCAGAACATGGACGCCTCGCTGAGCGTGCCCACCGCGACGAGCGTGCGCGCGGTCCCGGCCAAGCTGCTCGTCGACAACCGCATCGTGATCAACAACCACCTCGCCCGAGGGCGCGGTGGCAAGGTCAGCTTCACCCACCTGGTCGGCTACGCGCTGGTCCGGGCGCTTGTCCAGCACCCCGAGATGAACAACTCCTTCGCCGAGGCCAACGGCAAGCCGGCGATGGTCCGCCCGGCGCACGTCAACCTCGGCATCGCCATCGACCTGGCCAAGCCGGACGGCAGCCGCAACCTGGTGGTCCCCTCCATCAAGGGCTGCGAGCAGATGGACTTCCGGCAGTTCTGGCAGGCGTACGAGGACGTGGTCCGGCGGGCGCGGCGCAACGAGCTGACCATGGACGACTACTCCGGCACCACGATCTCGCTCACCAACCCGGGCGGCATCGGCACCGTGCACTCGATGCCGCGCCTGATGCAGGGGCAGAGCGCGATCATCGGCGTGGGCGCGATGGAGTACCCGGCCCCCTACCAGGGGATGTCCGAGGCCACCCTGGCCGAGCTGGCCGTCAGCAAGATCATCACGCTGACCAGCACGTACGACCACCGGATCATCCAGGGCGCGCAGTCCGGCGAGTTCCTCAAGGTGATGCACGAGCTGATCCTCGGCGAGCACGCCTTCTACGACGAGATCTTCACCTCGCTGCGCATCCCGTACGAGCCGGTGCGCTGGATGCGCGACGTCGCGGTCAACTCCGAGGGCCAGATCAACAAGACCGCCCGGGTGCACGAGCTGATCCACGCGTACCGGGTGCGCGGTCACCTGATGGCCGACACCGACCCGCTGGAATTCAAGATCCGCAAGCACCCCGACCTGGACGTCCTCCAGCACGGGCTCACCCTGTGGGACCTGGACCGCGAGTTCCCGGTCAACGGCTTCGCCGGCCGGCAGCGGATGAAGCTGCGCTCGATCCTCGGCGTGCTGCGCGACTCGTACTGCCGCCGCGTCGGCATCGAGTACATGCACATCCAGGACCCGGAGGAGCGGCGCTGGATCCAGGAACGGATCGAGCGCAAGTACGAGAAGCCGTCCGCCGACGAGCAGAAGCACGTGCTCAACCGGCTCAACGCCGCCGAGGCGTTCGAGACCTTCCTGCAGACCAAGTACGTGGGCCAGAAGCGCTTCTCGTTGGAGGGCGGCGAGTCGCTGATCCCGCTGCTCGGCGAGGTGCTGGAATCCTCCGCCGAGGGCGGGCTGGACGAGGTCGTCATCGGCATGGCGCACCGGGGTCGGCTCAACGTGCTCGCCAACATCGTCGGCAAGCCGTACGAGAAGATCTTCTCGGAGTTCGAGGGTCACCTGGACCCGCGCTCGACGCAGGGCTCCGGCGACGTGAAGTACCACCTGGGCCAGAACGGCAAGTTCACCACCCCGGACGGCGCGCACTCGGTCAAGGTGTCGGTGGTCGCCAACCCGTCGCACCTGGAGGCCGTCGACCCGGTGCTGGAAGGCATCGTCCGGGCCAAGCAGGACCGGATCGACCTCAAGCTTGAGGGCTACACCGTGCTGCCGCTGGCGGTGCACGGTGACGCCGCGTTCGCCGGGCAGGGCGTGGTCGCCGAGACGCTCAACCTGTCGCAGTTGCGCGGCTACCGCACCGGCGGCACCGTGCACGTGGTGGTCAACAACCAGGTCGGCTTCACCACCGCCCCGGAATACAGCCGGTCCAGCCTCTACAGCACCGACGTGGCCCGGATGATCCAGGCGCCGATCTTCCACGTGAACGGCGACGACCCGGAGGCTGTGGTCCGGGTGGCGCGGCTGGCCTTCGAATACCGGCAGACGTTCAACAAGGACGTCGTGATCGACATGGTCTGCTACCGCCGGCGCGGGCACAACGAGGGCGACGACCCGTCGATGTCCAACCCCCAGATGTACAAGATCATTGACTCGAAGCGCTCGGTGCGCAAGCTCTACACCGAGGAGCTGATCGGTCGCGGCGACATCACCGTGGAGGACGCGGAAGAGCTGCTGCGCGACTACCAGGCGCAACTGGAGAAGGTCTTCAAGGCCACCCGGGACGCCGCCTCGGCACCCCGGCAGCTCAACCGGCCGCGCCGGGAGGAGGAGCCGGAGCCGCAGGTCGACACCGCCACCGACGCGTCAGTGGTGAAGGCGATCGGCGAGGCGCACATCAACCTCCCGGAGGGCTTCACCCCGCACAAGCGGATCCAGCAACTGCTGGACCGGCGGGCCAAGATGTCCGTCGAGGGCAACATCGACTGGGGCTTCGGCGAGATCATCGCGCTCGGGGCGCTGCTGCACGACGGGGTGACCGTCCGGCTGGCCGGGCAGGATTCGCGTCGCGGCACGTTCGTCCAGCGGCACGCCTCGGTGGTCGACTCCCGCACCGGCGACGACTACCTGCCGCTGAAGTCGCTCACCGGCGACGGCGAGCGCTCCCGGTTCTTCGTGCACGACTCGCTGCTCAGCGAGTACGCGGCGATGGGCTTCGAGTACGGCTACTCGGTGGAGAACATCAACGCGCTGGTCGCCTGGGAGGCCCAGTTCGGTGACTTCGTCAACGGCGCCCAGTCGGTGATCGACGAGTTCATCTCGTCCGGCGAGGTGAAGTGGGGCCAGCGCTCCGCCGTCACCCTGCTGCTGCCGCACGGCCACGAGGGCCAGGGCCCGGACCACACGTCCGGCCGGCCCGAGCGGTTCCTGCAGATGTGCGCCGAGGACAACATGCGGGTGTCCATCCCGACCACCCCGGCGAACTACTTCCACCTGCTGCGCCGCCAGGCCCTGTCGCCCAAGCGCAAGCCGCTCGTGGTGTTCACGCCGAAGTCGCTGCTGCGGCACAAGCTCTGCGTCTCCTCGGTGGAGGACTTCACCACCGGCACCTTCCAGCCGGTGCTGCGCGACACGGCAGCCCCGGCTCCGGAGGCGGTGAAGCGGGTGCTGCTCTGCTCCGGCAAGGTCTACTACGACCTGTTCCAGGCCCGGCAGGAGCGCGGCGTCACCGACACCGCGATCCTCCGGATCGAGCAGTTGTACCCGCTGCCGGTGGAGGAGATCCGGGCCGCCCTCGCGCAGTTCCCGAACGCGGAGGACTTCGCCTGGGTGCAGGAGGAGCCGGCCAACCAGGGTGCCTGGTCGTTCGTCGCGCTCAACCTGCTGGAGCACCTCACGGACGTCCGGCTGCGGCGGATCTCCCGCCCGGCCGCGGCCGCCCCGGCGGTCGGCTCGGCCAAGACCCACGAGGTCGAGCAGAACGCGCTGATCGAGGCAGCTCTCCCCCGCCCGTGACCTGACCGCGCCACGCGAGCCGGGGCAGGGCCGTTCACCACGGTCCTGCCCCGGCTCGCGTCGGTCCACGACCCCACCGACCCACCCGCCCGGCCCGCGCCGGGCCGAGCAGGAGGACGTACCCGATGTACTTCACCGACCGTGGCATCGAGGAACTTGTCGAGCGCCGGGGCGACGAGCAGGTGACCCTGGAGTGGCTGGGTGAACGCCTACGCGACTTCGTCGACCTCAACCCCGACTTCGAAACCCCCATCGAACGCCTCGCCACCTACCTGGCCCGCCTGGACGACCCCGACGACGAAGACGCCTGACCCCCCACCCGGCACCTCGTGACCACTCGGCCAGGACGGTCCTGACGCTGCCGGCGACGGGTCGACACCCAGGTATCGCCTCCTTTGCTCTGCACCCACGGAGGCGACGCCGACCGTCCGATATCCGGGCACCGGGTGGTGCGCGGAGGGCAGCAGAGCAAAGGAGGACCTGAACACCTCGTCGACCGGCCGACGACACGCACAATCCGGGGGTCCCCTTCTCCGCCCACCAGACTTGTCACACGCACGACCTTCTAGGGTTGGCGTGTGGCTCGCAGTGTGTACCTGACAAGCGTCGGTTCGGGCGGGGGCAAGTCGACTGTCGCTCTCGGGTTGGCGGAGTTGCTGTCCCGCCAGGTGGGGCGGATCGGCGTGTTCCGCCCGCTGGTCGCCGACACCGGGCCGGACCCGATCCTCGCCCTGCTCAGCGAGCGTTACCGGGTCGAGCTTCCGCTCGCCGAGCTGGCCGGGGCGACCTACGCCCAGGCTGCGGCGCTCGTCGCCGACGGCAGGCGTGAGCAACTGATCTCCACAGTCGTCGAGCGGTACCGGGCGGTGGAGCGGCAGTGCCCGGCCGTGGTCGTGGTGGGCAGCGACTTCGACGAGCCGGGCGACCCGGCGCACCCCCGCGAGCTGGCCTTCAACGCCCGGCTGGCCACCGAGTTCGGCAGTGTGGTGGTGCCGGTGGTGGACGGCTACGAGCAGGAGCCGGCGGCCGTCGCGGCGGCGGTGCGTGGGGCGTACCACGATCTGGCCGACCTGGGCGCGACAGTGCTCGCGGTGATCGCCAACCGGGTGTCCGAGCCGATGACGTTGCCCGACCTGCCGGTCCCCGCGTACGCCATCCCGGAGGTGCCGAGCGTGTCGGCGCCGACGGTGGCCGAGGTGGCGGCGGCGCTCGGCGCCACCCTGCTGGCCGGGGACGACGCCGCGCTCAGCCGGGACGTGCTGGACTTCGTGGTCGGCGCGGCGCACGTGCCGACCCTGCTGGACCACCTCACCGAAGGCGCCCTGGTGATCACCCCCGGGGACCGGGCCGACCTGCTCGTGGCCGCGAGCGCCGCGCACGTGGCCGGTCAGGTGTCGGTGGCCGGGCTGGTGCTCACGCTCGGCGAACAGCCGGACCCCCGGGTCATGCGGTTGGTGCAGGGGCTGAACACCGGGCTGGCGGTGCTGTCGGTGCCCAGCGACAGCTACGACACGGTGGCCGCGTCCAGTCGGATCGAGGGTCGGCCCAGCACGGCCAACCCGCGCAAGGTGGAGGCGGCGCTCGGCGCGTTCGAGCGCTGCGTGGACACTGACGACCTGGCTCGCCGGCTGCGGGTCAGCCGGTCGACCCGGGTCACCCCGCTGATGTTCGAGAACGAGCTGATCGACCGGGCCCGCTCGAAGCCCCGGCACCTCGTGCTGCCGGAGGGCACGGACGAGCGGATCCTGCGCGCGGCGGAGATCCTGCTGCGCCGCGGGGTGGCCGAGCTGACGCTGCTGGGCCGCCCGGACGACATCGCCCGGCGAACCCGCGAACTGGGCATCGACCTCGGCGACGCGAACGTGGTCGACCCGGTCACCAGTGGGTGGCGGGACGACTTCGCCACCGAGTACGCGCGGCTGCGCGCCCACCGGGGCATCACCGCCGAACTGGCGCACGACATCGTGGCCCAACCCAACTACTTCGGCACCCTCATGGTGTCGACCGGACGGGCCGACGGCATGGTCTCCGGCGCCACGCACACCACCGCCGCGACCATCCGACCGGCGTTCGAGATCATCCGTACCGTGCCGGAGGTCTCGGTGGCCTCCAGCGTCTTCTTCATGCTGCTCGCCGACCGGGTGCTGGTCTACGGCGACTGCGCGGTCAACCGCGACCCGGACGCCGCGCAGCTCGCCGACATCGCGATCTCGTCGGCTGACACCGCCGCCCGGTTCGGCATCGAACCCCGGGTGGCCATGCTGTCGTACTCCACCGGCAGCTCCGGCGCGGGCGAGGACGTGGAGAAGGTCGCCGCGGCCACCGCCCTGGTCCGGGAGCGCCGGCCCGACCTGCTGGTGGAGGGGCCGATCCAGTACGACGCGGCGATCGACCCCGCGGTGGCGGCGACGAAGTTGCCGGGCAGCCCGGTCGCCGGCCAGGCCACGGTCTTCATCTTCCCGGACCTGAACACGGGCAACAACACGTACAAGGCGGTGCAGCGCTCCGCCGGGGCGGTCGCCGTCGGCCCGGTCATGCAGGGTCTGCGCCGGCCGGTCAACGACCTGTCCCGCGGCGCGACAGTGCCGGACATCGTCAACACGGTGGCGATCACCGCCATCCAGGCGGCCACCGAGGAGGCCTCATGAGTCGGGTGCTGGTGCTCAACTGCGGGTCGTCGTCGGTGAAGTGGCGTCACTACGACGGGGACCGGGTGCTCGACCACGGCACCGTCGAGCGGGTCGGTGAGCCCGGTGGTGGTCCGGCGGACCACACCAGCGCGGTCCGGCAGATCCTGGACGGGCTCGACCTGAGCGGGCTGACCGCGGTCGGGCACCGGGTGGTGCACGGTGGCCGGACGTTCAGCGCACCGGTGCTCGTCGACGACGCGGTCCTGGCCGCGATCAAGGACCTGGTGCCGCTCGCCCCGCTGCACAACCCGGCCAACCTGGCCGGCATCGAGGTGGCCCGCGCGGCGCTGCCCGACGTCCCCCAGGTCGCCGTCTTCGACACCGCGTTCCACCACACCCTGCCGGAGGCCGCCGCGACGTACGCGATCGACAGGGACGTCGCCGAGCGGTACGACATCCGCCGGTACGGCTTCCACGGCACCTCGCACGCGTACGTGTCCCGTCGCACCGCCGAACTGCTCGGCCGCCCGTACGAGCAGCTCAACACGATCACCCTGCACCTGGGCAACGGTGCCAGCGCCTGCGCGGTGGCGAACGGTCGCAGCGTCGCCACCTCGATGGGCATGTCCCCGTTGCAGGGGCTGGTGATGGGCACCCGCAGCGGCGACCTCGACCCCACGGTGATCTTCCACCTGCGCCGGGAGGGCGGCCTGTCGGTCGACGAGATCGACGACCTGCTCAACCACCGCAGCGGCCTGCTCGGGCTGACCGGCGCCAACGACATGCGCGAGGTGCTCAGCCGTCGGGCGGCCGGGGACCGGGCGGCGGAGCTGGCCTTCGACGTGTACTGCCGGCGGATCACCGAGTACGTCGGGGCGTACTACGCGCTGCTCGGCCGCGTCGACGCGATCGCCTTCACCGCCGGGGTGGGCGAGCACGCCGCGCCCGTCCGGGCAGCCGCGCTGGCCGGCCTGGACCGGCTCGGCATCGCCGTCGACGAGGCCCGCAACGACGGCACGGGCGACCGGGTGATCTCACCCGACGGTGCCGAGGTGAGCGTCTGTGTCATCCGTACCGACGAGGAACGGGAGATCGCCCGGCAGACCCGGGACGTGGTCGCCCGCCACTGACGGCACGCTCAGCTCGCGAGCCAGACGACGAGGGCGACAAGCACGACCACGACGACCGCCGCGCCGATGATCAGCGGCAGGCGGGACGGCGGCTCCGCCGGCGCGGCGGCCTCCGGCGTCTGGCTGAACGCGCGGAACGCCTCGGTGTTGCCACTGGGGTCGGTGTAGTTCTCAGGCATGCCGGTGACCCTAGCGAAGCCGGTCCAGACGCACCGACCCCGCCCACACCATGGGGTCGGGTCGACCCGTCACACCTGACCGTTCTGGTCGAGCAGGTCCTCGTACACCCCGACCTTGAAGGTGATCAGGTCCAGGGACTGGGCGAGCCGGCCGATCTGGTCGGTGACGCGCCCGTGGTGCTCACGCATGAGCGCGAGTCGTTCCTCCTCGTTGCCCGCGCCCTCGCGAACGAGTTCGGTGTAGCGGCGAAGCGCGGGCAGCGGCATGCCGGAGGCGCGGAGAATGATGCAGACCTCCAGCCAGTCCACGTCGTCCTGGCTGTAGACGCGACGCCCGGCAGCCCCACGGCGTACGGGGCTGACGAAGATGCCCTGCTGCTCGTAGAAGCGGAGCGCGTGCACGCTCAAGCCGGTGCGTTCGGCGACCTGTCCGATGCTCAGACCCGCGGCGACCTCAGCCATGCCGAGCAGGATAACGAGGGTTGACCTAGAGCCGACTCCAGCTCCTAGCGTGCCAGGTGATCACCACTGCATCCTTCAGGAGCATCGACATGCGCTATCGCACCCTCGGCGGCACCGGCATCGACGTGAGCACCCACTGCCTCGGGACCATGATGTTCGGTGCCGTCGGCAACCCCGACCACGACGACTGCGTCCGCATCGTCCACGCCGCCCTCGACCAGGGCATCAACGTCATCGACACCGCCGACATGTACGGGCGGGGCGAGTCCGAACAGATCGTGGGCAAGGCGCTGCGCGGGCGCCGCGACGACGTCGTGCTCGCCACCAAGGTGCACTTCCCGATGGGCGAGGGCCCCAACCAGGGTGGCAACTCGCGGCGGTGGATCCTCAAGGCGGTCGAGGGGAGCCTCCGGCGGTTGGACACCGACTGGATCGACCTGTACCAGGTGCACCGCCCCGACCCCTCGACCGACATCGAGGAGACGCTCTCGGTGCTCACCGACCTCGTCCGCGAGGGCAAGATCCGCGCCTTCGGCTGCTCGACGTTCCCCGCCGAGGAGATCGTCGAGGCGCACCAGGTCTCCGAGCGCCGGGGCCTCGGACGCCTGCGTACCGAGCAGCCGCCGTACTCGATCCTGGCCCGCGGCGTCGAGGCGTCTACCCTGCCGGTCTGCCGGCGCTACGGCATGGGGGTGCTGGTCTGGAGCCCGCTCGCCTTCGGGTTTCTCAGCGGGAAGTACCGCAGGGACCAGCCCGTCGACCTGTCGACCGGGCGGGCCGCCCTGCGGCCGGCGCAGTTCGATCCCACGATCGCCGAGAACGCCGCCAAGCTCGACGCCGTCGAGCAGCTCGTCGACCTCGCGGCAAGCATCGGTTGCACGCTTCCACAGCTCGCCATCGCCTTCACCGTGGCCCATCCGGCCGTCACCTCGGCGATCATCGGACCGCGCACCATGCCGCAACTGGAGGACCTGCTCAAGGGCGCCACGCTCACCCTTGACGACGCGACCCTCGACCGGATCGACGAGATCGTGCCGCCCGGCACCAACAGGTACGACCCGAACGCCGCCTTCCCGAAGCCCGCACTTACCGACACGGCGCTGCGGCGACGCCCCCTCGCCGACCGTGCCGCGGCCTGAGTGAGCCGGGCGCCGGGACGCAGCGCCGGGTGACCGGGTGGGCACAGCGCGCCGAAGCCCCCGGGTCGGGTCCGCCGGGCAGGGCACAATCGGATTCATGCCACGTCGCGTCACTCCCGCACTGATGGCCAGCGCCGTGCTGATGGCCGGTCTGGTTGGCTGCTCAGCGCCTGCCCGCCCGAGTCGGAGCGGGCAGGCGCCGCCGGTGGCGCCGAAGGCCACCGCCACGCCGACACCGCAGGTCCCCGCCGGGAAGGCCCCGCAGCGCTCTTTCGCGGTGGGCGTACGCCAACTGAAGCTGAACCGGGACGGCCGCGCGCTGCCGACGACGCTCTGGTACCCGGCGGCCGGGCAGTCCGGCGGCGCGGCCAGGCGGTCGACGGCGGCCGCGGAGGGCCGGTTCCCGGTGGTGATGTTCAGTCACGGTCTGGGTGGGCGGCCGGACGACTACGCCACGCTGCTGACCCGCTGGGCGGCGGCGGGTTTCGTGGTGGCCGCGCCGACGTTCCCGCACACCTCCCGGGGCGCGGACAACAACGTCCTCGACGTGCTCAACCAGCCGGCCGACGTGTCGTACGCGTTGGACCAGGTGCTCGCGCTCGACGGCAGGGCCGGCGACGCGTTGCGCGGCCGGTTGGACGGCGAGCGGGTGGCCGCGGCCGGGCACTCGGCGGGTGGGGTGACCACCATCGGGCTGTTCACCGCCAACCGGGACGAGCGGCTGGACGCGGGGGTGGTGTTCGCGGGCACGGCGCTCGGTGTGGGCACCGCGTTCGCCGGCGCGGCCGCCCCGCAACTGTTCGTGCACGGTGAGCTGGACGAGGTGGTCGGGTACGCGGCGGGCAAGGCCGCGTACGACAAGGTGCCCTGGCCCAAGGCGATGCTGAGCCTGCCCAAGGGTGATCACGGGCGGGCGCTGCTCAGCGACGGCGCGACGCTGCGGGTCGTGTCGGACACGTCGGTCGAGTTCCTGCGCTGGTCGCTGTACGGCGACGCGGCGGCCAAGCAGCGCATCTCCACCGACGCAACCCGAGGCGACATCGCCACCTTCGACGACCACCTCTGAGCCCCGCCCGCCCGACCAGGGCGACGAAGGCGTCAGGCGGTGTGGTCGATGACGACCTTGCCGAAGGCGTCGCCCGAGTGCAGGCGGGCGAAGGCGTCCTCGACCCGGCTGAACGGGATCACACTGTCCACCACCGGGCGCACCTCGTTGTCGGAGCAGAACGCCAGCAGCTCGTACAGCTCACCCGGAGTGCCCATCGAGGTGCCCAGGATCTCCAACTGCATCGCGAAGAGCCGACGCAGGTTGACCGTCGGCTCGTGCCCGGCGGTCGCGCCGGAGACCACGATCCGGGCCATCGGCGCGGCCGACTTCAGCGAGTGGTCGAAGGTGGCCGCGCCAACCGTCTCGATCACCACGTCGACGCGTTCCGGCAGCCGGGCACCGGGTTCGAAGGCGGTGGCGCCGAGCGCCGAGATCCGGTCGCGCTTGACGGCGTCGCGGCTTGTCGCGTACACCCGCTTGCCCATCGCGACGGCGAGCGCGACGGCCGCGGTGGCGACGCCACCCCCGGCGCCCTGGACCAGCACGCTGTCGGCGTCCGCGACGCGGCCCTTGGTGGTCAGCATCCGCCACGCGGTCAGCCAGGCCGTGGGCAGGCACGCCGCGTCGGTCGCCGCCATGCCGTCGGGCAGCGGGATCAGGTTCGATCGGGGTACGGCGACCCGCTCGGCGAGGGTCCCGGCGAAGTGCTCGGAGAGGATGGAAACCCCGCGCGGGTCACCCGGAGTGACCACCACCGGGTACACGACCACCGGGCGGCCCTCCGGGTCGAGTCCCACCGCGTCGCAGCCGAGGATCATCGGCAGTTGGGCCTCGGTGAGCCCCACCCCGCGCAGCGACCAGAGGTCGTGGTGGTTGAGCGAGGTGGCCCGCAACCGCACGGTCACCCAGTCGTCGGCCGGGTGGGTCGGCTCGGGCCGCTCACCGACGGTGAGTGCGGTGAGCGGGTCGGCGTCATTGAAGCGGGAGGCAAAGGCGGCACGCATGATCGGCACGGTAACAAGCTGAGCGCCCGTTAAGAAGGCGCGCGGCGCATGCCACGCCTGCGCGCCCCCGGCCCGGGCGGGCTAGCGGCGGGCCACGCCGTCGCGGCGGGCGGCTTCGGCGACCGCCGCGGCGACGGCCGGCGCGACGCGCGGGTCGAGCGGCGACGGGACGATCGCGTCGACGGTGAGCGACTCGGCCACCACGCCGGCGATGGCGTCCGCGGCGGCGACCTTCATCGCCTCGGTGATCCGGGTCGCGCCGGCATCCAGGGCACCGCGGAACACCCCGGGGAAGGCCAGCACGTTGTTGATCTGGTTGGGGTAGTCACTGCGCCCGGTGGCGACCACCGCGACGTGCCGGGCGGCGACCTCGGGGTGCACCTCGGGGGTCGGGTTGGCAAGCGCGAACACGATCCCGCCGGGGGCCATCCGCGCCACCGCGGCCTCGGGGATCTGCCCGCCGGAGACCCCGATCAGCACGTCGGCGTCGCGCAGCGCCTCGCTGATGTCGCCGTGGCGGCCGTCGGCGTTCGTGGTCGCCGCCAACTCGGCCTTGGTGCCGGTCAGCTCGGTGCGGTGCCGGCCGATGATGCCCTTGGAGTCGCAGACCACCACCTGGTCGGGGTTGACGCCCCCGGCGATCAGCATCTTCGTCACGGCCACCCCTGCCGCACCCGCACCGCTCACCGCGACCCGCAGGTCGCCGAGCTTGCGGTCGAGCAGGGTGGCGGCGTTGCGCAGCGCGGCAAGCACCACGATCGCGGTGCCGTGCTGGTCGTCGTGGAAGACCGGGATGTCGAGCGCCTCGTCGAGCCGGCGCTCGATCTCGAAGCAGCGCGGGGCGCTGATGTCCTCCAGGTTGATCCCACCGAACGAGGGGGCCAGCGCCCGGACCACGGCGACGATCTCGTCCGCGTCCTGCGTGTCCAGGCAGACCGGCACGGCGTCCACCCCACCGAACTGCTTGAACAACACCGCCTTGCCCTCCATCACCGGCAGCGCGGCACGTGGGCCGATGTTGCCGAGCCCGAGCACCGCCGAGCCGTCGGTGACCACCGCGACGGTGTGCGACACCCAGGTGTAGTCGTCCACCAGGGCGGGGTCGGCGGCGATCGCCTCGCACACCCGGGCCACCCCCGGGGTGTACGCCAGGGAGAGGTCCTCCCGGCTGGTCAGCGGCACGGTCGAGGTGACGGCCATCTTGCCGCCCCGGTGCAGCAGGAAGACGGGATCAGCGGGGTCCACGGTGGACGACGACATGGTGGTGACTCCAGGATCTGTCGAGCAGATGTGAGGCGGCCGGGCCTGGCCGCGAGGTGGGCGGCGAGCGGTGGCACGCGGTGCGGGGGGTCACCCGGACACTTCCGAGCATAGTGTCGACACCCCCAGCGGGATGTGAGCGGGGTCATAACCGGCGACGACGTACCCGACCGGGGCGGGGCCAGTAGCGGACCACCACCCGCCCCCGTACGTCGGCGACCCCGTACGCCCGGGAGTCGTCGGTGACCAGGTCGTTGTCGCCGCGCAACCACCAGCCGCCGTCCTGCTGCCGGACCGCCCGCTTCACCACCAGCAGGTCGGGACGGGTCCGGAAGACCGCGACCACCACGTCCCCCGGTCGGATCCGGCGACCACCGGGGCGGACCAGCACCGCGTCGCCGTGCCGCAACGTCGGCGCCATGGACGGGCCGACCACCAGCACGGCGGTCAACGGCCCGCGCAGTCGGGCCGCCTCAGCCGGGTGATCGGTGCCCACGGGTTTCACCTCCGTCCGTTCGGAAAGCATCCCCAGGAGTAATGTCGCCTTTGATCATCGCAAACTTCCCATGGAGGATCCTGATGCGATTTCCGCGCATCCTCGCGCCCCGCCTCACGGCGAGCGCACACTGCGACCTGCCGTGTGGCGTCTACGATCCGGCTCAGGCCCGGATCGAGGCCGAATCGGTCAAAATGATCTGCGAGAAGTACCAGGCGAACACCGACCCGGAGTTCCGCACCCGCGCCATCATCATCAAGGAGCAGCGCGCCGAGCTGGTCAAGCACCACCTCTGGGTGCTCTGGACCGACTACTTCAAGCCGCCGCACTTCGAGAAGTACCCGAACCTGCACAGCCTGTTCAACGAGGCCACCAAGCTCGCCGGCGCCGGTGGCGTCAAGGGCAGCCTCGACCCGGCCACCGCCGACAAGCTGCTCTCGAAGATCGACGACATCTCGAAGATCTTCTGGGAGACCAAGAAGGCGTGACCGTACCGGTCATCCCGACGATCCGGCCGGCACGTCCCGGGGACGTGCCGGCCGTCGTCGCCATGGTGCACGAGCTGGCGGAGTACGAACGGGCTCCCGACCAGTGCCACCTCACCGTCGAGCAGCTCGCCTCGGCCCTCTTCGGTCCCGCGCCTGCGCTCTTCGGTCACGTCGCGGTCGACGAGCAGGACGAGCCGATCGGCTTCGCGCTGTGGTTCCTCAACTTCTCCACCTGGGCCGGCGTGCACGGCATCTACCTGGAGGACCTCTACGTCCGGCCGGCCGCCCGGGGCTCCGGGGCGGGTCGGTTGCTGCTCGCCACCCTGGCCGAGATCTGCGTACGACGCGGTTACCGGCGGCTGGAGTGGTGGATGATCGACTGGAACCCGGCCGCCGGGTTCTACGCCTCGATCGGCGCACAGCAGATGAGCGAGTGGGTTCCCTACCGGCTCAGTGGCGACGCGCTGCACGCGCTTGCCGGCCAGGCCACCACCGCTGGCACGCGCACGGGCGACCGACCGGGTAGAGTCCCCGACCGGGGGGATGAGGCGTGACTCAACTGACTGGCCAGCCAGCGATCGACGACGACGTGGTGCACCTCACGGTGCCCGCCGACGGCGGTTACCTTGGCGTGCTCCGCACCGCCACCGCCGGTCTCGCGGCCCGGTTGCAGTTCGCGCTTGACGAGATCGAGGATCTGCGGATCGCTGTCGACGAGGCGTGCGCCATGCTGCTCGCCATCGCCACCCGCGATGCCGAGTTGGAGTGCCGCTTCGCGGTCACCGAGGACGCGTTGACAGTCGAGGTGACAGTGCCGACCGTGCGCGGCGCCACGCTGCCGGCCGAGTCGTCCTTCGCCTGGAAGGTGCTCACCGCGTTGACGACGTCGGCATCCGCCACGGCCGTCGACGGTCGGGCCACGATCGCGCTGCTCACCCGCCGCTCCGGCGGCTACTGACCGACTCGGCCCGCCGGGTCGGTCACTCGAAGCCGAGGGCCCGGGTCGTCGGGGGGCTCACCAACAGCCAGCCCACGCCCAGGCCGAGCGCCATCAGTGGCACACCCAGCCAGCCCAACCCGCCCTGGATCATGAACCACCCGATCGGCAGCAGCATCAGCTGAAGCACGATCGCCGGCGCGCGGGCGCCCGCCTTGCGGCGCGACAGGGCGCGGCCCAGCGCCCAGAGCACGACCGCGGCCCCGACGGCGAACGCGGTCACCAGCAACGCCGACGACAGGTCGGTGGTGCTGGCCGTGAGGTCGGCCCAGACCAGCCATGCGGCGATCAGCCCGACGACGGCCGCCTCCGCCCACAGCAGCCGGACCGCCCAGCGGAGCGTGACGGGAAACGGGGCCGAGTCGATGGTCACGCGCGCCACGATACCCGGGCTACCGGGAGGTACAGTGCCGCCCATGCACGCCGTCCTGGTGGTCAATCCGAAGGCCACCACCACCAGCGAACGCAGCCGGGACGTGCTCGTCCGGGCGCTGCGCAGCGAAGTCGACCTCAGCGTGCGCTACACCCGGCGGCGCGGGCACGCGATGGCGTTGGCTCGGGAGGCCGCGGCGGAGGGCGTCGACCTGGTCGTCACCCTGGGTGGCGACGGCACCGTGAACGAGGTGGTGAACGGCCTGATGACGGCCAACCCACCATCCCGCGCCGACGACGCGCCGTTGGCCGAGCGGCTGCCCGCGCTGGCGACCGTGCCGGGCGGCTCGACGAACGTGTTCGCCCGCGCGTTGGGTCTGCCCCGGGAGTGGCCGGAGGCGACCAGCATGATCCTCGAAGGGTTGCGGCTGGGCCGGAGCCGGACGGTAGGGCTGGGCCGCGCGGACGACCGCTACTTCACCTTCTGCGCGGGCTTCGGCCTGGACGCCGCGGTCATCCACCGGGTGGAGCAGGCCCGGCGCAAGGGTCGGGTGTCCACGCCGACGCTCTATCTGCGTTCGATCATGAACCAGTACTTCTTCGCCTCGGACCGGCGGCATCCGGCGATCGTCCTGGAGCGTCCGGGTGAGCCGGCCGAGGCCGAGCTGGCGACCGTCATCATCCAGAACACGGCACCGTGGACGTACCTGGGCGACCGGGAGGTCAACCCGAACCCGGCGGCGTCGTTCGACCTCGGGCTGGATGTGCTGGCGTTGCGTCAGCTCCGGGTGGCTAGCACAACACGGACAGTGACGCAGTTCCTGTCCCGGCAGCCGGATCCGCGCGGTCGGCAGGTGTTACGACTCCATGACACGGCGGAGTTCACCCTGCTCTCCAGCCGTCCGCAGGCGTTCCAGTTGGACGGCGACTATCTTGGCGAGCGGGAGAAAGTCAGATTCACCTCCGTTCCCGCCGCACTGAGAGTAATCTGCTAGGTCTCGGGTACTGCCCTAGGTCGACACGGTGGCCGCAACCGCATCGACGGGTCACCGCCACACCGAGGGGCAGGTGCCGGAAATGTCAGCAATGTCACGCGGACTGTACTATATTGATCCTCGACTGTGGCACGGCGGGTAATCGGGAAAGCTCCGAAAACCGGACAAACAGGCTGTGGGCTTGCTCACCGCCCGGAGTTTTTCCGAGCGTCACCCTTGACATCACGACTGTTCGTGAAAGTATTCACAAGCGAACTTGAGTTACCGGGACATTGCCTGGATATGCTCGTCAGGTTGAGCTGTTCCAGCAGGTCCCCGGCGCTAACCGCCTGCTCACGCACTGCCGAATAGACGGACGCTAACCGTCACCATCGGCACTGCGGATGCATATAGGAAAAGCACGACCAAGCAATTGTTGCCACCCATCCAGAATGAGGAGTGTTGCCGCCATGGACTGGCGTCACCATGCTGTCTGCCGCGACGAGGACCCGGAGCTGTTCTTCCCGATCGGGACGTCCGGGCCGGCTCTCCTGCAGGTCGAGCAGGCCAAGGCCGTCTGCAGGCGCTGCTCCGTGACCGACCAGTGCCTGCAGTGGGCACTCGAGTCGGGTCAGGACGCCGGCGTCTGGGGCGGAATGAGCGAAGAGGAGCGGCGCGCTGTCAAGCGGCGCGGCGGCCTCCGCGTGCTGCGCGCTCACTCCGCCTGATCCCAACGACACCGCTGTACGCCCCGGTGGGTCCGCCCACCGGGGCGTTCCGCTGTCCGCCACAGGTTCAGCCCGCCGGTGCCACCACGCGGCCGGACGACACGTCATCGACCCGGCGCAGCACCACCTTGACCAGCTCCGGCGCATCGGTCAACGGGGCGGACACCGCCACCGCGCCGGCCGCCCGAGCCGCCTCGGTCACGGCGTCGTGGAACAGGCCCGGCGCCAGGAAGTACGCGGACACCGCGACCCGCCGTGCGCCGGCCGCCCGCAGCCGGGACACCGCCACACCGGCCGCCGGTGGAGCCGCCGAGGCGTACGCCACCCGACACGGCACCCCGAACTCCGCGCCGAGCGCGTCCGCGACCTGACCGACCGAGCGGCGTGCTCGCGCGTCCCGGGTGCCCGCCGCGGCCAACACCAGCGCGTCGAAGCGGCCCGGCCGCACCTCGGCGAGCCGTCGGCGCAGCCCGGCAAGCAGCCCCGGGTCGACAGTGCCGTCCGCCGGGCCGAGCACGTCGGTCACCCGCACCGCGAGTGGTGACTCGGCCCGCACCGCCGCGCTGACCGCAGCAGGAATGTCCACCCGATGGTGGTACGCGGCGGTCAGCAGCAGCGGCACCAGCACCGCCTGTTGGTGACCGGCCGCCGCCAGGCCGCGCAGCACCTCGGTCGGCCCCGGCTCGGTGTGGTCCAGCCAACTCGCCCAGACCGGTGTGCCCGGCCGGGCCGCCGACACCGCCCGGGCGAGTGCCCGGGTGGCATCGGCCGCTCGTGGATCCCGGCTGCCGTGCGCGACGAGCACCACCGGAACCACCCCGCCGGCCGCACCTGGGCCGGTCGGGGTCGTCGCCGGTGAGGTCAGACGTGCAGCCCGCACTCGGTCTTCTCGAACATGGCCCACCGGCCGGCCCGCGGGTCCTCGCCGGCCTTGGTCCGTCGGGTGCACGGCCAGCAGCCGATCGACCCGTAGCCCTGCTTGAACAGCTCGTTGACCGGGACGTTCCAGCGGGCGATGTAGGCGTCCACGTCCCCCTGCGACCAGGCCGCGATCGGGTTGACCTTGACCTTGCCGCGCCGCGCGTCGAACGTCACCACCGGCGTGTTGGCCCGGGTCGGCGACTCGTCCCGGCGCAGACCCGCCGCCCAGGCGTCGTACCCGGACAGGGCCCGCTCCAACGGCTCGACCTTGCGCAACTGGCAGCAGTCGTCCGGCGACTTGTTGAACAACCGGGGCCCGTACTGGCCGTCCTGCTGGCCGACGGTGAGCCGGGGCCGGATCGACCGGACGTTCACCGGGAGCGTGCGGGCCACCTCGTCGCGCACCCGGAGCGTCTCGGGGAAGTGCAGGCCGGTGTCGAGGAAGACCACGTCCACCCCGGGCGCCACCCGGGACACCAGGTGGGCCAGCACGGCGTCGGCCATCGAGCTGGTGACGCAGAACCGGTCACCGAAGGTCTGCGCCGCCCAGCGGGCGATCTCCAGGGCGGGGGCGCCCTCCAGCTCCCGGGCCGCCTGCTCGGCGAGCGTCCGCAGCTCGTCCGGGTTGCGCCCGGCCGGGTCGGTCGACGTCTGAGCGCCCGGCCCGACCAGGCGCAGGCTCGCGGCGGAGACGAGACTCATCGGGTCACCGCCCGCGAGAGCAGCCCGGTGAACTTCACCGAGAAGACCCGGGTGCAGGCGTGGCACTCCCAGGCGCCGTGCCCCGCCTCGTGCGGCCGCAGGTCCTCCTCGCCGCAGTAGGGGCAGTACAGAGGTGCCGCTCGGTTCTCGCTGCTCACCGCAGTGCCTCCTCGTCGACTCTGATCACCCAGTTGGCGAAGGTCTCGCCCTCGCTCCGGCCGGCCAGGTAGCGGCGGGCCAGCCGTTCCACGTACTCCGGAAGCTCGTCGGCGGTGGTCTTCAAGCCGCGCAGCTTGCGACCGAAGCCGGCCGTCTGCCCCTGGGCCATCCCCAGCCCGCCGCCGAGGTGCACCTGGAAGCCCTCCACCTGCCGGCCGTCGGGGCCCACCACGAGCTGCCCCTTGAGGCCGATGTCGGCGACCTGCGTGCGGGCGCAGGCGTTGGGGCAGCCGTTGATGTGGATCGAGATGTCCGCGTCGAAGTCACGCAGCCGCTGCTCCAGCCGGGCCACCAACTCCTCGCCGCGGGCCTTCGTCTCGACGATGGCGAGCTTGCAGTACTCGATGCCGGTGCACGCCATCGTGCCGCGCCGCCAGGCCGACGGCCGGGCCTCCAGGCCAATGCCGCGCAGCGCGTCGACAAGCGACTCCGTCCGCTCCGACGGCACGTCGAGCACCAGCAGCTTCTGGTACGGGGTGAGCCGCACCCGGTCGCTGCCGTGTGCCTCGACCACGTCGGCCAGTTGGGCGAGCTGCCCACCGGAGACCCGCCCGACCACCGGGGCGGCCCCCACGTAGTGCCGCCCGTCGGCCTGCTCGTGCACACCCACGTGGTCGATCGGCTTCGCCGGCAGCTCCGGGGCGGGACCGTCGAGCAGCGTACGGCCCAGGTACTCCTTCTCCAGGACCTCCCGGAAACGCTCCACGCCCCAGTCGGCCACCAGGAACTTCAGCCGGGCCCGGTTGCGCAGCCGGCGGTAGCCGTA
Source organism: Micromonospora sp. NPDC023888 (assembly GCF_040639415.1). Taxonomy (NCBI): domain Bacteria; kingdom Bacillati; phylum Actinomycetota; class Actinomycetes; order Micromonosporales; family Micromonosporaceae; genus Micromonospora; species Micromonospora sp. NPDC023888. The sequence goes on along the minus strand of NZ_JBEZZW010000008.1, from coordinate 63,217 downwards.
GTCGCGGAAGATCCCGACCACGCCGGCCCAGACGTCGGGGATCTCGGCCAGCGGCACCCAGGCCCCGAGCCGCTGGGCGAGCATCGGGTTGGTGGACAGCCCGCCACCGACCCAGAGGTCGAAGCCGGGGCCGTGCTCGGGGTGGTCGACGCCGAGGAGGGCGATGTCGTTCGACTCGTACGGGGTGTCGACAAGCCAGGAGATGGACGTCTTGAACTTGCGGGGCAGGTTCGAGAACTGCTTGTCGCCGACGTACCGGGCGACGATCTCGTCGGTCGCCGGAGTCGGGTCGATCAGCTCGTCGCGGGCCACCCCGGCGACCGGGCTGCCCAGCACGATCCGCGGGCAGTCGCCGCACGCCTCGGTGGTCTGTAGACCGACCGACTCCAGCCGACGCCAGATCTCCGGCATGTCCTCGACCCGGATCCAGTGGTACTGGATGTTCTGCCGGTCGGTGATGTCGGCGGTGTCCCGGGCAAACTCCCGGGAGATGTCCGCGATCACCCGCAACTGGGCCAGGCTGAGCTGACCGCCGTCGATGCGGACCCGGAGCATGAAGAACTCGTCCTCCAGCTCGTGCGGCTCCAGTACGGCGGTGCGCCCGCCGTCGATGCCCGCCTTGCGCTGGGTGTAGAGGCCCCACCAGCGGAACCGGCCGCGCAGATCCTGCGGATCGATGGAGGCGAAGCCACGGTGCGCGTAGATGTTCTCGATGCGGGCCCGGACGTTGAGCGGGTCGTCGTCCTTCTTGATCCGCTCGTTGGGGTTGAGCGGCTCGCGGTGGCCGAGCGCCCACTGACCCTCACCCCGTGGCCGGCGCGGCGCTCGGGTCGGGCGAGCCGTCGGGTCCTCGGAACGGGCCGGGATGCTGCTGACCGCCATCGCGGCGTCCTCCGTTGTCTGCTGTGCCTCGGGGTACGCGGGGCGCGGCGGCCGGCCCGGCGAAGCGGGCGGGACAACGGTGTCTTCAGACAGCCGGCGCGGAGCGCGCCCGAGACAGATTGGTCGGGCGTCGTCAGTAGGCCGGACAGATCGCGCTGCGCACGCGGCCGTAATCGACGTGGCGACGTGCCACGAAGCGGCGGACGACTGCGGCGGTCATGGGCCCCATGCTGCCACACCCCATGGGGGCCGGCCAATGTCCACGTGCTGGATCCCACATCACGGGCGAGGGCTAGTCGACGAGCTGGTCACCAAGGACAGTTCGGGCATAGCGGACCACCCGCCCCTGGCGTACGCCGGCGATCAGGCCGTTGTCCCGCAGCGTGGTGAGGTGGTGCGACGCGGTCGCCGCCGCGAGACCCAACATCGCGGCCAGCTCGCCGGTGCTCAACGGGGTGTCGAGCAGGGACAGCGCCGCCGCCCGCGTACTGCCCAGCAGCGCGCCCAGCGCGGCGCTGGGCGGCGGCGACGTCCACAGCCCGCCCAACCCGCCGGGCGGGTAGCAGAGGGCCGGGCCGGCGTCCCCTTCCATGATCGCGTGCACCGTCGGCCCGGAGAACGCGGTGGGCAACAGCGTCCACGGGTACCCGTCCAGACCGTTCGGCCGGGTCGTGCCGACGGCGACCCGCAGCGCCGTGCCGTCCCAACGGATCAACGGGTGCAGCTCGCGGAGCAGCGTCCGCCCGCCCTGCTCGGCGGCGAGCAGCGTGCGCCGCCGGATGTCGGCCAGCGCGAGCGCCCGCAGCCGGGGCCAGTCCGGCGCGATCAACAGGGTGAAGTAACGACGGAGCTGCGCGACCAGCTCGTCCGGAGCCAGCCGGGGCGCGCCGGCCCGGTCCAGTTGCCGCCGTACCCGGGTCGGGTCGGTGTTGGCGACCGCCCGCAGCTCGGCCGACAGATTCGGGGCCGCCCCGATCGGGGTGAGGAAGTCCGGCACATACCCGTTCGACGACGCGAGCACCGCCAGCAGCGGCTCCAGGCCGGCACCGGGCAGCAGCCGCTCGGCACGCTCCCGCCAGGGCCGGTGCATCCAGTACTTCGCGGGCTTTCGCAGCGCCCAGGAACTGGCCACCAGCTCGGCAAGCGGCGAGTGCACGAACCGGACCCGACTCAGGTCGTCCGACGTGAACTGGACCTCGATCACCGACAGATTCGACCACGTTCGAACAGTTCGGCGACAGCGGGCGACCGCCTGAGGATCCTGCCATGGAATACAGGCAACTGGGCCGGTCGGGCCTGCGCGTCAGCGCGGTCGCGTACGGCAACTGGGTCACCCACGGCAACCAGCTCGACGACGACGCGGCGGGCGCGTGCGTGGCCGCCGCCCTGGACGCGGGCATCACCACCTTCGACACCGCGGACCGGTACGCCCAGGGGCGGGCCGAGCTGGCGTTGGGTAGGGCGCTCAGTGGCGTCCGGCGCAGCTCGATCGAGCTGTGCACGAAGGTGTTCCTGCCGGTCGGGCCGGCGGCCAACGACTCCGGACTGTCCCGCAAGCACATCATCGAGAGCTGCCACGCCTCGCTGAGCCGGCTGGGCACCGACTACGTCGACCTCTACCAGGCGCACCGGTACGACGACAGCGTGCCGCTTGAGGAGACGATGCTCGCCTTCGCCGACCTGGTCCGCCAGGGCAAGGTGCTCTACGTCGGCGCCTCCGAGTGGACCGCTCCGCAACTGCGTGCGGGCCTGCGGCTCGCCGCCGACCTGCACGTCCCGTTCATCGCCAACCAGCCCCAGTACTCGATGCTGTGGCGGGTGGTGGAGGCGGAGGTGGTGCCCACCAGCGCGGAACTCGGGCTGGGTCAGCTCGCCTGGGCGCCGCTCGCGATGGGTGTGCTGACCGGCAAGTACGAGCCCGGCCGACGCCCGCCCGACGACTCCCGGGCCACCGACGGATTCGGCGGGTCGTTCATCGCCCGCTACTCCTCGGATCTGCTGCTCTCCCGGGTCCGCCAGCTCCGGTCGATCGCCGAGGCCGCCGGCTGCACGATGGCCCAGTTGGCGGTGGCGTGGGTGTTGCACAGACCGACCGTGTCCAGCGCGATCGTCGGCGCGTCCCGACCCGGGCAGCTCACCGAGACGGCCGGTGCCGCCGCGGTGCGACTCGACGACGAGCTGATGGAGCGGATCGATGCCGTACTCGGCGAACTCGTCGAGCGCGATCCGGCGAAGACGGCCCGGCCGAACGACGTGATGCCCGCCTGGCGCCCACCGCCTGCGGCCGGCTGACACCACGAACGGCAGGACCGTGGCAGGCTCGGGATGTGGGCAGATTGTCCGAGTCGACCGGCGCGGCGTGGGGTCACCTGCGCCGCGTACCGGTCTGGCTCCCCCCGGCACTGCTGACCCTGGCGGTGACAGTGACCGGGCTGGGATCCGCCCAGCTCTGGCGCGACGAGCTGGCGACCTGGAGCGCGGCCAGCCGGTCGCCCGGCGACCTGGTTCGGTTGGCCGGCACCATCGACGCGGCCACCGGGCCGTACTACCTGCTGATGCACGGCTGGACCGCGGTCTTCGGCGACTCCACTGTCGCCCTGCGCGCACCGGCCGTGCTGGCGATGACCGTGGCGGCCGGGCTGCTCGCCGTGCTCGGCGCGCAGCTCGTCGACCGGCGCACCGGCCTGTTCGCCGGGCTGCTGTTCGCGGTGCTCCCCGGCACCTCCCGCTACGGGCAGGAGGCCCGCCCGTACGCGTTGGCCACCATGCTCGCGGTGCTCGCCACCCTGCTGCTGGTGGCCGCACTCCGCCGACCGAGCTGGGCCCGCTGGGCCGGCTACGCCGCCGCCGTCGCCGCTCTCGGGCTCATCCACCTGATCGCGCTCACCCTGCTCGCCGCGCACGGCCTGGTCGTCCTGCTCACCTGGTGGCGCGGCCCCGGCGAGGCCGGCGTCGCCACCCGGGACCACCGCGTTGCCGAGCGGGACCGGCGGGTGTGGCGGTGGGTGATCACCGTGGTGCCGGTCGCGCTGCTTGTCGCTCCCCTGCTGCTCAAGGCCCAGGCCCAGCGGTCCCGGCAGCTCAACTGGGTCAACCTGGTCGGGTTGGACGACCTGACCGCGTTGCCCGGTGGCGTGGCACAGAGCAGCGTGGTGGGCGGCCTGCTGGTCGGGGTCGCCGCGCTGGGCGCGGCCCGACTCGGGCGTCGTGCCCTGCTGCCGGTGAGCGCGGTGCTGCTGCCCGTGCTGCTGCTCTTCGCCGCCGGCGAGGTCGTACCGCTGTGGGTGCCCCGGTACCTGGTCTTCGTGGTGCCTTTCGCCTGCCTGCTCGCGGGCGCGGCGTTGGCCACGGTGACCGTGCCGGGCGCGCTCGCCGTGGTGGTCCTGGCCGGGCTGCTCGGCCTTCCCGACCAGGCGGCGCTGCGGCGGACCCACGAATGGCCGCGCAGCGCGCCGGTGGACTACGCGGGCGCGGCACGGGTGATCGCCGACGGTCAGCGGCCGGGCGACGCGGTGGTCTACTCACCCCGGCAGAGCTGGCTCTTCCTCGACCTCGGCATCGAGTACCACCTCGACGACCCACCACGGGACGTGCTGGTCACCGAGGACGAGGTCCACCGGGGTGACCTGTGGGCGGCCGAGTGTCCGCAACCGGCGCAGTGCCTGGCCGGTACGGCACGGGTGTGGCTCGTCATTTCCGGCCGGCACGCCGAGCCGTTGGCCGCCGTGACCGGGGCCAAGGGCGACGCGCTCCGCGCGCAGTTCACCGTCACCCAGGTCTGGCCGCGCCCCGGCCTGACCGTCGCCCTGCTGACCAGCCGCCCCGACCGTTGACCGGGCCACCATGGGCCGGCCGGCGGCCGGGCCCGCCCACCTCGATGAGCGTGATGCCTGTGAGTCATCAAGATGACTCACAGGCATCACGCTCATTCTGATATCCGCTCCCCGGCGCGACCCCACCAGACGGGAGGCAGCTCAAGCCTGCGAGCGTCCGTCGTGGGCGTTGCGGGCCAGCGGGACGACAAGCACGGCCTCGGTGCCGCCGTTGGCACCGGCCCGCAGCTCGATCGTGCCGCGCAGCTCCCCGGTGACCAGGGCCCGGACGATCTGGAGGCCGAGCCGGCTGGCTTGCTCCGCGTCGAAGCCCGGCGGCAGCCCGCGCCCGTTGTCGGTAACCGAGACGTGCAGCATCTTGCGGAAACGGTGCGCTGAGACCACCACCTCGGGGCGTTGCGTCGGATCGCCCTCGGGGGTGACGACCGGCACCATGCCCGAGGCGGCAGGTGCGGGAGGCTCGTCGGCCTCGTCGGTCGGCGGGAAGCCGTGCTCGACCGCGTTGAGCAGCAACTCGTTGAGGACCATCACCAGCGAGGTGGCGATCTCCGCCGGCAGCACACCGAAGCTGCCCCGTCGACGCATGCCGACGCTCACCTCGGTCGCCGCGACCTCGGTCGCCGCGCTCGCCACCCGGTCCACGATGCCGTCGAACTCGACCGCCTCGTCGCTGGACATGGAGAGCGTCTCGTGCACCAGGGCGATCGAGGCGACCCGGCGGACCGATTCCTCAAGCGCGACGCGGGCCTCCGGCATGGACACCCGGCGGGCCTGCAACCGCAACAGCGCGGCGACGGTCTGGAGATTGTTCTTCACCCGGTGGTGGATCTCCCGGATCGTGGCGTCCTTGGTGATCAGTGCTCGGTCCCGGCGGCGAACCTCGGTGATGTCCCGGACCAGCACGAGCGCACCGATCGGCACTCCGGCGGGCATCAACGGCAGCGCCCGGGTGAGCATCGTGGCGCCGCGGGCGTCGATCTCCCGCCGCGGTGGCGCCTCACCGCGCAGGGCGGCCAGGATGCCGTTCGCCGCCTCGGTGCCGTCCAGCGGGTCGCCGGCCAGCCGGCGGTGCAGCGCGGCCAGATCCTCGCCCACGAGATGGGAGGCGTAGCCCAACCGACGGTACGCGGACTGCGCGTTCGGGCTGGCGTAGGTGACCTTGCCGCCGGCGTCGAGCCGGACCAGACCGTCGCCGACCCGGGGCGCGGAGGTGGTCTCGCCCGGGTGCCGCGGCGGCGGGAAGGTGCCGTCCGCGATCATCTGCGCCAGGTCGTCGGCCGTGGTCAGGTAGTTGAGTTCCAACTGACTCGGCGTACGGGCTGTGGAGAGGTTGGTGTCCCGCCCCACCACGGCGATCACCTCACCGGCCTCCCCCTCGGCAGTGCGCAGCCGGACCGGGATCGCCTCGTGCCGGGCCGGCACGTCGCCGTACCAGACCGGGTCGCCCTCCCGCCAGATCCGGCCCTGGGAGTACGCCACCCCCAGGTGGGCCACCTCCGGCCCGCCGACGATCCGCCCCACCTGGTCGTCCTGGTAGGCGGTCGGTGCGGTGGTCGGGCGGACCTGGGCGACGCAGAGGAACGTGCCGTCGGCGTCGACCGGCACCCAGAGCAGCAGGTCAGCGAAGGAGAGATCGGAGAGCAACTGCCAGTCGCCGGCGATGCGGTGCAGGTGGTCGATGTCGGCCGGACGGAGATGGGTGTGCTCCTCGGCGAGGTCGCGCAGCGTGGACACGGTGACCAGGGTCCCACGCCGCCCCTCACATCGTCGCGGTGACCTTCTTCAACCCGCGCGGCGCGTCCGGGTCCTCGCCTCGGGTGAGCGCCAGGGCCAGCGCCAACCGCTGCAACGGCAGGATGTCCAACAGTGGGGCGTACCGCTCGTCGACCTCGGGGACGGCCAGCCGGGTGGCGCCCGGCACGTCGGCGGAGCCGACCACCACGACGTCGGCGCGGCGTTCGCCGAGGCGGGGCAGCACCTCGCCCATCGAGCGTCCCCCCGGCCCGGAGCCGACCACGGCGAGCACCGGGACCTCCGGATCGGTCATCGCGAGCGGGCCGTGCAGCAGGTCGGCACCGGAGAAGGCGAGGGCCGGCAGGTACGAGGTCTCCATCAGTTTCAGCGCCGCCTCCCGGGCGGTCGGGTAGGCGTACCCCCGGCCGGTGGTGACCAGTTGGCGGGCGAACCGGTAGCGCGGCGCGAGCCGGGCCGGGGTGTCGTCGGCCAGGGTGCGGGCGGCCAACTCGGGCAGCGCGTCGAGCGCCTCCCGTTCGGCGGCGGGGAGCACGCCGTCGCCGGCCCGGATCCCCTCGACGAGCATCAGCAGGGCGAGCAGCTCGGCGGTGTACGTCTTGGTGGCGGCCACGGCCCGCTCGTGCCCGGCGGCGATGTCGACGCTCAGTTCGGCCACGTCCACGAGCGGCGACTCTGGCGCGTTGGTCACCGCGAGGGTCAGCGCGCCGGAGGCGCGGGCGGCGCGCAACACCTCGGCCAGGTCGGGTGAGCCGCCGCTCTGGCTGACCCCGACGACAAGCGCGTCGGACAGGTCGGGTCGGGCCCCGAACAGGGTGACGACGCTTGGCGAGGCGAGCCCGGCGGGCAGGCCGAGCCGGATCTCGGTCAGGTACGCCCCGTAGAGGGCCGCGTGGTCGGAGGTGCCGCGGGCGGTGAAGACCACGTGCCGTGGGCGACGTTCGGCGATGACCGCCGCCACCCGGGCGATCTCGGCGGCGTTGGCGGCCGAGAGCAGGCGCGCGTAACCAGCCGGCTGCTCGTCGATGTCGGCGGCCATGCCGACCCCTGCACGTGTCACGGAAACCCCTCCCCCTGCGCGGTTGCCGCGCGATTCTTGCTCAGTCTTGCACTTTTAACGGAATCTCAGCAATCGAACGAGCAGGAGTGCGCAGATGATCACCAGTTGATCTCAATATCAACTAAGCTTGGTGTGCTGCACCCGGCCTGGCCCAGCGACGAGAGGACGACGTGCCCGAGGGAACGGACGACCCCGCGCTCTCCGCGACGGAGGAGCTGGCGCTGGCCCGGCTGGCACTCGACGAGGGCGACCTGCACCACGCCGCCGGCCACCTCGCCGGCGCGCTGGCACAGGCCCCCACCCTCCCGGAGGTGCACGAGACCCTGGCCCGGCTCGCCGCCGTCAGCGGCGGTGGCCTCGGCCTGTTCCCGATCACCCATCACACCTTCGTGGGCGCGGTCGTCGCCCGCGCCCACCTGCTCGCCACCGCCGGCCGTCCCGCCGAGGGGCTGGAGCTGCTGGCCGCCGCGACCGCGTACGCGCCCGGCACCCAGTGGGCGGGCGTTCCCTGGGTCACCGCGCCCGAGCTGGCCGAACGGCTGGACCCGGAGCACATCGCCCGGATCCTCATGCAGGTCTGCGCCGCGCTGCCGGACCCGGTGCCGCGGGTCGACCGGGGCGCCCTCACGCCGTACCTCACACTGGCCCGCAACGCGGCCACCGTCCACCCCGAGCACGGCCTGCTGCTGGGCGCGGCGTCCGCGCTGGCCCGGCGGCTCGGTGAGGCCGCGCTGGCGGTGCGGTGGGCCACCCGAGGGGTACGCGCACAACCCTCGAAGATGGGCGAGGTCTGGCTCGGGTACGCGTACCGCAGCGCGGGCCGGACCCGCGACGGCCTCGCCGCCCTCGGTCGGGCCGTCGAGCTGGACCCGGACGACCTGGCGATCTACGCGGACATCGCCGGCACGCTGGCCGAGATCGGCCGGCTGGACGAGGCGCTGGAGTGGACCGAGCGGGCGCTGGCGCGCGACCCGTCCTTCGACTGCGCGGTGCACACCGCCCACCGGCTGCGGCACCTGCGCGACGGCGACCTGGCCCACCTGGTCGCGCTCGCCGACTTCGTCCGCGACCACCCCGACGACAGCCACGAGCATGGTGACCTGGCCCAGTGCTGCCGCGGCCGACCCTGGCTCGGCCAACTGACCCCGGCCGGCGGTCCCCTGGTCGACGCGATGCGCCAGGCGGTGGCCGATGACGACAACGGATCCGGCAACGCCGTACGCCTGCCCGCCGCAGCCCCGCCGAGCGCCGTCCGAACGGCGACGTCCACCGCCCCCGGACTGCGGATCGACGTCGTCGGCTCGTCGGAGCCGGACCCGCGCGAGCCCCGGCGGGCGTCCGCCCAGCGGTTGTGGCACTACGCGGACAACATGCCCACGCCCGCACTACCGGCGCCCTCGGCGACGGCTGTCGAACGGATCGGTCAGCTCGCCCACCCGGCGTGGCCGCACCCACCGGCGGCGTACGACGCGGCGGTGGGCCTCGCCGGCCTCGACGTGACGGACCTGCTCGGCCTGCTGGTGCACCCGCCGGCGGCGCCGGCCAACGCGGTGGGTCGACTGCTGGCCGCCCACGACCCGTCGATGTGGGTCCGTGGCGTGCAGGTGTGGGCCTGCCTGGGCCTGCTGCACCACCGCACCGACGAGCCGTGGGAAGGCTCGACCCGGCGCCGCGTGCTGCTCGACCTGATCTGGGACGTCGAGGACTGGGTCACCGAGGCGGCGCTGTTCGCCCTGGTCACGGCCGCCTGGGTGGATCCCTCCGTACGGTCGGACGTGGCCCGGGTGGTGGCCGAGCGGCTCGCCGACGCGGCCGCCGTCGCTCGGGCCCGACCGGTCCCGATCGCCGCCTCGCTCGCCCACCTGGCGCTTGCCGTCCCGGAGCTGGACAAGGCCAGCGCGGCACTGGCCACCGAACTGCTCGGCACCCTCTCGCCCCAACTCCCCCGTCCCCGTAACCCGCTACGCCGCCTCTGGCAGCGCCTGCTCGGCGCCCGCGCCCGCTAGGCGCGCGGTCGCGGGAAACGGGGCACGCCGCGCCGACCCGGACGGGGCGACGCGGCGTGCGGTGCGGAGGTCGGGTCAGGCGACCGGAGCTGCCTTGCCGAGGGCGATCTCGGCTTCCTCTTCCGGAGTGGCCTGCGGCGGCGCCTCGTTGGCGGTACGCAGCGGGATCTCCTTGATGAACCAGGCAAGCACCGGGATCGCGATGGTGAACAGCACCGCCCAGAGGAACACGTGCGAGATCGCGTCCGAGAGGCCACCGAGCACCAGCTCACGCGCCTGGGCGGGCAGGTCCTTGAGCTTCTCCAGGTCCATCCCCGCGCCGCCGGACTCGCCGCCGAAGGCCCGACCGCCCTCGGAGCTGGCCAGCCGGTTGGCGAAGATCGCGCCGAACAGCGAGATGCCGAACGAGCCGCCGATCGACCGGAAGAAGGTGGCCGCGCCGCTGGCCGCGCCGAGGTCCTTCTGCTCCACGCTGTTCTGGGCGATGAGCATCGACGTCTGCATCAGGAAGCCCATGCCGACGCCGAGCACGATCATGTACAGCGAGGACATCAGCTTGCTGGTGTCGGTGTCGAGCATGGACAGCAGGCCCATGCCTCCCGTCATCACGACGCCACCGACGATCGGGTACGCCCGGTACCTACCGTTCTTGGTGATCGCCCGGCCGATGACAAGCGAGACGACGAGCATGCCGAACATCAGGGGCAGCAGCAGCAGACCACTGTTGGTCGCCGACGCCCCCTGCACCGTCTGCTGGTAGAGCGGCAGGAAGTTCATCGCGCCGAACATCGCGAAGCCGAGCAGGAAGCCGATCACCGAGATCAGCGCGAAGTTGCGGTTCGCGAAGAGCGCCAACGGTAGGATGGGCTCCTGGACATGGCGCTCCACCAGACCGAACGCCACCAACGTGAGCACGCCCAGCACGGCCAGGCCGAGGATCTGCGGCGACGTCCAGTCGTACTCGTTGCCGCCCCAGGTGGTGATGAGCACGATCGCGGTGATGCCGATGGAGAGCAGCCCGGCCCCGAGCCAGTCGATCCGGTGCTCGGTGCGGTACTTCGGCAGGTGCATGGTGGTGATCAACACGAGCAGCGCGATCCCGCCCAGCGGCAGGTTCACGTAGAACGCCCACCGCCAGGAGAGGTGGTCGGTGATGAAGCCACCGGCCAGCGGCCCGGCGACCATGGCGATGGCCATGATGCCGGCGATCATGCCCTGGTAGCGCCCACGCTCGCGGGGCGGGACCAGGTCACCGATGATCGCCATCACGCCGACCATGAGCCCACCGGCGCCGAGACCCTGCACGGCACGGAAGGCGATGAGCTGGACCATGCCGTCCTGCGGGCCGCCGAGCATCCCGGAGCCGGCCATGCCGCAGAGGGCGGAGCCGACGAGGAAGATGACGACCGAGGTCAGGAAGACGGACTTGCGGCCGTAGAGGTCACCGAGCTTGCCCCAGATCGGGGTGGAGACGGTGGTGCCCAGGACGTACGCGGTCACCACCCAGGTGAAGTGGTTGAGGCCGCCGAACTCGCCGACGATCCGCGGTAGCGCGGTGCTGACGATCATGTTGTCGAGCATCGCGAGCATCATCGCGATCATCAGCCCGAACAGCACGACCCGGATGTTGTTGGGTCGTACGCCGGCCTGGGTTGCCTGAGTCATGGGTAAGCTCCCCCTGAAAATTGCCATACTTACTTGCCGCCCGGCTAGTCACCTTACTAGCCGCACGGTAAGTTGGGTAGGAAGATGCGGTCAAGCCATTTGGGGGGCGTGGGTGAGAGAGAGCACAGGCGGGACGCGGGAGCGGATCAAGGCCGTCGCGCTCGAACTCTTCACCGAGCAGGGGTACGAGAAGACCTCGCTGCGGGAGATCGCCGAGCGCCTCAACGTCACCAAGGCGGCGCTCTACTACCACTTCAAGAGCAAGGACGACATCGTCGCCAGCTTCGTCGAGGACCGGCTGGAGCGAATGGACGAGCTGAACGCCTGGGCCGCGACGCAGCCCGCCACCCTGGACACCCGCCGCGAGCTGATCTCCCGGTACGCGGACACGATGTTCGACGGCACCCAGCCGTCGGTGATGCGTTTCTTCGAGCAGAACCAGACCGCGCTCAAGAGTCTCTCCGCCGGCCAACAGATGCGCGGTCGGATGCTGGCGCTTGCCGACGCGCTCTGCCGGGGCGACGACTCCCCCGCCGCCCAGCTTCGCGCCGCGCTCTCGATCTTCGCGGTGCACACGAGCTGGTTCGCGGTCCGCGCGCCGCACATCGGCGACGACGAACGCCGCAAGATCGCCCTGGAGGTGGCCGACGAGTTGTTGGCCGCCATCGGCACCGAAGCCGACGTGAGCGACCGCGACGTGTCCGCCGCCGGTCTGGGCTGATCGGTCGGCGGCTCAGCCGCGCGTCAGGTCCAGTCGCAGACCGAGCAGGTCCACGCCCGCCATCGGCGACCAGTCCTTCTCCGGTGCGCGCACGAACCCGAGCCGCGAGTAGAGCCGGTACGCGGTATCGGCCAGCCCGGCCCGGAAACAGATCACCAGTGCCGTGCAGCCCAGCCCGGCCGCGCGCGCGACGCACGCCCGCACCAGTGCCGCACCGACACCCCGCCCCTGGGCGCCCGGGTCGACAGCGAGCATCCGGAACTCCGCCTCGCCCGGCCCGGACAGCTCGGCGAACGGGGTGCCCGGCAGCACGAAGGTCACCGAGCCGAGCACCGCCCCGGTCACCTCGTCGACCGCGACCAGCACCGCGCCGCTGGCGGCCCGGGTCGGCACGTCCGCCAACACCTCGCCGTACCCGTGTTCGCCCTTGAGCTGGCCGTCCGCCTCGTACGCGGCCACGGTCAGCCGGGCCACCGCCGGGAAGTCGGCCGGCTCGGCCGGACGGACCCGCACGCCGGTCAAGCAATCACCGCGATGAGATCGCCGTCCTGCACGACGTCGCCCTCGTGGACCGCGAGCTGTTCGAGCACACCGTCGGACTCGGCGACGACCGGAATCTCCATCTTCATCGACTCGAGGATCACCAGGGTGTCGCCCTCGGCCACGGTGTCACCCGCCGTGGCGACGACCTTCCAGACGTTCGCCACCATCTCGGCGCGGATCTCCTCGGCCATGTCCGGGCCCTCCCTTTTCGCGATGTGCCTGCCGACGTATCCAATCATGCGACGTCCGCCGGTGGACGCGCAGCGGCACGGCCGGGATGGCGCACCCGCCCCGGGGAAAGGAGGCGGGTGTCGACCGCACTACCATCAGCGGGTCGGACCCGATGCCGGGCCGCCGGTGGGTGCACCGACGCCGAGGTCGTGGGCAGTACGGATCCGCCCCAATCACGAGGAGGTCAGCATGGCGAAGAAGTCCCGGAAGAAGAAGGCTCGTAAGAAGAGCGCCGCGAACCACGGCAAGCGTCCCAACTCCTGAACGGGTCGACGGGCCGGCGGCCCGTCACCGATCAGCTCGACCCGGCCGACGCCGGGTACACCGGTGGCCCGGGTCGACAACGACCCGGGCCACCGGTCTTGACGCTGTGCCGCGCCGACGCTCAGTCGGCCAGCTCGCGGGAATCACTCGTCTCGAAGACCACCAGCTCGGTGAGCTTCACCCGCAGTCGCTCGCGCAGCTCGTCCGGGGCGGTCTCGTTGCCGCAGCACCGAGCCACCAACGCCCGCACCTCCTGCTCGAGCCCGTACTCGCGCAGGCAGGGCCCGCACTCGTCCAGGTGGTGCCGGATCAGCGAGCGCCGCTCGTCGGCGCACTCCAGATCCAGGTAGAGGTAGACCTCCGCGAGGACTTCGCGGCAATCCGTCTCGTGCGGCTCCCCACAGCTCACGTCACACCTCCCGGCCGGCGGCAGCGGTGGAGCCCTTGGACGAGCGGGCCGCACTGAAGCCCCGCTCCCCGGCGTAGCGCTCAAGCAACTTGCGCAGATTACGACGGCCCCGGTGCAGACGCGACATCACCGTGCCGATCGGCGTGCCCATGATGTCCGCGACCTCCTTGTAGGAGAAGCCCTCGACATCGGTGAGGTACACGGCCAGGCGGAACTCCTCCGGCAACTGCTGGAGGGCCTCCTTGACGTCGCTGTCCGGCAGCCGGTCCAGTGCCTCTGTCTCGGCGGAGCGCAACCCACTGGAGGTGTGCGACTCGGCCTCGGCAAGCTGCCAGTCGGTGATCTCCTCGGTGGGCGCCTGGATCGGCTGGCGCTGCCGCTTGCGGTAGGAGTTGATGTAGGTGTTGGTCAGGATCCGGTAGAGCCAGGCCTTCAGGTTCGTGCCCTGCTCGAACTGGTGGAAGGCCGCGTACGCCTTCAGGTACGTCTCCTGGACCAGGTCCTCGGCATCCGCCGGGTTGCGTGTCATCCGCAGCCCAGCAGCGTAGAGCTGATCGACGAATGGCATCGCGTCCCGCTCGAATCGGGCCCTGCGCTCGTCCGTCTTCTCGGTGGTCAACCGCACATCCCCTCGCGTCGGATGCTTTCCCGCCGAGGATACGCGCACGGACCTGCCCGCAGATTCACTTCCGGCCGGTGTGCCAGTGCTCACCGCACCCACCCCGCCCGGTCCCGCCGTCGCGGGCCAATCCGGAGCATCCAGCAGCCGCTTGAGCTGCCGGGCGTCCCGCTCGTCCCGTTGCAGGCTTCGTGTCTCGGTCGGCACCGGTCACCCCCCTCGCAGAAAAGTCGTCCGGGGTTAGTAACGCGAGATGACCACTGGGGCATTCCGGGTGGCCTCCCGTTCCTGGTCCCGGCCCCGGCGGCGGCCGGCGCTGGGACCAGGAAGGGCCTGGGAGGACTGGTGTCGCCGGTCCGGATCGGGCCGGCGGCACCATCGGATGCAACGACCCGCGCCCGGCACCGGAAACGGTCGCCCGGGCGCGCCGGGGGTCGACCGGATCAGGTGGGCGCCCAGCCCTGGGCGCGCAGCCAGTCCCGGACGAGGGCAGCGGTGCCGCCCGGATCCCGCCGCAGGTCGTGCGTCTCCCCAGGACGGGTCACCACGCGCACGGTCGGCCCCGGCTCCGGTGTCCCGAACGGGTCCCGGTCGCCGTTGACGACGAGCGTCGGCAGGCCGGTGTCCAGTTCGGCGGCCCGCGAGCGCTCCGGCCGCCCGGGTGGGTGCAGCGGAAAGGCCAACGCGACCACACCTGCCGCACCCACCGCACGGGCCGTGCGGCAGGCCACCCGAGCGCCACTGGAACGGCCACCGACCAGCACCGTCGGCACGTCGGCGTGCCGGTCACGCAGCACGGCGAGCACCGCCGTCCAGGCCTCGTCGAGGTGACCTGCCGGTGCCGGCGCACGTCGACCGGCGACCTGGTAGGGCTGGGTCACCCGCACCACCGCCAGGCCGGCCGCGACCGCCGCGTCCCGGACCGCGAGCAGGTCGGGAGCGTCGACGCTGCCGCCCGCGCCGTGCCCGAGCACGAGCAGAGCGGTGGCCGGACCGGACGGCAGGTCGGTGTCGATCCGCGCCGGACCACGCGGGGTGTCGATCTCGTCGCTGGGCAGCACCGACCCATTCTGCGCCGCCTGACCGGCGACGGGTGCGGGCCGGGTGAACTGATCAGCTCAACGGGACCAGGGTGAGCAACCGATCCCGCACAGGCGGGCCGGCGTCGTCGACGGCGTCCGGGGCCGGATCGACCTCGCCACGCCAGGCGACGAGCATCGCCCGCCGCTCGCGCGGTGTGGTGGCACCCCACACCCCGTGGCAGTCACCGACGTCGAGGGCCCAGGCCAGGCAGGACCCCTGCACATCACAACTGCGGCACAGCGCGACGGCGGCGTCCGCCGGTTCGTTCGGTGCCGGAAAGAATGTCTCCGGATCGACGCTCTGACAGGTGCCTCTGGTGCGCCACGCGTCGTCCTGTCGCCGTTCCCGCACGGCCCGCAGCAGTCGCGGATCTCGCCGCGCCGCAGCCACCTCGTGCGGGCGAGGCATACGCGCCCGTGTCATCCACCCACCTCCCCCGTGGGACCGGCAAGATCGGTGGACGTCGTTCGCCCCGTGCGAATCGACAGCCACTACCGGCGCTGTGTTCTATCGCACTTCACAACGCCGAGACAAGGGTCTGCCGAGAACATGACTGAACGGCCAGGAGACGAATCGCGCGCAACCCTGGCAAATCGGCGCTTGACGATGTGCGTCGGTCGGTCTCAGAACAGGGTCAGCTCCTGCGGCGTCACCGCTGGCTCCACAGACACCCGGGCGGTCAATCGGGGCCCGTCATTGCGGACGTCGCCCACCGCCGCCCCCACCGGCCTGATCTCCAACCCCGCGAGCCGCTCCGCCGACGTCGGGACGAGCAGCCGCTCGGGCTCGTCGGTCGGCGCCAGCCACGACGACCAGCGCTCGGGCGACAGCAGCACCGGCATCCGGTCGTGCACCTCGGCCAGATCGCCGAGCGCCGCGGTGGTCAGCACGCTGAAGGTGAGCCGGGTGTCGGCCTCGGACTGCCAGAGCGACCAGATGCCGGCCAGGGCGAGCACCGAGCCGTCCCTGGGCGTCATGTAGTACGCCTGTCGCCCACCGTCGGGCCGACGGACCCACTCGTACCAGCCGTCCGCCGGGACCAGGCAGCGGCGACGGGAGAACGACCCGGCGTACGCCCGACTGGTGGCCACCGTCTCCGCCCGCGCATTGATCATGCGGGCCGCCCCGGCGGGAGACCGGGACCAGTGCGGCAGCAGACCCCAGCGACCGACACAGAGGCTGCGGTGCCCCTCGGGGCTGACCCGGACCAGTGGCACCGGGTCGGTCGGCGCGACGTTGTGATCCGGTCGGAGCAGGCCGTCGGTGTCGTCGGACGACTCGAACAGCGCGCTCAGCTCACCGGAGCTCCGGGTCGTCGCGTACCTGCCGCACATGGACCACACGCTAACGCGTCCCGCCCCCGCCGGCTGTCCCGCCAACCGGGAGTACGACCACCGCTTCCTGCCGCCGGCCGGCCAACACGGCAGAATGTAACCGTGGGGAATCTGACCGCGACCCGGCCACCACAGCCGTGGAGCGCACCGACCGCGTCCAACCCGGTGGCGGCGACGCTGCGCCTGCCCGGGTCCAAATCGATGACCGCGCGCGCCCTGGTGCTCAGCGCGCTGGCCGCCGGACCGTCGACGCTTGCCGAGCCGCTGCGGGCCCGCGACACCGAGTTGATGGCCGCCGGCCTGCGGGCGATGGGCGCGTACGTGTCGATCAGCGACGACGAGCGCTGGCTGGTCCGGCCGCACCCGCTTGTCGGCCCCGCACACGTCGACGTGGGCCTGGCCGGCACCGTGATGCGGTTCGTGCCGCCGGTGGCCGGGCTGACCGACGGGCCGGTCACCTTCGACGGCGACCCCTACGTTCGCACCCGGCCGCTCGGGCCGCTGGTCGGCGCACTGCGCTCGCTCGGCGTCCGGATCGACGTCACCGGCACGGGCAGCCTGCCGCTCACCGTGTTCGGCACCGGTGGGGTCACCGGCGGGGAGGTGGTGATCGACGCGTCCGTGTCCAGCCAGTTCGTCTCCGCGTTGTTGCTGGCCGCCCCGCGTTTCGACCGGGGCGTCGTGGTGCGGCACGTCGGTCCTCCGGTGCCCTCCGCGCCGCACCTGCGGATGACGGTGCGGATGCTGCGGGCCGCCGGCGCGGCCGTCGACGACAGCACCCCCGACGTGTGGACCGTCGAGCCCGGCCCGCTCACCGGGCGCGGCTGGGAGATCGAACCGGACCTCTCCGGCGCGGTGCCGTTCTTCGCCGCCGCCCTGGTCACCGGCGGTGAGGTGACCCTGCAGGGCTGGCCGCACAGCAGCGCCCAGCCCGTCGAGCAACTCCGCTCGTTGCTGCAGCGGATGGGCGGCGAGGTCACCCTCTCCACCACCGGGCTGACGGTGCGGGGCACCGGCGTGGTGCACGGCCTGACCGCCGACCTCTCCGACGTCAGCGAGCTGACCCCGGCGCTGACCGCGCTGGCCATGCTTGCCGACTCGCCGTCGGTGTTCACCGGCGTCGGGCACATCCGCGGCCACGAGACCGACCGGCTGACCGCGCTCGCACGCGAGTTCACCGCCCTCGGTGCGGACATCACCGAGGCGCCGGACGGGCTGGAGATCCGGCCCCGCCCCCTGCGCGGCGGGATCTTCCGCACCTACCACGACCACCGCATGGCGCACGCCGCCGCGGTGGCCGGGCTCGCCGTTCCCGGCATCGAGCTGGACGACGTGGGGTGTACCTCCAAGACCATGCCCGAGTTCCCGGCACTATGGTCAGCGATGGTGACCGGCAAGAGCTGACGCGAGAAGAGGACAGGTCCTGGCGACCAAGCGGCGGGAGTACGACGAGGACGACGTACGGGTCCGACCCGGAAAGTCGTCGCGCCCGCGTACGCGCACCCGACCCCAGCACAACGACGCGGTGGACGGCTTCGTCATCGCCGTCGACCGGGGGCGCTACCAGTGCGTGCTGGCCGGTGCCGAGCGCGGCGTGGTGGGGGCCGAACTGCCCACGGTGACCGCGATGCGGGCCCGTGAGCTGGGCCGCAAGTCGGTGGTGGTGGGCGACCGGGTCAGCCTGGTCGGGGACACGTCCGGGGCGGAGGGCGCTCTCGCCCGGATCGTCCGGATCGCCGAGCGCCGCTCGGTGTTGCGCCGCACCGCCGACGACGACGAGACCACCGCCGAGGGCCGGCTGGAACGGGTGGTGGTGGCGAACGCCGACCAACTGGTGATCGTCAGCGCGCTTGCCGACCCGCCGCCGCGCACCGGTTTCATCGACCGCTGCCTGGTGGCCGCGTACGACGCGGACGTCGAGCCGCTGCTCTGCCTCACCAAGGCCGACCTGGCCGGGCCGGAGGAGGTGCTCGGTTACTACACCGAGTTGGAGCTGCCGTACGTGCTCAACCGTCCCGACTCCGACCTGGGCGCGCTCCGCGCGCTGCTGAGCGGCAAGGTGTCGGTGCTGGTCGGGCACTCCGGGGTGGGCAAGTCGACACTTGTCAACCGCCTCGTCCCGGACGCCCTGCGCGCGGTCGGCGTGGTCAGCGCGATCGGCCGTGGCCGGCACACCTCCACCAGCGCGGTGGCGCTGCGGTTGCCACCGGTGCCCGGCGTCGACACCGATCCCGGCTGGATCATCGACACTCCCGGGATCCGCAGTTTCGGACTGGCGCACGTCTCGGCCGACAGCCTGTTGCACGGCTTCCCGGACCTGGTCGAGGGCACCGTCGACTGCCCGCCCAACTGCCAGCACACGGCCGACGAGGCCGCCTGCGGGCTGGACGCCTGGGTGGCCGCCGGCAAGGCCGACCCGCGCCGGTTGGCCTCGTACCGCCGGTTGCTCGCCTCCCGCGCCGGCGAGGGTGACTCGCGCGGCGAGAGCGACCAGCGCGGCCCCGGGGAGGGTGACCGGCGCGGGCCCGACGAGTGAGCCGACGGGCGTCGGCTAGGTTGCCGGCATGACCGGGTACGCCGACGACCTCGCCCTCGCCCACCTGCTCGCCGACCGGGCCGACGCCATCGCCACGGCCCGGTTCCGCGCGCTCGACCTGCGGGTGGAGGCCAAGCCCGACCTGACCCCGGTGTCGGACGCGGACACCGCCGTGGAGCGGGAGATCCGCGCCCTGCTGACCGCGGAGCGGCCGACCGACGGGCTGCTCGGCGAGGAGTACGGCGCGCAGCCGGCCAGCGCCCCGCACGGCCGTCGGTGGATCATCGATCCGATCGACGGCACCAAGAACTTCGTCCGGGGCGTGCCGGTCTGGGCCACCCTGATCGCGCTCTACGACGGTGACCGGCCGGCGGTCGGCGTGGTGTCCGCACCGGCGCTGGGCCGGCGCTGGTGGGCGAGCGCGGGCGCGGGCGCGTACGCCGGTCCGGGCCCCACGGCCGGCGAGCGGATCGGGGTGTCCGCGGTGCACAAGATCGCCGATGCCAGCTTCTGCTACTCGTCGCTCGACGGGTGGGAGCGCGCCGGGCGGCTCGACGCGATGCTGGACCTGATGCGGGCCACGTGGCGCAGTCGGGCCTACGGCGACTTCTACGGCTACATGCTGCTGGCCGAGGGCGCACTGGACGTGATGGTCGAACCGGAGTTGTCACTGTGGGACGTGGCGGCGCTGGTGCCGATCGTCACCGAGGCGGGTGGCACGGTCACCGATCTGCGGGGTCGACCGGCTCCGGCCGGCGCGCCGGGCACCGACAGCAGCGTGGTCGCCACCAACGGTGTGCTGCACCCCGACATCCTCAGCCGCCTCGATCGACCAGCCGAGCGCTGACCCCCGCCAACCTCTATCCTCGCCAGGTGGTCTCCTCCGGTTGGTGTTTTCTCGCGGCGATGATCGTCGCGTACGGCTTCGCCAACCTCCTCCAGTCGGTGGCCGCGGCCCGCACCACTGTCCACCACACCTTCGACCCGGGCCTGCTGCTGCGTCTCGCCGGGCACCGGACGTACCTGGTCGGCCTGGGCTGCCAGATCGGCGGGTTCGTGCTCGCCTTCCTGGCCCGCCGGGACCTGCCGCTGTTCCTGGTGCAGGCGAGCGTCGCGGCCGGGCTCGGTGTGACCGCCATCCTCGGCGTGCTGGTGCTGAAGTGGCGGCTGCCGGTGGCGGAGGTGGTGCTGCTGGCCCTGCTCTTCGCCGGGATCACCGCTCTGGTGCTGTCCGCCCGGCCGGCCCCCTCGAAGCAGCTCGGCGCCGCCGGCTCGATCGCCCTGCTGGTGGCGCTCGGCGTCATCGCGGTGCTCGGTGTGTTCGCCGTCCGGCTCTGCGGGGCACCCGGGTCGGTGGCTCTCGGCTCGCTTGCCGGGTTGGCGTTCAGCTCGGCGGCGGTCGCCGCCCGCCCCCTGGCGTCCGCGCCGTCCGCGGAGGCGTTCCTCGCCGACCCGCTGTTCTACCTGCTGATCGCCCACTCGATCGTCGGTCAGCTTCTCCTCGGTCTGGCGATGCAGCGCGGTTCGACGACCGCCGCGGTCGCCGCGATGGACGCCGCCGGCGCGGTGCCGGCCGCGATCGTCGGCCTGCTGCTGCTCAACGACAAGATCTGGCCGGGCCGGGAGTGGCTGGCCGCTGCCGGTTTCCTGGTCACCCTGGCCGCGGTGATCGGGCTGACCCGCTACGCCGAGCCGCAACAGCAGCGGGCGGTGGCGCGCCGCCGCGACCAGGCCATTCTCGTCGCCGGGCGGCCCGGCTGAGACACCGGGCCGCCCGACCGGCCCGCTCAGGCCTCGACCGGCTTGCGGCGACTCACCACCCGCTCGTAGAGGCGCTCCAGCGCGCCGGCGGTGCGCTCCCAGGTGTAGCTGCTGCGCACCCGGTCCACCGCGGCGTGGCCGTAGGCGAACCGGCCGGCGTTGTCGGCGAGCAGCCGGCGCAGCGAGACTCCGAGCGCCCGCACGTCGCCGGGGGGCACCAGGCGGCCCGTGACTTCGTCCACGACGGCGTCCGCCAGGCCGCCCATCGCGTAGCCGATCACCGGCACCCCGCAGGCCATCGCTTCAAGGGAGACCCGCCCGGCCGAGGAGTAGTGCGGTGTGCAGGCGACCACGTCCGCCGAGCGGTACCAGGTGGCCATCTGGTCGTGCGGCACCGCTCCGACGAGCCGTACCTGGTCGACGACGCCTACCTGCTCGGCCAGCTCCCGCAGCCGCCGCGCCTCGGCATGGTTGGCCAGTTGGTCGGCCGGCGGCCCACCGGCGATCACCAGCTCGGCGTCGCCGACCAGTCGCATCGCCCGGATCAGGTCCTCCTGGCCGTGCCCCGGGGACAGCGAGCCGACCGAGAGGATGCGGGCCCGCTGTTCGCGCGGCGCCGCCTCGCCGTCGGGCTGGAACTGCTCGATGTCCACCCCGGCCGGCACCAGCGCGACCGAGCTGCGTTGCAGGCCCATCCGGGTCAGCTCGTCGACCTCGTCGTTCGACTGGGCGACGGCGATGTCGACGGCCCGGGTCAGGGCGCGTTCCAACGTGATCCGCTCCCCCGGCCCGTCGTAGTGGCCTCCCAGGTGGCGCGCCTGCTCGACGCCGAGCGAGTGGAACGTCTGCACCACCGGGATGTCGGTCTCCCGAACGGCGTGCGCGGCGGCCAGACCACCGACCCAGTAGTGCCCGTGCACCACCTCGGGCCGCCAGGCGCCGGACCACGAGTCGGCCAACCAGCGCCCGAACTCCGTGACGTACGGGATGAGTTTCGCTGTGGGTAGTGGGGTGGGCGGGCCGGCGGGCACCTGGAGCACCTGGTAACCGTCGACGTTCACAGTCGCCGGCAGGCCGGGGTCGTCCCGGCGCTCGTACAGCCGTACGTCATGGCCCCGCTCCGCCAACTCGGCGGCGACCCGTGCGATGTGCTGCCGGGTGCCGACCGGTGGGCCGTCGGCATGGCGGTATGAGCTGGCGTGCGCGCAGACGAGGCTGACGCGCATGGGTCACCTCCCTGCGATCTTTCCTCGGCAGTGGTCCTCCCGTTCAGAGCGTCCCATTAACCTCGGGAGCGGGAGTCGAAACCTGGCAGATCGGGAACAGTGCCCGCGAGTGCCGCCGACGCTTGCGCCACGGCAACCACATTGACCACACCACACGGGTTCTCACGAAGATCGACAATCGGTACCTGGCATGACCAGGCCCGGGCGGGGGTACCGCTCAGGAATGCCGCTGACCCGCAGCCTCGACGATTCGACCGTGGTGATCACTGGCGCGTCAAGCGGGATCGGCACGGCCACCGCGTACGCGTTGGCCCGCCGGGGCGCAGCCGTCGTGCTCGCCGCCCGCAGCGAGGCGGCCCTCCGCCAGGTCGCGCTGCGCTGCCTGGAGCTGGGCGGCCGGGCGCTCGTCGTGCCGACCGACGTGACCGACCTGGAGTCGGTGCAACGGCTGGCCGATCGGGCGGCTGCGGAGTTCGGCCGGATCGACGCCTGGGTGAACAACGCCGGAGTGAGCGCGGTGGGCCTGTTCGACGAGATTCCGGTCGCCGAGTTCCGCCGGGTGCTGGAGGTCAACCTGCTCGGCGCGGTGCACGGCATCAAGGCCGCTCTTCCGTACCTCGGCGCGGCCGGCGGCGGCGTGCTCGTCAACAACGCCTCGGTGCTGGCCGAGGTGGCCATGCCGTACCAGTCGGCGTACAACGCCACCAAGCACGGCATCCGTGGGTTGGCCGACACCGTCCGACAGGAGCTGCGGGTCACCGGTCGCGGCCAGATCTCCGTCTGCACGGTGCTGCCGGCCAGCATCGACACCCCGTTCTTCCGGCACGCGGGCAACCACAGCGGACGGGAACTGATGCCACCGCCCCCGATCTACCCACCGGAGGTGGTCGCCGAGACCATCGTCCGGGTGCTGCGCCGGCCCCGCCGCGAGGCGTACGCCGGTGGGGCTGCCCGCCTGCTCGCCCTCCAGTGGCGGCTGGCGCCCGCGCTCGTGGAACGCGCCCTCGGCTGGTACGCGCACCGCGCGCAGTTCGGTCCGGGCGCGCGGGTGGACAGCAGCGGCAACGTCTTCGACGCCGACGGGCAGGCCCACCGCGACGGCGGCTGGAACGGTCGACGGCGTCAGTTGGTGCGGATGACCGCCGCGTTCGGTCTCGCCGCCGCCGGCACCGCGGTCGGCACCATGGCGGCCATCAACCGCCGGTCCCGGTTGGCGCCCTGATGGCCGGCATCGAGCGCCCGAATGCGCGAACCGTCACCGACGCGCACAATGAGGCGATCATGTCGAGCTGTCTGGTGGAGATCGACGACTCGTCGGCGGTGGTCCGGCTGACCGGTACGCTCGACGCCGCCGCGGCCGAGGCGGTACGCGGCGCGCTGCTCGCCTGTCTGTGGAACCGACCGGGCCCGGTGGTGGCCGACGTGACCGGGCTGCGGGTCGTGGACCCGGCGGGGCGGGCCGTCTTCGCCGAGGTTCGCCGCGAGGTCGCCGACTGGCCCGCTGTGGATCTGCTGCTGTGCGACCCGACGGTCGACCGGCCCGAGCAGGTGGACGCCGGGGCACCGGCCCCGCCGATCATGGTGGCCGGTGTGCCGACCTGGCCGACGGTGGCCAGCGCGTTGGCCGCGGTCGCGGTCGCGGTGGCACCGATGGCGGCGGTGCTCACCGCCGAACTGGCCCCGGTGGTGGGAGCCGCCCGGCAGGCCCGTGATCTGGTCACCACCGGCTGCCGACGCTGGGGCATGGCGATGCTCGTCGACCCGGCCTGCATCGCGATCACCGAGATGGTGAACAACGTGGTGGCGCACGCGCGGACCCCGATGACGGTACGGCTGGCTCCCCAGGACGACGCCCTGCACCTGGCGGTGCGCGACTACTCCGCGCGTCGGCCGACGTTCGCCGGGCTGTCGCCGCCGAACCGGATCGGCGGGCGGGGCCTGCTGCTGATCGACACGGTGGCACGTCGCTGGGGCAGCAGCGCCCTACCGGACGGCAAGGTCGTGTGGTGCGCGCTGCACCCGGAGGACGAGGTCGCGCACCTGAGCTGATGCGGCGTTTCGCCTCCGCCGCCGGTTTCCGCAACGCACAGCCTGCGCTGCTCCGGTTATGGCGGGAGGGCAGCGGGTAGTGATCAGACATGCGCGACAACGAGTACCCGACCCCCGTGTCCGACACCGAGGCGCAAGGTCTGCCCGACACCGCCGACGACGACTCGACCGCCAACGACGACGTGCTCACCGGGCGCGAGGCGGACGGCCCGGACCCGGCCCAACTCCCCGGCGATCGGACGCCGGTGGCGGTGGACCGGTTCGGGACGACCGCCGAGGAGCAGCTCGACGGTGAGTCGTTGGACTACAAGCTCGACCGCGAGGTCTACGAGCGCCCGGCCGACGATCCGCTGGCCGGGACGATCGACCCGAAGATCGCCTTCGAGGCGGACAATCTGGAAGCCGCGGCGGAGGCCCAGTTGGACGCCGACGTGATGGACCCGGGGCCCACCTCGGACCCGAACTCACCGGTCTCCCTCTACGACCACGGTCAGCTCGGCACGGTGGCCGACGCCACTGTGGGTCGGCTGGTCGAGCCGGACGAGGGGTCGCACACCGACCAGGAGACCGACTCGGTGGCGTACGACGCCGGTTCCGCTGGCGGTGGCGCGACCGCGGAGGAGTTGGCCATCCACGAGACGGAGCCGCCGCGCTCGGTCTGACCGGGGTCAGTCGTCCAGGCCGCGCTCGATGGCGTACCGGGTCAGCTCGACGCGGTTGTGCAGTTGGAGCTTGCCCAGGGTGTTCTGCACGTGGTTCTGCACCGTGCGGTGCGACAGCCCGAGCCGCTGCGCGATCTGCTTGTACGACATTCCCTTCGCCACCAGCCGCAGCACCTCGGTTTCCCGGTCGGTGAGCCGGGGCGTCGCCGGGTCCGCGCCGCCGGTCGGGTCGGGGCCCTGCCCCGGCCCGGCGGCCAGCCGGCGGTACTCGCCGAGGACGAGCCCGGCGAGGCCGGGGGTGAAGACCGCGTTGCCGGCCGCGGTCCGGCGGACCGCGTCGAGGAACTCCGCGGGCGCTGTCGACTTCACCAGGTAACCGGTGGCCCCCGCCTTGACCGCGTCCAGCACGCTCTGCTGTTCGCCACTGGCGCTGAGCATCAGCACCCGCACGTCGGGCAGCGCCGCGCGCAGCCCGAGGATCACCTCGACGCCGGAGATGTCCGGCAGTTGCAGGTCGAGGACGACGACGTCGGGCCGGGCGGCGGCGGCCACCCGGATGGCCTGTCGCCCCTCGCCGCTTGTCGCCACCACCAGGAATCCGGCTTCGGTCAGGTCGCGGGCCACGCCCTCCCGCCACATCGGATGGTCGTCGACCACCATGACCCGGGTGGGGTTCATCGCTGCGCCCTGGGCACGGTCAGCTCGATCTCGGTGCCGGCGTCGGGGGCGGACGCGATCCGCACCGTCCCGCCCAGTTCCGCCACCCGACCCCGGATCGACTGGGTCACGCCGAGCCGGCCCTGAGCGGCGGCCTCGGCCAGCCGGCCGTCCGGGATGCCCGGCCCTTCGTCGCGGATCGACACCGTCACCGTCTCCCCCTCGTCCTCGATCAGCACCCAGGCGCGTCCGCCGGCGTGCCGCCCCACGTTGTCGAGCGCCGCGCCGGTCGCGGCTGCCAACTCTCCGGCCACCCGGCGCGGCAGCGGCACCGGGGTGGCCGGGGCGGAGAGCGCCACCGCCGGTGAGGCGTACCGGCCGAGGAGGGTCCGCAGGTCCACCGCGGCGGCCTCGGGTCCGTCCAGGGCCACTGCGGTGGCCGGGCCGGTGCCGGCGATCAGCGCCCGCAACGCGGCTTCCTGCTCGCCGGCCAGCCGGGCCAGTTCGCCGGCTTCGCCGGGCAGGTCGGCGCCCCGCCGCTGCACCAGCGCCAGCACCTGGAGCACCGAGTCGTGGATCCCCCGGGCCAGTCGTTCCCGCTCCCGGGTGGCGGCCTCCAACTCCACAGCGCGTTGCAGCCGTTCCTCGGCAGCCGCCGCGAGACGGGCCACGTGCCCGACCACCACCCCGGCGAGCAGCATGAGGATCACCCCGGTGAACGAGGACTGGCCGATCCGCTCCCGGGTGGCCAGGTCCGCTCCGGCGACCAGCAGCGCGGCGACCGTGCCCCGCCGACGGCCGCCGGAGACGGCCCAGGCCAGCACCGGGCCGGCCATCCAGGCGACCCCCATGGTGGGTACGCCGGTGGCGAGCGCCGCCCGACCGACCACCCACGGGGTGGTCAGCACGATCGCCAGCACCACTGCGAGATCGGCCAGCAGCAGCGGCCAGCGGCGCCAGGCCGGCCGGGCGTACCCGATCGCGGTCGCGCCGGTCCAGGTCATCATCACCAGGATCAGGGCGCCGACGGCGTACGGGTGGGCGTACCGGTCGGCGTCGCGCACCGCGAGCACGCAGACGTACGCCAGGGACGCCAGCCTGAACACCGCTAGCGCACGCCACAGCGGCACCTCGAATCCACCTGGCGGCGACGGCATGGCCGTCACGATGCCACATGCGGCCGGTAGCGCGGCGAGCAGCGAGTGCGGTTCGGAGAACCCTGACGTACGGTGGAAAAGCCCCGAAATACTCCGAGATCCGCCGCCGGGACGGGCCCATGACGAACGCAGATCCGCACGCACCGCGTACGGTTGTGCCCATCGAACCTGCCCTGATCGCCGACGCCTTCGACAAGGCCAAGGTGACCGAGATTCGACACTCGGTCACCTCCTGCGCGCACGCCTGCGGGCTCACCGGTCAACGGCTCGACGATTTCGTGCTCGCGATCAACGAGTTGATCACCAACGCGGTGCGGCACGGCGGCGGATGCGGATGGCTGCGGCTCTGGCACGAGTCGGAGCTGCTGGTCTGCGAGGTCGCCGACCACGGGCACGGGATCAGTCCGCAGCGGCTGGGCGACCGCACTCGACCAGCCACGGACACCGCCGGCGGCTGGGGCCTCTGGCTGGCCCGCGAGCTGACCGACGCCATGGAGGTCGTCACCAGCACCGCCGGCACCACCGTCCGCATCACCACCGGCCTCGTCCAGCACGGCCACACCCCGCGCTGAGGTCCCGCGCCCGCGCCGGCCGGCTCAGGCGAACAGCGCCGAGACGGATTCCCCGTTGTGGATCCGGCGCATGGCTTCGGCCAGGGCCGGGGCCACCGACAGGACCTGAAGAGTGGGCACCCGCTTCTCGTCCGGGATGGGCACCGTGTTGGTGCAGACGATCTCCAGGACGCCGTCCTGGTCGCTGAGCCGCCGCAACGCGTCGCCGGAGAAGAGCCCGTGCGTGCAGGCCAGCCGGATCGAGCGGACCTTCAGGCCGCGGAGGTGCTCCATCAACTCGATCACCGTGCTGCCCTTGGCGATCTCGTCGTCCAGCACGATGACGTCCCGGTCGGTCACCTCGCCGATCACCGCGCTGATCTTGACCAGGTCGTCGCTGAACCGCTGCTTCGCCCCGGCCGCGACAGGCGTGCCGAGCAGCCGGGCGAAGGCCGCCGCCTCCTTGGCGTTACCCAGGTCGGGGGAGACCACCACTGTGTCAGTCAGGTCGTAGCGCCGGAAGTGGGTGGCCAGCTCGCGCAAGGCGTGCAGGTGATCCACGGGAACGCTGAAGAAGCCGTGCACCTGCGGCGAGTGCAGCGTCATCGCGAGCACCCGGTCCGCCCCGGCCGACGTGAGCAGATCGGCGACGAGCCGGGCGCCGATCGAGATCCGTGGCGCGTCCTTCTTGTCCGAACGGGCGTACGCGTAGTGCGGCAGCACCACGGTGATCCGGCCGGCCGACGCGCCCCGGGCGGCGTCGATCATCAACAGCAGCTCGACCAGGTTCTCCTGCACGGGCGGCACCAGCGGCTGGATCAGGAAGACGTCGCGCTCCCGGCAATTGGCCTGCAACTGCACTTCCAGACAGTCGTTCGCGAATCGGGACACCCGCACCGGATGCAGCGGCACCCCGAGGTGGGCACAGATCTCGGCAGCCAGGTCGGGATGGGCGGTTCCACTGAAAACGGCGATGTCGCGCACGTTCGCACATCGTAGGCGACACGACTGCCGGCGGACGGCCGCGGGCCGTACCCGGCCGTGACGCCGGTCGCAGCATGCTGCCGCTTTGGGTACGGTGCTGCGGTGACCCCCCAGTACGTCGCCGCCATCGACCAGGGCACCACCTCCTCGCGGTGCATCGTCTTCGACTCGGCCGGGGACGTCGTCGCCGTCGCCCAGCGTGAACACCGGCAGATCTTCCCCCGACCCGGCTGGGTCGAACACGACGCCGAGGAGATCTGGGACAACGTCCAGCAGGTCGTCGCCGAGGCGCTGCGGGCCGCCGGCACCGACCCGACCGGGCTGGCCGCCGTCGGCATCACCAACCAGCGGGAGACCACGGTCGTCTGGGACCGGGCCACCGGCCGCCCGGTGGCCAACGCCATCGTCTGGCAGGACACCCGGACCGGGCCGCTGCTGCGCGAGCTGGCTTCGACGTACGGCGAGGAGCGGTTCCGGGCCCGCACCGGCCTGCCGCTCGCCACCTACTTCGCCGGGCCGAAGCTGCGCTGGCTGCTCGACGAGGTCGACGGCCTGCGCGAGCGCGCGGAGCGCGGCGAGGTGCTTTTCGGCACCATGGACAGCTGGTTGATCTGGAAGCTGACCGGTGCGCACGTCACCGACGTGACCAACGCCAGCCGGACCATGCTGATGGACCTCACCACCCTGGACTGGGCGCCGGAGTTGCTTGACGCGATGGGCGTGCCGGCGGCGATGCTGCCGGAGATCCGCTGCTCCGCCGAGGTGTACGGCACCGCCACCGGCGTGCTCGCCGGGGTGCCGGTCGCCAGCGCGCTCGGCGACCAGCAGGCCGCCCTGTTCGGGCAGACCTGCTTCCAGCCGGGCGAGGCGAAGTGCACCTACGGCACCGGCAGCTTCCTGCTGCTCAACACCGGGGCCAGCCCGGTCCCGTCGACGCACGGCCTGCTCACCACTGTCGCCTACCGGATCAAGGACCAACCCCCGGCGTACGCCCTGGAGGGCGCCATCGCGGTCACCGGCTCGCTCGTGCAGTGGCTGCGGGACAACCTCGGGCTGATCTCCACGGCCGCCGAGGTGGAGGATCTGGCCCGCACCGTGGACGACAACGGCGGCTGTTACGTGGTGCCGGCGTTCTCCGGGCTGTTCGCCCCGCACTGGCGCAGCGACGCGCGCGGCGTCATCGCCGGCCTGACCGGCTACATCACCAAGGGGCACCTGGCGCGGGCGGTGCTGGAGGCGTCGGCGTGGCAGACCCGCGAGGTCGTCGACGCGATGGACGCCGACTCCGACGTGGCGCTGCGCCGACTCCGGGTGGACGGTGGGATGACCGCCAACGGGTTGCTCATGCAGTTCCTCGCGGACGTGCTCGACGTGCCGGTGATCCGGTCCCGGATCACCGAGACCACCTGCCTGGGCGCCGCGTACGCGGCCGGTCTGGCGGTCGGCTTCTGGCCGGATCTGGCCACCCTGCGGGCGCAGTGGCGCTCCGACGCGCAGTGGGAGCCGGCGATGGCCCCGGAGCTGCGCGAGAAGGAGCTGGGCCAGTGGCGCAAGGCCGTGCAGCGCACCCTGGACTGGGTGGACTGAGCCCGCGTCAGCGCTCGACGTCGCTCACCGGGGGCCCGCCCGGAGCGGGTCGGCGGCCGCGCCGCACCCGCTGCACGCCCGCCCGCAGGAAGACGACGGCGAGCGCCACCATCGCCGCCACCAGCGCCGAGCCCACCATCAGTGGGGCGATGAGCCAGGCCATCAGGCTGACGGTGGCCCGCGTCCCGTTGGCCCAGCCGTCGACCCGCTCGCCGGCACGCGGCGAACCGCCGCCCACCGGGCCGGTGACCACACGCCCGTCGGACATGCTCCAGGTGCCGCGGCACCGCTCGGTCGCCTTCGGACCGCCGAGGTCACAGGACTCGACCTGGATGCTCACCCGCTCGGCGCCGATCACGTTGCGGCCGATGCCGACGGGCAGCGCCAGAACGACCAGGACCATGAGGACCAGCACCAGAACCCGTTGCCAGCGCGGCCGTCGGGCCATCCGGGAGACGTAGTCACCGGGAGGCGGAGACGCGGAACGACCGGATGCCATAGGCCGCAGGCTATCAACGTGCGGCACCCCGCCCATCCATGATCCTCTGGGTGCCGCCGCGCTCACTCCCAGCGGTTGCCGGTCAGCTTCTCGTACACCTCGACGTAGCGGGCGCGGGTCGCCTCGACGACCTCGTCGGGCACGTCCGGGGCCGGGGGCTGCTTGTTCCAGCCGCCGCTGGTGGCCCAGTCCCGCACGTACTGCTTGTCGTAGGAGAACTGCACGCGGCCCGGCTGGTACGACTCGGCCGGCCAGAACCGCGACGAGTCGGAGGTGAGCAGCTCGTCGGCGAGGACCAGGGTGCCGTCGGGCGCCCACCCCAACTCGATCTTGGTGTCGGCGATCAGGATGCCCCGGTCGGCGGCCAGCTCGGCGCCGCGCCGGTAGACGTCGATGGTGATCTGCCGCAGCCGCTCCGCGGTGGCCTGGCCCACCTTGTCCACCACGTCGTCGTACGTGATGGGCTCGTCGTGTTCGCCCATCGGCGCCTTGCTCGACGGCGTGAAGATCGGCTCGGGCAGGATCGACGCCTCGCCCAGCCCTCGGGGCAGTGGCACTCCGGAGACGGCTCCGGTCCGCTCGTACTCCCGCAGGCCGCCGCCGGTGAGGTAGCCGCGAGCGACGCACTCGACCGGCAGCATGTCCAGCCGCTGACAGCGGATCGCCCGCCCGGCGAACTCGGCGGGCACGTCGGTGGCCGAGATGACGTGGTTCGGCACCAGGTCGGCGAGCTGCTCGAACCACCAGAGCGAGAGTGCGGTGAGCAGGCGACCCTTGTCCGGGATCGGCGTCGGCAGCGCCACGTCGTAGATCGAGATGCGGTCCGAGGCGACCAGGATCAGGTCGTCGCCGTCGGCGTAGACGTCCCGAACCTTGCCCGAGTGCAGAAGTTCCACGCGCCCTAGTACACCATGCGAGATCGGAAGGCCTGATTCGACCACCCGCGCCGGGGGGTGACCGGACGGACGTTGACACCTTCGTGCGCTCCCTGCGTGAATGGTCCGACCGCCGCCCCCGCAGGTCCAGGAGACCCCCGTGCCCGTTGTTCGACAGCCGTTCGACCGCCTCGGCGCCGACCCGGGCCGACGCCGAGTGCTCACCGCGTTGCTCGGTGCGCCGCTGCTCGCGTCGGGCGGGCTGGCCGGATGCAGCGACGGCGCCGCCACGTCGACCCAGGACGGGCCGGTCGAGCTGTCGGTCTTCTGGTGGGGTGGCGCCAGGCGTGCCGAGCTCACCGAGAAGGTGCTGCGGCTCTACTCGGATCGCAACCCGCGGGTCACCTTCCGAGTCACCTGGCAGGGCGCCGGTGGCTACTACGAGCGACTGGCCACCCAGGCGGCCGGTGGGAACGTACCGGACCTGGTCCAGATCGACGACGCCATGCTCACCGAGTACGCCCAGCGCCAGATCATCCTCGACCTCACCGACCGGGTCGCCGACCACCGTCTGGATCTGCGGGGCCTGCCGGAGGGCCTGATCCGCTACGGCACGGTGGAGGGGCGGACGATGGCGGTGGCCGGCGGGCAGACCCACGCGGGTGTGGTCTTCAACCGGGACCTGCTGCGGGAGCTACAGGTGCCGGAGCCGCGCGCCGGTATGAGCTGGGCCGAGTACGTCTCCTGGGCGGAACAGGTCACCGAGGCCAGCGAGGGCAGGGTGGCCGGCACCATGGACGGGTCCGGTGACTACCGGGCGCTCTGGCTCTGGCTGCGGTCGCAGGGCGGCGAACTGTACCGGGGCAAGCAGCTCGGTTTCGGCGTGGAACAGCTCATCGCCTGGTTCGAGCTGTGGCAGCGGGCCCGCCGGGTGCGGGCCACCCCGGGTGCGGCGCTGGTCGAGCAGGCCGACAGCGGCGAGCCGTCCCGGCAACTGGTGGTGACCGGGTTGACCGCCGCGTCATTCGCGTGGTCCCACCAACTGCCCGAATTGCAGCGGCTCACCGAGGCCGAGCTGGGCGTGGTCGGCCTGCCGGGGCCGATCGGTGCGCAGTGGGCGCGCGCGTCGATGTTCTGGGCCGCGTTCCGGGGCACCCGCCACCCGGACACCGTCACCGACGTGATCAATTTTCTGACCACGAACGGCGAGGCCGGCACCGTCCTCGGCCACGAACGTGGCCTGAACGCCAGTCTCGCCGTCCGCCGCTACGCCGAGGGCAGCATCACCGAGCCGGCCCAGCAGCGGGCCGCCGCGTTCGGCGCGTCCATCGCCGACCAGCTCGGGCCGGCCCCGGCGCCACCCCCGAAGGGGCACGCCAAGGTGCGGACCCTGCTGGTCGCCACCGCGGAGAGCATCCGCGTCAAGCGGGTCGGCACCCGGGCGGCCGCCTCACGTTTCATCGCCCAGGCCAACGCCGCACTGGCGGCGTGACCCACCGGTGGCCGGCTCACGGCCCGCCGCCGTCGACGAACCGATCGGGACGGGCCGCTTGATCAGCGCGGCGGGCCACCCCGACGGTTGCGGGTCAGGCGCAGCACCAGGAACACGATGACGGCGACCACCACCAGGCAGCAGAGCAGGCTCAGAACGCCGAAGCCGCCGCCGCCGCGCCGCCGCCGTGCCGCCTCCACGACCACCTCGCCGGTGCCCGTGGACGCCCAGGCCGCGACGGGCACGAAGACCGCCAGTACGGCCGCACCGAGGACCGCGCTGAGCCGGCCCCACCACTTACCGAATGAAGACATGTGCCCATCCTCGCCGAAGGACGCAACCTCGGCACGTCGGTACGCGCCGAACCACGGGACCGGAACATCCGCAAGCACCCCGACCGGGCGCAACGTTCCCGCAACCCTCCGGCAAGAAACGGCTTCCGGTAGCAACCGGGTGGGGCCGGCGCCCGCGAGGTGTCGGCCCCCACGGGGGCACTCCTCCGGTCGGAGAGCACAAAAAAGATCCGGCCCCACGGATGGGGCCGGATCTTTTGCACTGCCGGTGGTAGCGGGGACAGGATTTGAACCTGCGACCTCTGGGTTATGAGCCCAGCGAGCTACCGAGCTGCTCCACCCCGCGTCGACTGGTTAACCTTAACCCATCCCGTTCGGCGATGATCAGTGGGGTCACTGCCGACGCCAGCGAGCAGGCCAACGCCCGATTTTCCGAGCAGCGGCCGGCAGACGTCGGGAAAGTCGAAAGCCCGCCTCCGGTGAACCGGAGACGGGCCTTCGATGTTTCTCGTAGCGGGGACAGGATTTGAACCTGCGACCTCTGGGTTATGAGCCCAGCGAGCTACCGAGCTGCTCCACCCCGCGTCGGCTCGCTAACCGTAGCGCACCACCCCCGGGCCCCGCAAAACGACATCCGAATCCGCCGGATCGCGGGCCGGCACGGATCAGTCGAGCCACGCCCGGATGGCGGTGACCGCGCGGCGGCTGTCCGCGTCGACCTGCGCCCGCGGGCTGGACCCGCTCTCCCAGCCGATCTCCCAGAGGACGGTCACCACGTCGCCGATCCGGATCGCCCGAACCAACCGGACGTTCTCCCCGCCGGTCGGGTCACCGTTGATGTCCACATTTGGTTCCCGCATCTCGAACAGCACCGACTCGTCGCCGTACCCGGTGGTGCTGAGCAGCCGCTGCCTGGTCAGCATCGACGCGTCACCGGCCGGCCGTCCCTGCTCCGGGCAGTCGCGCACCGCCCGGCGCAGCTCGTTCATCGCATCGTCGGCACGCCCGGCCCGGTAGATGGTGATGGTGTGGGCGTAGGTGCCGTCCGGGGCGTTCCCGTCGATGTTGTCCTCCGGCAGCTTGAAGACCAGGGACCGGGTCCGACGCTGCACGATCGCCGCGTCGCTCGGGTAGCGGGCGCCGCACAGCCCCGGCAGCACGTCCCGGTCCACGAATTTCGGCGCGGTGTCGGTCCGGTTCGCCGGCGGGAGGTTGAAGAACGCCCGATCCGGGATGCTGACCGGAGTCGAGGGTGGCGACCCGCCGGTGACCTGCGGAGACGCGGGGGACGAACTCGGGGGTCGGCCGGGCGTGGTGGGCGGGGCCGACGGCGACGGTGAGCCGGCAGTCGCACTCGGCGCGGGGGTCGTCGGTCTGACGGCCGGCGAAGGGACAGGCGGCGGTTTGGACACCAGCGAGGTACCGATCACCACGCCTCCCGCCAGCAACGCCACGGCGAGGGAGCCCCCGACCGCACGCAGCCGGGCCCTCCGGTCCGCCCGCCGCCGCAGTACGCCGGGAACGGCCAGGTCGCGAGCGTCGGCGTCGGCGGCGAGGCGCTGATACCAGTCGGAGAGTTCACGCGACATCGTTGGCCTCCAGTTCCACGCCGGCGAGATCGGGCAGCAACGCGGCGAGCCGGGACCGGCCCCGGGAGAGCCACGACTTCACCGTGCCAACGGGCGCGCCCACCTCACGGGCGATCTCTTCCACCGACATGTCGAACAGGTAGTGCAGAGCCAACGCCTGCCGATGGTTCGCGGGTACCTGGCGCAGAGCCTGGAGCAGCAGCACACTGTCCTCTGTGGGCGGCCCGACCGCGGGTGGGGGCCCCGCCAGGCGGAGCGCTCCGCGCAGGGTGCGCAGTCGCCGCCAGCGGTCGGTCGCCAACCGGGACACCACCAGCCGCAGCCACGCCTCCGGCGCGGGATGCGCCGCCAGCCGACCCCAGTGCCGCCAGGCCCGGGTGTACGCCTCCTGCACCAGGTCCTGCGCCTCGCTGTGGTCGCCCACGACCGCATAGCCGTACCTCGCCATCCGCCGCGCGGTGCTGCGGTAGAAGTCGTCGAAGCTCTGCGCGTCCCGCAAGACTGTTCCCCCTCGTTCCACCCCGTCGATGTGAGGACGGCCGACCGGTGTCACCGGTTGCGGTCCGCCCCGACCTTTCGGGGAGGCGACGGACGGGCAGGTGGCCGGACGACAGCGGAGCCCCCGTCGCCCGGACCGGGAGGTCCGACGACGAGGGCTCCGAGAGTTGCGCCCGGCGAGTGCGCTCAGCCGCCCGCGCTCGGGCTGCCGCTCGCCGACGGTGAGGCGCCACCGCTCGGCGTTCCGGTGGGGTTGGCGGCCTGCTGCGCCTGCTGGAACGCGGTAAGCGCCTCGTCAAGCGTCTTGAGCGCACGACCGTACCGCTCGAAGTCACCGGAGGTCTGCGCGGCCCGGACCTCGGTGATCGCGGTCTGCACCCGGTCCGCGGCGACGGCCAGGTCGCCCGTCGGAGGCGGGGTGCTGGCGCTCGGCGTCGGCGTCGGCGTGGCGCTCCCACTGGGCGTCGGCGTCGTCGGGTTGCCCCCGGTGGTCGGGGGCGGCGACGTGCCCTGCCCGGCCTTCTTACCCTGCTCGACCAGTTGCTTGATGCCGTCGTTGATGTTGTCGGCGAGCGCCACGAAGGAGCCACCGTCACCGTAGGAGAGCAGCACCTTCTGCAACAGCGGGTACGCGTCCTGCTGGTTGCTCTTCACGTAGACAGGTTCGACGTAGAGCATGCCGTCGGCGAAGGGCAACGAGAGCAGGTTGCCGTACTGCACCTGCGCCTGGTTGCTGGAGAGCAGGTTGAGCTGCTGGCGGATGTTGGCGTTGTTCGTCATCTGCTGGTGCACCTGCACCGGGCCGGAGATCCGGGTCTGATCCGGCAACTCCAGCACCTCCAGCCGGGGCTGCCCGTCGACGTACGACCCGGAGATCAGCGCGGCCAGGTTCTGCCGGCCGTTCGGGGTGACCGCGGCGGTGAGCTGGAATCGAGGGCTCTCCTGCCCAGGGAACTGGGTGAACAGGTAGTACGGAGGCTGCTTCTGGCCGCTGTCCGGAGCGTCCGGCACGGTCGGCACCTGCCAGAAGTCCTGAGCGGAGTAGAAGTCGCCCGGGTTGGTCACGTGGAACTTGGTGAGCAGGTTGCGCTGCACCTTGAACATGTCCGCCGGGTAGCGCAGGTGCTCGGTCAGCTCGACCGGGATGTCCGCCTTCGGCAGCACCAGGTCACCGCCGAACGCCTTGTTCCAGGCCTTGAGCACCGGATCGGTGTCGTCGTACTCGTAGAGCTTCACGGTGCCGTCGTACGCGTCGACGGTGGCCTTCACCGAGTTGCGCATGTAGTTGACGTTCTCCCGGGCCAACTGGAACGTGCCCCGGTTGGTCAACTCATCGGTGGTCTCGGTCTGCAGGTTGACCCGCTCGGCGTACGGGTAGGTGGCCGCCGTGGTGTAGCCGTCGACGATCCACTGCACCCGACCGTCCACCACCGCCGGGTACGGGTCACCGTCCAGCGTGAGGAACGGCGCGACCTTCTCCACCCGGTCCCGCGGGTTACGCACGTAGAGCAGCCTGGAGTCCTTGTTGACCGCCTCCGAGAGCAGGAAGTTCGACTCCTGCTCCTTGATGGCGTACAGCAGCCGGCGGGTGAAGGAACCGATCTTGACGCCGCCCTCGCCGGTGTAGGTGTAGGACTCGCCGCCACCCTCGCCGACCGGCCTGTCGAACTCGGCCTTCTTGTTCGGGTCGGACTGCCCGACGATCGCGTAGTCGTCGGCCGCCATCCGCTCGCCGTAGTAGATGCGCGGCTGCTTGGCCGGGATCTGCTCGGTCTGGGAGGAGCACGCCTCCTGGGTCTTCTCGCCGAGGAAGCCGGACACGAAGAACGGCTGCCCGCCGCAGACCACCTGGTTGGCCGGGGCGGCCACCAGCCCGTAGCCGTGGGTGTAGACGGTGTGCCGGTTGATCCAGGTGTTCTGCTGGTCGGTCAGCTCGCCGTAGTTGATCTCCCGGACGCCGACCACGTAGTCGGAGACCTTCCCGTTCACCCCGTACCTGTCGATGTCCAGCTTGGGGCCGAAGTCGTAGAAGCCACGCACCTGCTGAAGCTGGGTGTACGTCTCGCTCACCAACTGCGGGTCGAGCAGTCGCACGTTCGACACCACCGAGGTGTCGGTGACCAGGTTCGCCGGTGGGGTGAGGTTGTTCGCCGCGTACGGGGTCGTCTGGGTGGCTCCCAGCCCGAACGCCGCCCGCGTCGCGTCGATGCTGCGCTGGATGTACGGCGCTTCCTTGTCCTTGGCGCTCGGCTTGACCTCGAAGGTCTGCACCGCCCAGGGGTAGATGCCGCCGATGGCCACCGCGGACACACCGAGCAGCGCAAGCGAGATCCCCGGCCAGACGAGGTTCCGCATCCAGGCGTTGGAGAACACGACGATCGCGATCGCCACGACGATCGAGATGTAGGCCAGGATCTCCTTCGCCGGCAGCAACGCGTTGACGTCGGCGTAGCCGGCGCCGTACAACTTGGCGCCCTCGTTGTACTCAAGCAGCATCGCCCGCCGGTCCAGCACGTACGCGATGGCCTTCAACAGCACGAAGACCGCGACCAGGCTGCTCAGGTGCGCGCGGGCCGCGTTGCTCATCCGGTCCCCGACGCCCTGGAGGCGGACCCCACCGAAGAGGTAGTGCACCGCCAGCGCGCCGATCACGGCGAGCACCACAGCGGTGAAGGCGACCCCGAGCAGGTAACGCCAGAACGGCAACTGGAAGACGTAGAAACCGATGTCCACCCCGAACTCCGGGTCCTTGACCCCGAAGTCACCGCCGTTGCGGAAGAGCAGCCACTGGCTCCACCGGTTCTGCGCGGAGAGGCCGGCGAAGAGCCCGACCACCGCGGCGGTGAGCGCGATCCAGGTGCCGAGTCGTGGGCTGAGCGCCATCCGGTAACGCTCAAGCGTCGCCTGCTCCACCGAGTGCGGACGCAGTCGCGGGCGCAGCCGATGGGCCAGCCACAGGTTGCCACCGACGACCACCGCCATGCCGAGACCGACGGCGAGGAAGAGCAACAGTCGGGTCACCAGCACACCGGTGAAGACCTCGGTGTAGCGAACCTCGTCGAACCAGAGCCAGTCCGTCCACGCCTGAACACCCCAGCCGAGCAGGGTGAAGAGCACGAACACCCC
Source organism: Micromonospora sp. NPDC023888 (assembly GCF_040639415.1). NCBI lineage: Bacteria > Bacillati > Actinomycetota > Actinomycetes > Micromonosporales > Micromonosporaceae > Micromonospora > Micromonospora sp. NPDC023888. Next base: position 25,273 of record NZ_JBEZZW010000008.1, on the reverse strand, counting down.
GACCAGGACAGCGATGGTGACGCGACCGCGCCGGCTCATCCTCGGCAGGGGGCTGCTGCTACGCATGACCACTGTTGGCTCCGCACGCTCGATGTGATCGGCTCCGACCAGGCACCCAGAGTACGGGGTGTTCCTGAGCGTGTCGGGGCACGGTCACACCGGTCAGCAACGGGTCGGCTGACCCCCCGCGCGCAACGTCTCCAGGGCGGTCATCGCCTCGTCCAACGAACCCACCCGCAGCAGCGGCAGACCGGGCTGCGGATTGCGCACGGCCTCGGCGCAGTTGTCCGCCGGCACCAGGAAGACCTTGGCGCCGGCGCGCTTCGCGCCGACCAACTTCTGGGCGATCCCGCCGATCGGGCCGACGGTGCCCTCGTCGTCGATGGTGCCGGTGCCGGCGATGATCTGGCCGCCGGTGAGATCGGCCGGGGTCAGCTTGTCGACGATCCCCAGGGCGAACATCAGGCCGGCGCTCGGCCCTCCGATGTCTCCCAGGTCGATGCCGAGGGTGAACGGGTGCGGCTGCTGCTGATCGATCTCCACACCGATCCGCGGTCGGCCATCCTGCTCACGACTTGTCACAGTGGCCGTGGCCGGCGCGCCGTCGCGGGTGTAGGCGATGGTCAACGCCGTGCCCGCCGGCTTGGCCCGAACCAGTTCGGTGACCTTCGCGGCCACCGGCACCGGCTGACCGTCGACAGAGGTGATCACGTCGCCGGCCTTCAGCACCCCGGCCGCCGGACCGTCCCCGGCCACCGTCTTGATCACCACCTGCACCGGAAAGCCCAGCTCCCGCAGCGCGGCGGTCTCCGCGCTGGTCTGCGACGCCTTGAAGTCCTCCGCGTTGCGCTGCTCGACCTGCTCGGTCGACTCCCCCGGCGGGTAGACCAGCTCACGCGGCACCACCGCCTCGTCGTCGGAGAACCAGCCCGCGATCGCCCCCCGCAACCGCACAGTGGGCTGCACCCCCACCGTGGTCAGCCGGAGCTGGCCGGCGGAGGTCGAGGTCTCCCGCCCGGAGACCTGGATGACCTCCTTGCCGTCGGCAGTGCCGAGGGTGTTGACCGTCGGGCCCGGGCCGAGCACCACGTACGGGATCGGCACCCGCAGCACCCCGATGCTCAGCAGGGCGGTGAACAGGGCACCGAGCAGGACCGTCAGGCCACGACGTCTCATGCCGCAGAGCGTACCGACCGGCCGGACGCCTCCTGCCGGATGCGCCACGCGACTTCGCCCTCAGCGCAACGCCAGCGGCGGCGACCTGGGGCGCGGTCCGCGTACCGTAGACGTCGTGCCTGATATTCCGTTCGGTTTCGCGCTCCCGGGTGGGCAACCACCAGACCCCAACGATCCCGCGCAGATGCAGCAGTTCATGTCGCAGTTGCAGCACCTGCTCTCCGCGCCGGGCAGCGGGCCGGTCAACTGGGACCTGGCCCGGCAGGTAGCGGCCAGCCAACTCGCGGCCGCCGGCGACCCGGCGGTGTCACCGTATGAGCGCAACGCGGTCCAGGAGGCGCTGCGCCTGGCCGATCTGTGGTTGGAGCCGGCCTCGGCGTGGCCGTCGGGCATCCAGTCGCCGGTGGCCTGGAACCGCAACGAGTGGATCTTCAAGACGCTCGACGTGTGGCGCAAGCTCTGCGACCCGGTCGCCAGCCGGATGGTCGGCGCGATGGGCGACCTGGTGCCACCGGAGGCGCGTGCCCAGCTCGGCCCGATGCAGTCGATGGTCGCCACCCTCGGCGGCGCGCTCTTCGGCGGGCAGCTCGGCCAGGCGCTCGGCTCGCTCGCCGCGGAGGTGCTCTCCGCCGGCGACATCGGGCTGCCGCTCGGCCCGGCCGGCACGGCCGCCCTGATCCCGGCCAACATCCGGGCGTACGGCGAGGGCCTGGAACTTCCCGAGGACGAGGTCCGCCTCTACGTGGCGCTGCGCGAGGCCGCCCACCAGCGGCTGTTCCAGCACGTCCCGTGGCTGCGCGGGCACGTGCTCAGCGCCGTCGAGATGTACGCCTCGGGCATCCGGGTCAACCGGGAGGCGATCGAGGAGGCGATGGGCCGGGTCGACCCGACCGACCCGGAGTCCATGCAGGCGATCGCCCTGGAGGGCATCTTCACCCCGGAGGACACCCCGGCGCAGAAGGCCTCCCTGGCCCGGCTGGAGACCGCACTCGCCCTGGTCGAGGGCTGGGTCTGCCACGTCGTGGACAGCGCCGCCAGCGACCGGCTGCCCAACGTCGTCCGGCTTGGTGAGGCGTTCCGCCGCCGCCGGGCCGCTGGCGGCCCCGCCGAGCAGACCTTCGCCGCACTCGTCGGCCTGGAACTGCGCCCGCGTCGCCTTCGCGAGGCCGCGGCACTCTGGGCCGCGCTCACCGAGCACCGCGGCATCGAGGGCCGCGACGCCGTCTGGGGCCACCCGGACCTGCTGCCCTCGGACGACGACTTCGCCGACCCGGTCGCCTTCGCGATGAACGACATGGACCTGAGCGAGCTGGACAGCTTCGACTTCACCGCTCCCGGTGGGGCCGAGGAGAAGGCCCCGGGCCAGTCGGGTCAGCCCGGTCCGTCGGGTCCGTCCGACGAGACCGATGGCGAGGGCGACGTCAAGCCCTGAGACCCGGGTCGTGACGCCTGAGCCCGTGACGCGGGGCCGCGCCCCTGGGCCCGCGACGCCTGGAGCCGCGCCCCTGGGCCAGCGACGCCTAGAGCCGCGCGCTCCTGGGTCAGCGACGCTTGAGACCGGGTGCCCGCACTGCTCGACGGCGGGCACCCGGCGTGCAGGTGGCCTTGGCTGGGCAGCAGGTGACGGCCCTCGGTCAGGAAGCGTGTTGGTCAGGCGGGTCGACCGGAGCCGGAGAGCAGGGCGCGGGTCGCCTCCCAACCTTCGAAGGCCGGGTCCAACGTGGCCAGGTCGGCCGGGCCGCGCAGTCGCCGCCAGCCGGCGGTGACCGCCACATCCCCCGGTCGAGGGGCACCGGAACGGACGTCCGTCGGCGTTGCCGTGTCCAGGTTCAGCGGGGGTAGCCAGCCCGGCACGGGCAGCCGCACAGCCACCCCGAGCAGGCCCGGGCCGCCGCCGTCGACCGGAGCCACCGCGACGGGTCGGGTGGTGAGCGGGCGCAGCAGCTTGCCGACGGTCAGTGCGGGCAGGTCAGGCACGTCGCCGACGAGCACGGCCGCCTGGTCGTAGCCGTCCAGAGCGGCGAACACGGCGTTCGGCGTCGGCTCGGCCACCTCGTGGACCGCCGTGCCGGGCCAGACCAGCGCGTCGGCGAGGGCCCGGTCGGCCGGGGTGACCGCGACCGCGATCTCCACCTCGTTGAGCGTGGCGAGCAGGTCGATGACGTCTTCCGCGAGAGCCGCTCGCCACTCCGCCAGGTCGACGCCGGGCGGCGACCAGTGCACCGGCCCGAGCAACGCCACCACCACCCGTCGCGCCATCCCTCGACCCTAGCGCCCCACCCCGCGCGGCTGCTCCACCCGGCCCGACCCATCTACCTGAGCCACCCCAAACCAGCCCAAATCATCCGCGCCGGACCGTTCGGCGGCACCGCCCGAAGCACACTGGCGCGGCTCGACGGCATTATCGACTCGGCCTCATTGAAGTCGCGGTGTCCCGGCGGCCTCGATAGCGCGGTATCCAGAAAGGCGAGTGGATCTAGGCCGATCGCGCCTCAGCCGGGGTCGGATGCTCGGCGCCCAGGGTCTCGGCGCGACACCCCGAGGTGCTCGCCGCGCGGCACCCCGACATGCTCGCCGCGCGACACCCCGACATGCTCGCCGCGCGACACCCCGACATGCTCGCCGCGCGACACCCCGACATGCTCGCCGCGCGGCACCCCGACATGCTCGCCGCGCGACACCCCGATCGCGCGGGGGCCTGGATCAGGTCGGGACCGGGGCGCCGGAGGCGGCGGCGACACCTTCGAGGTAGCCGCGGGCGCGTTCGGCCTTGGGGTAGCGACCGACCAACGCCCAGAACCGGGCGTTGTGGCTGGGCACGATCAGGTGCGCCAGCTCGTGCAGCAGCACGTAGTCGATCACCCACTCGGGCATCTCCTGGACGCGGTGCGAGATCCGGATGCTGCGGTCGGCAGGTGTGCAGGAGCCCCATCGGCCGTTCTGGTTGGTGACCCAGCGGACGCTTGCCGGTACCGCCTTCGTGGCGTACCCCGGAAGGTAGAGGTCGATGAGCCGGGTGGCGCGGGCCAGCAGCTCGGCGTCGGAGCGGGCCAGGCGCCCCTCCCGGGCGGCGAGCCGGGCGAGCATCCGGTCGACCCACTCGCTCTCCTCGGCCCGGGAGAACTGGTCCGGGATGAGGACGACGACTCGCTCACCGTCACGGTACGCGGACACCGTGCGTCGCCGGCGCTGACTGCGCCGCACCTCGACGACCGGCTTGCGCGTCCCCGCCATCACTGGCCCGCGCAGCCTCGGCTACGTGTCACGAAGGAAAGCTAATGCGTACTGACCAGGGGTCCGCAAGAGTCAACCACACGACACGCGCCCGGAAAATGGTGATTGGTCGCTCGGCGTCCCGAAAATTTCTTGACGACAACGCCATCGCGCCATCTCGTCACCCTTCGTGAACACCGAGGGCGTCGGTACGCGACACCTCCCCACCGTAGGTGATCACGGTGCCGAATGCCCCCGCGGGGCCACTCGCACGGGTGTCTGTGGGGGTTTGGTCGGCGTGTCCCCGCCAAACTGACTTATCCGACCTATTTCGCCATGCACACTCTCGACGTCGACTAGCTCACAGTGTCGATGCACAGCTGACATGGAACCGCCCAGACCTGGGTAGGGTCCGCGGACCAGCGGTCACGAAGGTGGCCGTGGAGTGAGACCCAGCGCCGGCGCCCCGTGTGGCCCGCCGCCGGGCACCCCGCCGGGACGGCAATGACCGGCGGACGAGACGAGGAGGGCACCGTGGCCGACCAGGCCCAGACGACCTACAACGGTTACTGCGTGAAGTGCAAGGAGAAGAGGGACTTCGAGGGGCACGTGGAGGTCTCGAAGACCGGGATGAACATGGCCAAGGGCAAGTGTCCGGTATGCGGAACAACAGTGAACCGCATCCTGGGCAAGGCCAAGGTCTGACCTGTACGAGTGGCGGGGGCGGGGTGGCCGATGGCGACCCCGCCCCGTTGCCGTCTCGGAGGTCGAGGGGCTGTCGGGTGACCGACAGCCTCGTCGGCAGGCTGTGGATAACCCGGCAAACCCTGTGGACAACGCTGGACAGCGCCCTGCGCGCCTGTGGACAACGATCGACCGAACGCGAAGATGCGATCACGATTGGTGACCATGAGCCGCACCGTTCTGCCCCGCCCCACGTTGCTGCCCGGCCTCAACCGGCTCTGGCGAGACCGGCACACCCTCCAGCTCGGCGTCGGCCCCGGGCCGGCGGTGCTGCTGGAGCTGGCCAACCCGCGCGCTGCCCACCTGCTCGACCTGCTCGACGGCACCCACAGCGAGCGTGCTGTGCTGGCTCGGGCGGCCGCCGCCCAGGTCACCAGCGACGATGCGCGCACCCTGCTCGACGCCCTACGGGCGGCCGGCCTGCTGGTGCCCGCGCACAGCCTGCTCCCCCGTGACCTGGCCGGCCCAGTCCGCGCCCGGCTCACCGCGGAGGCCGGCGCGCTGGCCCTGGCCGCCGCTCGGCTGCCCGGCACCCCCGCCCAGGTCCTGCGTCGACGACGGGCCGCCCGAGTCGTGCTCACCGGCGCCGGCGCGCTCGGCGGGCCGCTCACGGTGGCGTTGGCGCAGGCCGGCGTCGGGCAGGTGGTCCCCCTCCTCACCGGCCCGGTGCGCCCCGTCGACCTGGTCGGCACCGGCATTTCCGCCGCCGAGCTGGGCCATCCGCTGGCACCGGCGGTGCGGGCCGCGGTTGACCGCGTCGCGCCGGGCACCAGCACCCAGCCGGTCCGGGCCGGTCGGGTGGACCTGGTGATCCAACTCGGCACGGACCGCCCACCCGCGTTGCTCGCGGCCGGCCTCGCCCAACGCCGGCAGCCACACCTGCTTGTCACCCTGCGCGAGGGCGTACCGGTCATCGGGCCGCTGGTCTGCCCGCCCGCCGGGCCCTGCCTGCACTGCGTCGACCTGCACCGGGCCGACCGCGACCCGGACTGGCCGCGGCTCGCCGCCCAACTCGCCGCCGCCGACCCGGTGGCCGCCGGCGCGACCGGGACGCTGCTCGCCGCCATCGGGTACGCGCTGGCCGAGGCACTGACGCAGCTCGACGGCGGGCAGCCGGAGACGCTTGGCGCGGCCATGGAGATCACCGGGGCGGGCCGTTTCCGTCGTCGGGGCTGGCCGCCGCACCCGGCGTGTGAGTGCTCCCGGGGGCGAGTGTCCGCACCAGCCCGGCCGCAGAGCAGCAGGGGGGCCCTCCGGTCGGTAACAATGACCGGGTGACCGACATCCCGCGCCGCGCCGTGTCCCGCACCGCCAAGCTCGCCGCCCTGCCGCTCGGCTTCGCCGGTCGGACCGTTCTCGGCATGGGAAAGCGCGTCACCGGGATCGCCTCCGACGTGATCTCCGCGGAGATCCAGCAGCGCACCGCCGAGCAATTGTTCAGCGTGTTGGGCCAGCTCAAGGGCGGGGCGATGAAGTTCGGCCAGGCGCTGTCGGTCTTCGAGGCCGCGTTGCCGGAGGAGATCGCCGCGCCCTACCGCCAGGCGCTCACCAAACTCCAGGAGGCGGCGCCGCCGCTGCCGGTGGCGAGTGTGCACAAGGTGCTGACCGAGCAGCTCGGCCCGGACTGGCGGGACCGGTTCGTCGAGTTCAACGACGTCCCGGCTGCCGCGGCCAGCATCGGCCAGGTGCACCGGGCACGGTGGCGTGAGCCGGGGTTCGACGAGTCGGGCGCGCCGAACAGCCGCGACGTGGCCGTCAAGATCCAGTATCCCGGCGCCGGGGAGGCGCTGCTCGCCGACCTGAAGCAGCTCTCCCGCCTGGGCGGGATGTTCCGGGCCATCCAGCCCGGCCTGGACGTCAAGCCGCTCCTTGTCGAGTTGCGGGAGCGGATCACCGAGGAACTGGACTACGAGTTGGAGGCCGAGTCGCAGCGCGCCTTCGCGGAGGCGTACGCCGACGACCCGGAGATCTACATCCCAAAGGTGATCAACGCGGCGCCCCGGGTGCTTGTCACCGAGTGGGTGACGGGCACCCCGCTGGCCGACATCATCCGGGAGGGCACCGAGGAGGAGCGGGACGAGGCGGGCCGGTTGATGGCCACCCTGCACCTCTCCGCGCCGCAGCGGGCCGGGCTGCTGCACGCCGACCCGCACCCGGGAAACTTCCGGCTGCTGCCCGACGGCCGGCTCGGGGTGATCGACTTCGGTGCGGTGGCCCGGATGCCGGAGGGCACCCCAGAGCCGATCGGTCGCATCGCCGCGCTGGCCCTGCGCGGGGACGCCGACGGGGTGGTGGCCGGGCTGCGGTCAGAGGGCTTCATCGGCGCCACCGACGAGATCGACGCCGAGGGGGTGCTCGACTTCATCCGCCCGATGCTTGAGCCCATCGCGGCGGACGGGTTCCGGTTCACCCGGGCCTGGCTGCGGGGCGAGGCGGGCCGACTCGCCAGCCCCCGCTCCCCCACCTACCAGCTGAGCAGGCAGCTCAACCTGCCGCCGTCGTACCTGCTGATCCACCGGGTGACGCTCGGGTCGATCGGGGTGCTCTGTCAGTTGGAGGCGAAGGCCCCGTACCGCAGCATCCTGGAACGCTGGCTGCCCGGCTTCGCGCCGGTCGCCTGACCACGTCAGGAAGGGCGGGTGCCGGTCGGCACCCGCCCTTCCGTGTGGGGTGGTACTAGAGAACGCCCAGGTCACGAGCCGTCTGGTTGCGGCTGTTCATGGCGACGGTACGGGCGGATCGGGTTGCCTCAGTGCTCGTGGTGGTACGACCGGCCTGAGGCCGACGCATTCGAGCCCGGGACAACGCTTCGTGGAGTAGTTGCATCTCGAAGGCTCCAGTCGGAAGGTTGAACATCGTCTTCTCGCTCACTGCCGGTGTGCCACCGGCGTAGTCGGTACGGGTCGGGAACATGTCAGGCTGCCAGCCGGACCGCGCCACGCACCTCGGACAGCCCACTGGCCGCCAGGCGCGCCTCGGCCTCGACCCGAAGCTCGGCGTCACGGGCGACGTCCTCCTTGCGTGGACGGCCACGGGGCCGCTTACGCGGAACCACCGCGCCACGCTCGAAGATCTCGCCGCCCCAGACGCCCCACGGCTCCGCTCGCTCCACCGCCCCGGCCAGGCACTCGACGCGCAGCGGGCAGTCCCCGCAGAGCGACTTGGCCAGCTCGAGCTCGGCAGGCGAGTCGGAGAACCACAGGTCGGGGTCGAACTTCCGGCAGGGCAGGTTCGCCTCCATCTCGACGCTCACGTCGAGGGGGGCCAACGCCAGACTCATCTCCCGGTCACCTCTCTCTCACTTCGATCTCGTGGATCGCATTCCGACGTACTGACGACGGGCAAAAAACTGAGGCCGCGGATCCCGGTAAGCGGGTTCCGCGGCCTCGAGGTGAGCCGGTGTCTGATGGTCAGACCGGTTTACCTCGAGGTGGAACGCCGCGGACATCCATGCGCTTCTTCGTGACCTGGATGCCATTGCCCGTGGTGGAGCCACTGGTCCCCTCGACTCCGACTGGTGCGACGGTCAGGGTCAGCTCGGCCTGAACCTGGTGCACCTGCGGAACCGACGGTCGTGCGGCCGCAAGGGCCACCCGGACAGCCGACAGCGGAGCGTGGACAGACGGCATCGCCGCCAGACGCTCATAGGTGAAGATCTTCACGGGAACCACCTCCCTCACGTGCCTCGAATCGACTGAACCAACCCCCGTGAGCAGCCGGAATGGCGCCGCTCGCGTGGTGTGTTCTGAGGCTATTCCTCGCGCCGGGGCGAGGGCAAACGAATTTACGACTCGATTTCGAAAGTTTTCTCCGGGCAGACGTCGTCCACCCCCGCGCCATCCACCAGGGCCAGCACCGACTCCCCATAGAGGCCCAGCTTGCGGGGGCCGATACCGGCGATGGCGATCAACTCCTCGGGCCGGCCGGGCCGCCGCTCGGCCAACGCGACGAGCGTCGCGTCGGTGAAGACCACGTACGCCGGGACCTTCTGCGCCCCGGCCACCCGCTGCCGCCACTCGCGCAGCCGTTCGTGCAGCTCATCGTCGATGTCGGACGGGCAGGTGGGGCACCTACCCAGTTTGCGGTCGGGGCCGGCGAGCAGGGTGGCGCCACAGATCCGACAGGACACGATCTGCGTCCGGCGTCGCTCGGGGCGACGCGCGGGACCGGTGGAGGCGCCGGCCCGTTCGGTGCCGCCGGAGCGGTCGAGCTGGGGCAGGAACCGCGACGGCCGCCGGGCTCGTCCGCCCGGCGAGCGCGCGGCGGCGTACGACAGCCAGAGCCACTGCCGCGCGCGGGTGATGCCGACGTAGAGCAGCCGGCGTTCCTCCTCGACCTGCTCGACGGTCTTGGCGTAGGTGGTCGGCAGGGTGCCCTCGGCGAGACCGACCAGGAAGACCGCGTCCCACTCCAACCCCTTGGCCGAGTGCAGTGAGGCGAGGGTCACCCCGTCCACAGTCGGTACGTGCTGCTGGGCGGCCCGACGGGCCAACTCTTCGGTGAAGTCGGTGAGGGTGACGGGGCGTTCCACCGACGCGGCCTCGCCGATCGGCACCACCTCGGGGGTGGCCGCGTACTCCTCGGCGAGCTGGACCAGCGCGGACAGCGCCTCCCACCGCTCGCGGGCGGCGCCGCCGGCCGGAGGCGCGTCCGGGGCCCAGCCGACCGCGGTGAGCGCCTCGACGACGGCGGCCGGCAGCGGCGTCTCCCCGGGGATCGACCGGGTGGCGGCGCGCAGCGCGACCATCGCCTGGCGCACCTCGGTCCGCTCGAAGAACCGCTCCGCGCCCTGCACGACGTACGGCACGCCGGCCTCGGTGAGCGCCTTCTCGTACGCCTCGGACTGCGCGTTGACCCGGAACAGCACGGCGATCTCCTTCGCCGGCGTACCCGAGTCGATGAGTGACCGGCAGCGCGCGGCCACCGCGTTCGCCTCGGCTGGCTCGTCGGTGAAGATCCGCAGGTCCGGTTCGGGGCCGGGTGGGCGCTGCCCACTCAACTCCAGCCGCAGCCGCGCCTCGGTGCCCCGGGCCTGGGCGATCACCGCGTTCGCCAGCCCGACCACCTGTGGGGTGGAGCGGTAGTCGCGGACCAGCCGGACCACCGTGGCGCCCCGGTGCCGGCGGGGAAAGTCGACCAGGTACGCCGAGGTCGCCCCGGTGAACGAGTAGATCGTCTGGCTGGCGTCGCCGACCACTGTGAGGTCGTTGCGGCCGGCCAACCAGGCCTCCAGCAACCGCTGCTGGAGGGGGTTGACGTCCTGGTACTCGTCGACCACGAAGTGCCGGTACTGGGTGCGGATCTGCTCGCCGACGTCCGGGTGCTCCTCGATGCCCCACACCGCGGCCCGCAGCATGTCCTCGAAGTCGATCACCCCGTTGGAGCGCTTGAGCTGCTCGTACGCGGTGAACACGTCGGCCACCTTCGCCGGCTCGTGCGGTGTGTCGCGCAGGGCGCGGGCGGCGGCCACCACGTAGTCCGACGGCTCGACGAGCGACGACTTGGCCCACTCGATCTCACCGGCCAGGTCCCGGGCGGCGGCCCGGTCGGTGCGCAGGCCGACCCGGGCGGCGGCGAGAGTGACCAGCCGTACCTTGCTGTCCAGCAGTTCGGGCATGGCGCGGCCGGCCAGCAGCCGGGGCGCGAAGTACCGCACCTGGCGCAGCGCCGCCGCGTGGAACGTGCGTGCCTGCACGCCGCCCACCCCGAGCACGGTGAGCCGGCTCCGCATCTCGGCGGCGGCGCGGGCCGTGAAGGTGACCGCGAGCACGTGCCGGGAGGAGATCTCGCCGGAAAGCGCCCGGTGGGCGATCCGGGAGGTGATCGCCCGGGTCTTGCCGGTGCCGGCGCCGGCCAGGATGCAGACCGGGCCGGCGGGAGCGGTCACCGCGGAGCGTTGCTCCGGGTCCAGCCCGGCGAGCACCTGTTCCGACGCTGAGTGAACCACCACAACCAGGAATCATCTCAGCTCCTCCGAGCGTTGCAGCGAACAGCCTCGGCTTGATCCGCAAGCCGCGGCCGGAGGAGTTGGAGGATCCGAGGATGCTGACGATGTATTCCACCCCCTGGTGCGGCTACTGCCACCGGCTGAAGTCGCAGCTCGACCGGGAGGGCATCGGGTACGAGGTGGTCGACATCGAGCAGGACCCGAAGGCCGCGGACTTCGTGATGAGCGTCAACGGCGGCAACCAGACGGTGCCGACGCTGCGCTTCGCCGACGGCAGCGCCCTGACGAACCCCTCGATCACCCAGGTCAAGCAACACCTGGAGACCCTCGACGCCTGACCGGCCCTGTCACTCTCGACGAGCGGTCGCCCCTGCGGGGCGGCCGCTCGTCGTGTCAGGTATCCGTCACGCTGGCGGTCGCCGGTGGGTGCCGGTCGACACCGGCCCCTCGGCGTCCTCGACCGGTCGCCGGGGTGCGGGGACCCTCGGGCCGGTCGGACGGGTCGGCGGCGTGAGCGGGTTGGCGCCGGGCGGGGCGCTCAGGTGCCGGCCGCGCCAGAGGTAGCTGCCGGCCGCCAGGGTGGCCATCCCGACCAGCGCGAACAGCATCCGGTAGTCCAGGAAACCGACGAGCAAGGCGCCCGCCCCGATGGACAGCGCCTGCGGCCCGCTGACCACCGCCTGGGTGGCCGCGGCGACCCGGCCGACGAGCGTCGGCGGGGTCCGGCGCTGGATGAGCGTGTGCAGCCCCACCATCGTCAGGGGGAGGGAGACGCCGGCCAGCAGCACGGCCGCGAAGGCGAGCCGCAGATCGGGGTACGAGAGCACGAGCGCGGCTGGGGAGAAGAAGGCGACCCCGGCGGCAAGTGTGCCGACCTCTCCGAGCCGGCGGACGAGCGCCGGTGAGCAGAGCCCGCCGAGCAGTCCGCCGACGCCCTGCACGGTGACCAGCACACCGACGAACGCGGCGTCGCGGTTCAGCCCCTGGTCGACGTAGGCGAAGATGAGCGACTCGCTGAAGCCCATCACCAGTGACCCGAGCCCGTAGCCGAGCAGGGCCCGACGCAGGGCCGGCTCGCCGACCAGGTGCCGCAGCCCGGCACCCAACTCGGCCGGCCAGCGCAGTCGCGTGGTCGAGGGCGCCTGCTGCGGGGTGGGCAACGCGCTCACCACCACCGCCGCGGTCAGAAATCCGACCATGCCGATTCCGGCGAGCGCCCACCCGCCGAGCGCCGCGTAGAGCGCCGCGCCGGCCAGCGGACCGATCAACCGCATCCCCTGACGTACGGTCTGCAGCACGCCGTTCGCCTCCGCCAGCAGCTCGACCGGCACCAGTTCCCGGATGAGCCCGCTGAGCGCCGCGCCGAGCGTGATCGACGACAGCCCGTACAGGGCTGCCACCAGGTAGACGACCCAGACATCACCCGCGTCCGCGACGGTGAACAGTGGGGTGAGCAGTGCCGCGGTGACCACGTTCGCGGCGACGAAGAACCGCCGGCGTGGGTAGCGGTCGACGAACCAGCCGATCACGGGTGCCAGCGTCATCGGCGCGACGACGGCGAAGATGGTGCCGCCGGCGAGCCCGTTGGAGCCGGTCAGATCCTTGACCCAGATGGCGAGCGCGAGCAGCAGGATCGACTCGGCGGTCATGCTGGCCAGCAGGCCGCCGAAGAGCAGGCGGAAGTCGGGTCGGCGCAAAACCGTGCGCATGGGTCCCTCCGGCGGGGATGGCGTGCCCGGGTGGGCGTGGTCGGCGGGGCTGCGACCGCAGGTCCGTCGTCATCCGGCGATCCCGTGGTCCGATTTTGTAAGACACGCCCCCGCCGGAACCTCCGACGCCGGTCGCGCCGTCCATACTGGCCGTGGGGGGCGAATTTCATACAGTTACCGTCGCGTCTGCGGCGGTCGACGGGAAAGAGGACACTGTGCCTCCTGCCGCACCCAGCCCGATCATGCGTCGCCGACGGTTGGGCCTGGAACTGCGCCGCCTGCGCGAGGCTGCGGGCCTCACCGGCGACCAGGTCATCGAGAGGATCGGTTGGGCGTCCGCGTCCAAACTGTCCCGCCTGGAGAACGGCCGCAGCCGACCGGACCCGCAGGACGTCGGCGTTCTGCTGGCCCTGTACGGGGCCGACGAGGCACTGCACACCGAGTTGCTCGGGATCGCCGGCGAGGCCGGCGACATGCGGGGCTGGTTGAAGAACTTCCCGGTGATGACGCAGCAGCAGCGTAGCTGGGCCGAGCTAGAGGCGGGCTGCGCGGAGATCTGCGAGTACAGCCCGGTGTTGGTGCCGGGCCTGTTGCAGACCCCCGGGTACGCGAAGGTCCGGATCGTCTCGGCTCGCGAGGTCGGCGCGGGCGCCGGTGAACCGGAGCCCAGCGACGAGCCCGACACCGAGGTGCAGGCCCGGATGGCCCGTCAGTTGCTGCTGACCCGGGAGCCGCACGCGCCGCGCTACACAGCGGTCCTGGAGGAGGCGGCCCTCGGCAACCGGGCCGGACCACCCGAGGTGCTGCACGAGCAACTGGTCCAGCTCTGCGAGCTGGCCCTGCTGCCCAACGTGACGCTGCACGTGCTGCTGCGGGACACCCCGGTCGGCAATTGGTACCTTCCGCCGACCGCCTTCTCCGTCTACCGGTTCGCCGATCCGCTCGATCCGGAGACATTGGCCATCGAAGGGGGGTTCACCGACGTCATGTCGACCGACGCAATCACACTAAATAGCTATAAAGTGGTGTTCGAGTGGCTATGCACGGCGGCACTAACCGCCTCGGAAACGCTCTCCTGGCTGATCGAGTCGACGGGACGGCTGACCGAGGCGGTGCCCCCATCCACAGTGGCGTTCGGGCCGGCAACGGCGCCGACCCAACGCCGTCGGGATTCGGGGCGGCTGACGGAACGGTGATCCACGGGGGCCCATCCGTCGGGACGTGCGACACCACTCGTCCCATCGGATCGGTTCACACCAGGAGCAGAACCATGAACGACATGCGCAACACTCCGTCCGCCTCCGTCCGCTCGTTGGCGGACGCCCCGTGGCGTACCAGCACACGCAGCCAGACCTCCAACTGCGTCGAGGTCGCCCCCCTGGGCACCGGCCCGTCCGCCGTCGCGCTGCGCGACAGCAAGGACCGAGGCGGCCCGGTGCTGCTGTTCAATCGGGCCGGATGGCTCGGTTTCATCGCCGGAGCGAAGGGCGGCCAGTTCGATCTGAACTGACCGGTGACCGGGACGGGGCCGTCGGCACACTGCCGGCGGCCCCGTCTCGTTGCGGGCGCAAGCCCGCTGAGCAGGTATCGGATGATCGGACGAGGCTCAGAACCGATAGGCGCGTTTGCATTGCTGGGATGTTCACGCGGCGTAACATGGCCGTCGAGAACGTGGAACTTCCACACTGGCTCATCCGTCGCGGTTCATCCGGAGACCCTCATGCGGTTCCTGATCGTTCGCACCGACATCCGCGCCGTCGCCGACGGCGACATCGCCGCCGCCTGGGCGGACGGCCACCGACTCCGCGACGAGATGACCGCGCCCGAGCCACGACGCCAGATCGTGCACGCCGAGGACCGGGACGCCGCACTGCTGCTTGCCCGGGCCCTGGCCGCGGTCGGCGCGGTCCGCGCCGGCAGGCAACGGGTCAAGGTCCTGCCGCTGAGCGAGCCCCGGCCCGCCTTCCGCAACAGACCGAGCCGCACCAGCACCTGATTCCACCGGACGTCCGTCGTGGTCGGACCGGCTCCCCCGCCGCGTTTCACGCACCGCCGACCATGACGGCCCGTGTTCCCGGCCTGTGACCGCCGCGGCAACGGCGGCCACAGGCCGGGACCGTGCTCACCGGGCCGCGTCGTCCACCCAACCGTCGAGCCAGCGGTGGATGAGGAACAACGCGATCGACGACGGTGGGGGCAGGATCAGCCGGGCCCCGTCACCCACATCGACCGTCTGCCCGGCCAGCGCCGCCCCGATCTCCCGGCGGGTGAACCACCGGGCATACGCGATCTCCGACGGATCGACCCGCACCGGATCTGTCGGATTCGCGGTGGCCAGGAAGCCCAGCATCAGCGAGCCGGGGAACGGCCAGGCCTGGCTGCCCACGTACCGGATGCGCTCGATCCCGATGCCCACCTCCTCGCGGACCTCGCGCAGCACGGCGGCCTCCGCCGACTCGCCCGGCTCGACGTAGCCGGCCAGACACGAGTAGCGCCGGCCATCCGGGGTGCCCGCCCAGCTCGCGTTGTTGCCGAGCAGGCAGCGCCCGTCCGGGCCGTCCACGCCGTCGTGCACCAGCACGATCATCGCCGGGTCGGTACGCGGCCAGATCCGCCCACCGTTGCGGTCCACCCGGGACCAACCGGCCTCGTCCATGGCGGTCGGCGCCCCGGTGCCCGACGAGTAGCCGTGTCGGGTGTGCCAGTTGACAAGCGCCAACGCGGTGGTGAAGATGCCGGCCTCCCGGTCGGCGAGCAGGTGACCCACCTCGCGCAGGTGGACCGCCCGGGTCCCCGGCAGCTCCGGCAGCGGTGCGTCGACCGCGAAGACCGGCACCCCGTCCGGCTCGACACCGAGGAACATCGCCGTCGACTCCGACCCGGCCGGCACGTCGGCCGCGGCGAACAGCACGAGCGCCGGAGGTGAGGTGTCGGCGCGGGCAAGCGTCCGACCCTCGTCGGACGAGTCGAGCACCAGCACCCGGGCACGCAGCCACGCCTCGGTCAACCACTGCGCGTCGCCCCGCCGGTGTGCCGCCCGATCCAGTGTGGACCGGGCCAACGGCGGCGCGGCCTCCCCGCTCACGCCAACGCTCCGCTGCTGAGCCTCATGGTTCGCTCACTACGCTCGCTCACGCCAGCGCTCCGCTGCGCTCGTTCACGACAGCGGCTCGGTACGGATCGTGGTGAGCGCGGCCAGCCCCGGCGTGACCCGCTCGGCGTCGCCGAGCACCACGATCGCCGCCCGAGCCGGAGCCAGGTACCGGGCCGCCGCCCGCGCGACGTCGTCGATGCTCGCCTTCGCCAACCTCGCGGCGTACTCGGCGAGGAAGTCCAGGCGCAGCCCGTTGCCCGCGTACGCGCTTGTCAACGCCGCCAACCCGGCCTGGGTGGACATGCCGAGCTGGAGCGTGCCCAGGGCGTACTGGCGAGCCTGCTCCAACTCCTCGGGCTTCGGCGGCAGCGACGCCAGCCGACCCAGCTCGTACGTCGTCTCCAGCAACGCCGGCCCGGTGACCTCGGTGGCGACCTCGGCGGACGCGACGAGCACCGACCCGGCCACGGAGTGCTCGATGCCCGAGTGCGGGCCGTACGTGTAGCCCTTGTCCTCGCGGATGTTCTCCACCCAACGGGAGGAGAAGTAACCACCGAAGATCAGGTTCGCCAGTTGCAGCGGGGCGTGGTCCGGGTCGGTGCGGGGCACCGCCGGGAGCGCGATCCGCAGCGAGGACTGCACCGAGCCTGGTCGGTCGACAAGCAGCAGCGGCCCCGGCTCCAGCGGCGGAGTCGCCGGCAGCTCGGCGACGCGCCCGGCGCCGGCCCAGCTGCCGAGCGCCCGCTCGGCCGCGTCCAGGGCCTTCTCCGGCTGTACGTCGCCGACCACCACCAACTGCGCGCCGGCCGGGTGCACCCGCTCCTGGTGCAGGGTGCGCAGCGCCGCCGGTCGGACGGCGCGGATCTGGCCGGGCTCCGGGGTCTGCGTCGCGTACGGGTGCCGGCCGTAGATCCGCTTCAGCAGCGCCTCCCGGGCCAGGTGCGCCGGCTGGCTCTGCGCCACCTGGATCCGGTCGACGAGCCGGTCCCGTTCGGTGGCGACCTCGTCGCTGGGGTAGCTGGCGCCGGTCAGCACCTCGGCCAGCAGCTCCAGCATCCGGTCCAGGCCGGTGACCAGCCCAGCCCCGGAGAGCATCAGCCGGTCCGGGTCGACGCCCGCGGAGAGCCCGCCGCCCACCTTCTGCAACTCGGCGGCGATCTGCACACTTGTCATCGACTCGGTGCCGGACAGCATGGTCTGCGAGAGCATCGCGCCGCGGGCCAGGTGGACCCGGCCGAACGGGACCCAGAGCCGCAGCTCGACGAGCGGCACGGCGGGCCGGCGTACGGCGATCACGGTGAGGCCGTTGCGCAGTGTGCGCTCGGCCTGCTTGGGCACCTTGAGCTTGCGGGTCGGGCCGAGCGGCGGCAGCGTACGCGGCCCTGCGGGAACGGTGGTCGTGCTCATCGGGCGCCTCCGGCAATGACCTCGATCGCGGCGCGGCGCTCCGGACGCAGGGTGGCCGCGGCGGCCCGGACCTGCTCCTCGGTGACCTCGCCGACCAGCCGGGGCAGCTCGTTGAGCAGGCCCGGTTCGCCGCGTTGCTGCTCCAGCACGGCCATGCGCAGTGCCCGGCCGAGCACCGCGTCGGTGTCGCGCAGCAGGTGGGTCGCCATCCGGGCCTGGGTGCGGGCCAGTTCACCGTCGGTCAGCCCGTCGGTGGCCAGCTTGTCCAGTTCCTCGTCGATGGTGCGCAGCACCTTGTCCACGTCGCCCCCGGGCGGCAGGTGCGCCTGCAACAGCAGCGCGGTGGGGTCGCGGACGTCGAAGGGGTCGCCCATGAAGCCGAGGTATCCGCCGAGGCTGGTCACCGTGCGGTCCCGTTGCACCAGGCGCTCGACGAGCCGCGACGCGTCACCGTCGGTGAGCACCTCGGCCAGCACCACGTAGGGCAGGTAGCCGGCGAAGTCGGTGATCGGGTCGGGCACCCGCCAGGCCCCGGCGACCGCCGGCAGCGGCGCCAGGGCATCGGTGTACGAGGTGCGCCGCTCGGTGGTCAGCTCAGGCTCGGTGAAGTCGGGCCGGACCGGCGCCGGTCGGGCCGGCACGTCGCCGAAGTGCCGGGTGACCAGCTCGGTCGCCTCCGCCACGTCGATGTCGCCGCTGACGGCGAGGACCGCGTTGCCGCTGGCGTAGTAGCGGCGGAAGAAGTCCGCGGCATCGGCGACGGTCGCCGACTCCAGGTCGTCGAAGGAGCCGTAGCCGTCGTGCGCGTTCGGGAAGGTGTCGAACATGACAGGTGGCAGGGTCAACCAGGGGAAACCGCCGTACGGCCGGTTGAGCACGTTGACCCGGATCTCCTCCTTGACCACGTCGACCTGGTTGCGCAGGTTCTCCTCGGTCAGTCGGGGGCCGCGCATCCGGTCCGCCTCCAGGAACAGCGCGCGTTCCAGCGCGTTGCTCGGCAGCGTCTCGAAGTAGTCGGTGTAGTCCAGGTGGGTGGAGCCGTTGAACGTCCCACCCGCCCCCTGCACGTGCCGGAAGTGGGCCAGCTTCTCCAGATTCTCCGAGCCCTGGAACATCAGGTGCTCGAAGAGGTGGGCGAAGCCGGTGCGTCCCTCCGGCTCGGAGCGGATGCCGACGTCGTAGACCACCGCCACCCCGATCACCGGGGCGCTGCGATCGGGGGTGAGCACCACCCGCAGGCCGTTGTCGAGGGTGAACCGCTCGACCGGATACTTCGTCGCTGGAATTCTGGATCTCCGCGCAGGCACGGAGTCGACCCTAGCGCGTCGGCACCCCCACCACCCGCGACCTCAGCGGAGCCGCCGAAACCGGGGCGGTGACGAGGGGCAGCACCTCGGCGCCGACCCGCTCGGCCTCCTCCCGGTGCGGCCAGCCGGAGAGGACGAACTCGTCGACGCCGAGCGCCGCGTACTCGTCGATCCGGGCCGCCACCTCGGCGTAGCTGCCGACCAGCGCGGTGCCGGCACCCTCGCGGACGAGGCCGACACCGGCCCACAGGTTCGGTGCGACGGTGAGCCCGTCGGTGCGGCCGGCGTTGAGCGCTGTCATCCGGGCCTGTCCGACGGAGTCCATCCGGCGGAATCTGGCCTGGGCGGCGACGATCCGCTGCGTGCTCATCCCGGCCAGCAGCCGGTCGGCCTCCGCCCAGGCCTCGGCGCTCGTGGGCCGGGCGATGACGTGCAGCCGCAGGCCGGTGCGCAGGGTGCGGCCGTGTTCGGCGGCGCGGCCCCGGATGCGGGTCACCCGGGCCGCTATCGACGCTTGCGGCTCACCCCACATCAGGTAGACGTCGGCCTGCCGGGCGGCCACCGTCTCGGCGGCCGGGGACGCGCCCCCGAAGTAGACAGGTGGCTGCTCGGCGAGCGGGGTGGCCAGGCCGCCGCCGTCGACCCGGTAGTGCGTACCGGTGTAGTCGAAGGGCCGTCCGGCCCAGGCGCGGCGGAGCACCTCGATGAACTCGGCGGTGCGCGCGTAGCGGTCGTCGTGCCCGAGGAAGTCGCCGTACGCCCGCTGTTCGGCGGGATCGCCGCCGGTCACGATGTTTAGCGACAGCCGGCCACCGGAGACGGCCTGGAACGCCTCGGCCTGCTGGGCGATCAGGGTGGGCAGCGCGAAGCCGGCCCGGACGGCGACAAGCATGCCGAGCCGCTCGGTGTGCTGGGCGATCGCCGCGCAGACGATCCACGGGTCGGGGCAGCCGGCGCCCACGGGTGTGAGGACGGCGGTGAAGCCGTGCGTCTCGGCGGCCCGGCCGACCTCGGCCAGGTACGCCACTGTGGCGGCGCGGTCGTGCCGGGCGGCACCCGCCGTGACGGTGGCGGCGCCGACCTGGTCGCCGTCGCCGGAGGTGGGCAGGAACCAGTGGAAGGTCATCGCGTCGTCGCCTCTCTGCCGATCACCGAGTGCCGATTACCCTAGCAAGCTGGTAGGAAATACCGACATAACTGAGACACCGCATCCCGGCATGTGGATGGCCCTTGACGCTGACCACGGCCTGGCCCACTCTTCCTACCAACTAAGTAGGAATACTGCGGATTGGATGGACGATGAGACGGCTCCCCTTGCGCCGGTTGGTCACCCTGGCCACTCTTGCCGCCCTCGGGGCGGCGACTGTGGGCAGCACCGCCGCGTGCGGCGACGACAGCGATGGCTCGGGTGGCGGCTCCGGCGGCCCGGTGACGCTGCGTCTCGGCTACTTCCCCAACATCACCCACGCGCCGGCGGTCGTCGGCGTGGAGAAGGGCATCTTCGCCGAAAAGCTCGGCGCGGACGTCAAGCTGGACCCGAAGACCTTCAACGCCGGCCCGGCCGCCATCGAGGCCATCTTCTCCGGCGCGCTGGACGCCACCTACATCGGTCCGAACCCGACGGTCAACGCCTTCTCCAAGTCCAAGGGCGAAGCCGTCCGGGTCATCTCCGGCGCGGCCTCCGGCGGCGTGGCGCTCGTGGTCAAGCCCGGCATCACCGGCGCCCAGGACCTGAAGGGCAAGAAGATCGCCACCCCGCAACTGGGCAACACCCAGGACGTGGCGATCCGTTACTGGCTCAAGCAGCAGGGTCTGACCACCACCAAGGAGGGTGGCGGCGACGTCAAGATCGTGCCGCAGGAGAACGCCCAGACGGTCGAGACGTTCAACAGTGGCGCGATCGACGGCGCCTGGGTGCCCGAGCCGTTCGTCTCCCGGTTGCTCAACGCCGGCGGCAAGGTGCTTGTCGACGAGCGCGACCTGTGGCCGGACAAGAAGTTCGTCATCACCAACCTGCTGGTCAGCACGAAGTTCCTCAAGGCGCACCCGGACGTGGTGCAGAAGCTCGTCGACGGCCAGGTGGCCGCCAACGAGTTCGTCAACAGCAAGCCCGAGGAGGCCCAACAGGCCATCTCCGACGCGATCGGCAAGATCACCGGAAAGCCGCTGGACCTGAAGCTGATCAAGCAGGCGTGGCCGACGCTTGAATTCACGAACGACCCCATCCCCTCCTCGCTGAAGGCGGGCCTCGACCACGCCGTCGAGGTCAAGTTGACCGAACCGGTCGACCTCAAGGGCCTTTACGATCTGACGTACCTCAACAAGGCCCTCAAGGCGCAGGGCAAGCCCGAGGTCGTCCAGCCATGACGTCGACCACGACGACGCCGCAGGGCGCGACCACCGCGGTCGCGCTCTCCGGCGTGACCAAGGTGTACGGACGGGGAACGAGCGCCGTCCTGGCTCTCGACGGTGTGTCGCTGGACGTCGCGCCCGGCGAGTTCGTCTGCCTGGTCGGCGCGTCCGGCTGCGGCAAGAGCACCCTGCTCAACCTGGTCGCCGGGCTGGACCGGCCCAGCGGCGGGCAGATCGGGCTGGCCGGCGACGCCAACCCGGGGCTGATGTTCCAGGAACCGGCGCTGTTTCCCTGGCTGACCGTCGAGGGCAACGTGGAGGTGCCGCTGAAGCTACGCCGACTCCCCCGGGCCGAGCGCCGCGAGCGGGTGGCCGAGCTGCTGCGCACGGTGCACCTGGCCGACTTCGGCCGCAAGCGCCCCCACGAGCTCTCCGGTGGCATGCGGCAGCGGGTCGCGCTGGCCCGCACGCTGGCCCTGGACACCCCGGTGCTGCTGATGGACGAACCGTTCGGCGCACTCGACGCGATGACCCGGGACATCCTGCACGACGAGCTGGAACGGATCTGGTCCGAACGCAGGCTCTCGGTGCTCTTCGTGACGCACAACGTCCGCGAGGCCGCTCGACTGGCCGACCGGATCATCCTGCTCTCCAGCCGCCCCGGTCGGATCATCTACTCCGCCGAGGTGGACATCCCGCGCCCACGACGGATCGACTCTCCCGAGGTCGCCGCCATCGCCGCCGAGGTCACCGAGCGGCTCCGTACGGAGGTGGGCCGCCATGGCCAGTGACATCCTCACCGGCTCGGCGCGTACCGACGCGCAGATCTCCGGCCTGGACGCGTTGGACATCGCCGGCCGGGACAAGGAGGTCTCCCGGGGCGCCCGGTTCTGGGCGGCCACCTGGCCCAAGCTGGCGGCGCTCGCCATCGCCATCGCGGCCTGGCAGCTCGTGGTCTGGTCCGGGTGGAAGCCGCCGTACTCGCTGCCGGGGCCGCTGGCAGTCGGCCGTGAGCTGATCGCCCAGGCCCAGGGCCCACAGCTCTGGGAGGGCCTGGTCACCACGTTGCGCCGGGCCGCCGTCGGGTACGTCTTCTCGGTCGCCGTCGGCCTGCTGCTGGGCCTGGCGGTGGCCCGCTCCAAGGTGCTCCGGGCCGCCATCGGCTCGATGATCACAGCGTTGCAGACCATGCCGTCGATCGCCTGGTTCCCGCTTGCCATCCTGCTGTTCGAGCTGAGCGAGAAGGCGATCTTCTTCGTGGTGGTCCTCGGTGCCGCGCCGTCCATCGCCAACGGGGTGATCTCCGGTGTGGACTATGTGCCACCGCTGCTGCTGCGCGCGGGTCGCAACCTGGGTGCCCGCGGGCTCAACCTCTACCGGTACGTCATCGCACCGGCCGCCCTGCCAGCGATCGTCGCCGGCCTCAAGCAGGGGTGGGCGTTCTCCTGGCGCAGCCTGATGGCCGGTGAGCTGATCGTGGTCGGCATCTCGCAGACCTCACTCGGCGCCCAACTGACCTACTCCCGCGAACTGTCCGACGCACCCTGGCTGCTCTCCACGATGATCGTCATCCTGGTGCTCGGTCTCGGCGTGGACGCCGCGTTCGGCGCGGCGGACAAGGCGATCCGGCGCCGCTGGGGCGTGCTCGACCAGGCGGGCAACTGAGCGGTGTACGTCTCCGCGCGCAGCGACTACGCGCTCCGGGCGATGCTCGCCGTCGCCGCCGGTGGTGGTGGCGGCGAGTTGGTCAAGGCGGCCAGCCTGGCCGAGGTGCAGGACATCCCGCTCAGCTTCCTCCAGGGCATCCTGCTCGACCTGCGCCGGGCTGGTCTGCTGCACAGTCATCGCGGCGCCGACGGCGGGTACGCCCTGACCCGCCCAGCCGACGAGATCACCGTCGGGGACGTGTTGCGCGCGGTCGGCGGTTCGCTCACCACGGTGCGCGGTCTGCCGGCCGAGCGCGCCGGCTACCACGGAGTGGCCGCGGGCCTGACCGACGTCTGGCTGGCGGTGCACGGGGCGATCGCCACGGTGGTCGACAGCACCACCCTTGCCAACCTGCTCACCCACCACTCGACCGACCACGCCCCCACCACCTGAACCGGCGGAGGCGATGTGGTCGGGTCGGTGCCCCGCCGACCCGACCACACCTCGTACGGATCCTGACCGGGCCTGCCGCTGGCCTGCACCAGTCGACCGGCCACCGCTCAGCCCACGTGTACGACCACCGGGCCGAGACCCGGGTCCTCGGGGCCGCGCAGCTCCACCAGGCTGGCGGGAGCGTTACCCGCCGGGGTGGCGTGCCAGGGTACGAAGGCCGCGACCATGGCGAGCACCAGGCCGGCGAGCGCGACCGCGACCACCAGGATCAGTTCGCGCAGTGCGCCCGAGCCGGCTTCGCCCGCCATGGTCACCCCTCCCGAGCCGAGCCCCCCGCCCGACTCTCCCCCGCTGGACAGCTTCGGGCACGGACAGCCGGGGCACAATCGGCCAGCCGACCCAGCCGAGGCTGATAACCGACTGAGCGGTTTGTTTGGTCGGCCTACCGATTGAGCGGTGTGGTCGCCGTATCGAATGAGCGGCGTGGCCGGCCAGGAGGAGCGGACACCGTGCTCGCCGCCTTTGCTCTGCACCCGCGGACGCGACGGCTACGGTCTGCGACCGGTGCCTATC
Organism: Micromonospora sp. NPDC023888; assembly: GCF_040639415.1. Lineage (NCBI taxonomy): Bacteria > Bacillati > Actinomycetota > Actinomycetes > Micromonosporales > Micromonosporaceae > Micromonospora > Micromonospora sp. NPDC023888. The sequence continues at coordinate 1,651 of NZ_JBEZZW010000008.1, read as the reverse complement.
GGGGTGCAGAGCAAAGGCGCGGTCAGGAGGTGTCGGTCGCTCGCGCCCGGCCGGCCGGGCGCCTGCCACCGCGCCACCCACCGCAGACAGACCGACCCGCCACGCCGAAGCGGGGCGGGTCGGTCGACGCGCAGAAGATCAGACGGTACGCGGGCGACGCGGGCGACGCGACCGACCCGACGCGCGGTGGGCCGGACGCCCGGCGCCGTCGGCGACCGTTGCGCCACCGGTGCGGACCCGACCAGCCGGCGCCGGCGGGGCGACGATGGTCACCGGCACACCGGACGGCTCGCGGGCACCGGTCACCCGGGCCAGCGCCCCGTCACCCGGACGCACCTGGACCGACTCGGGTCGGATGCCGGCAACCGCCATCAGCCGCGACACGTCCCGGCGCTGCTCGGGCAGGACCAGGGTGACCACGGAACCGGACTCGCCGGCCCGCGCGGTCCGGCCGCCGCGGTGCAGGTAGTCCTTCGCCTCGGCCGGCGGGTCCACGTTGACCACCATGTCCAGGCCGTCCACGTGGATGCCCCGGGCCGCCACGTCGGTGGCCACCAGAGCGGTCACCTGGCCGTTGCGGAACTGCTCCAGGATGCGGGTGCGCTGCGGCTGGGACTTGCCGCCGTGCAGTGCGGCCGCGCGGACGCCCTTGGAGAGCAACTGGCGGGCGAGCCGGTCGGCGCGGTGCTTGGTGCCCATGAACAGGATGGTGCGGCCCTCACGGGCGGCGATCCGGGTCAGCGCGTCGGGCTTGTCCGCGGCGTCGACGTGCAGCACGTGGTGGGTCATGGCGGTGACCGTGGCGGTGCCCGGGTCGACCGAGTGGGTGACCGGGTTGCTCAGGAAGCGGCGGACCAGCCGGTCCACGCCGCCGTCCAGGGTGGCGGAGAAGAGCATCCGCTGCCCCTGCGGCGCGACCTGCTCCAGCAGCTTGGTGACCTGCGGCAGGAAGCCCATGTCGGCCATCTGGTCGGCCTCGTCCAGCACGGTGATCTCGACCTGGTCCAGCCGGGCGTCGCCGCGGTTGATCAGATCGTGCAGCCGCCCGGGGGTGGCCACGACCACCTCGGCGCCGGCGCGCAGGGCGTCCGCCTGCCGCTGCAACGACAGCCCGCCGACGACGGTGGCGCAGCGCAACCCGACGGCGCGGGCGTACGGGGCCAACGCGGTGGTGACCTGCTGGGCCAGCTCACGGGTCGGCACCAGCACCAGGGCCAGCGGGCGGCCCGGCCGGGCCTTACGGCCGGCGGTGCGGGACAGCAGCGGGAGCCCGAAGGCGAGGGTCTTGCCGGAGCCGGTACGACCCCGGCCCAACACGTCCCGGCCGGCGAGCGAGTCGGGCAGCGTCGCCGTCTGGATCGGGAACGGCTCGGTGATGCCCTGCGCGGTCAGCGCGGTGAGCAGCGCCGGCGCCAGACCGGTATGAGCGAAAGAAGGAATAACTGTGGTCATGCGGAAGCCTTCCTCGACGCGGCACGTGTCGAGGGAGGGCGCCGAAGTCGGCGCTGTCACCGGCCGCGCAGGGCAGCCAGGACTCACAAGCACGAACCGATTGGCGACGATGTCCGGGGTGTCGTCGGCGGGCACCGCGCGTACGTAGCCAGCCTGTTCGAGCAGGCCGGAGATGCGCTCGGAATCGTGGACGTTCATC